>JBBRIC010000013.1:0-40183 GCA_038221665.1 Sphingomonadales bacterium
GTCCCGGCTTGAAAGTGCGCTCGGCAGCGGGTGGCCCGCCGATATCGCTGCCGATCGAAATCCGCATCATCGATAGCGGCGACGGCGTGCCGGCGGGCTTGGCGGACCAGCTTTTCGAACCCTTCATTACCTCCAAACGCGGTGGATCGGGGCTGGGCCTGGCTCTGGTTGCCAAGATCATCGCCGATCATGGTGGCGTAATCGAATATGAACGTCTTGGTGATCCCGCCCAGACGGTTTTTCGCGTTTTGCTGGCAGTGGCCGAGCAATGATCCCGACCGTAATTGTCGCCGATGATGATGCCGCCATTCGCACGGTGGTGCGGCAAGCCCTGATCCGTGCGGGCTTTCAGGTGCGACTGACCGATACGATCGCCGGACTATTCGATCTCGTATCAGCAGGTATTGGCAATGTGGTCATTTCGGATGTCGTGCTGCCCGATGGCAATGGCCTTGATGCGCTGGCGCCGTTGCTGGCATTGCGGCCTGGCCTCAGGGTCATCATCATCAGCGCCCAGAACAGCCTGTCGACCGCTGTGCGTGCGACCGAGCAGGGGGCTTTTGATTATCTGCCAAAACCGTTTGATCTGAATGAACTGGTCCGTTCGGTTCAGTCGGCTTTGGAGGGCATCGACGGCGGTCTGGCCAGCCCGCAACCCGGTCTAGCGCTCGATGACATGCCCCTGATCGGTCGCTCACCAGCGATGCAGGAAGTCTATCGGTTGATCGCCCGGGTCGTGCCCAATGATCTGACGGTGATGATTCTTGGCGAGAGCGGTACCGGCAAGGAACTGGTGGCGCGCGCCATCCATGATCTGGGGGCGCGGGCCAAAAAGCCATTTATCGCGCTGAATATGGCGGCGATCCCGCGCGAACTTATCGAAAGCGAATTGTTCGGCCATGAACGTGGCGCTTTTACCGGCGCTGCGACGCGCGCCATCGGTAAATTCGAACAAGCACAAGGCGGAACCCTGTTTCTCGATGAAATCGGCGACATGCCGATCGATGCCCAGACGCGGCTGCTCCGCGTGCTGCAAACCGGCGAATTCACGCCGGTCGGTGGTGCCCGTGCGCAACAGGCCGATGTTCGTATCGTCTCTGCGACTAACCAGGATTTGCCGCAGCTGATCCAGACCGGCCGGTTTCGTGAGGATCTCTATTATCGGCTGAATGTCGTGCCGCTGTCGTTGCCGCCGCTCCGTGCCCGGACGGAAGACATCGAAGCCCTGGCCCGGCGATTTCTCGAACAGGCGGCCGCCGAGGGCCTGCCGCGCAAAAAGCTTGATATCGCGGCGCTGACGGCGCTTGCGGCTCATTCCTGGCCCGGCAATGTCCGGGAGCTTGAAAATCTGATGCGGCGCCTGGCCGTCCTCGAACGCGGCGATATCATTGGCGCCGAAGCCGTTTCGCTGGGGCTCGGCCAGATGCCAAGGCATTTGTCAAAATCATCGCTGCAACCGGGCGCGACCAATCTTGCCGAGGCTGCCGCCGAGCACATCGGGCAGTATTTTGCAGGGTTTGGCGGCGATCTGCCACCCGATGGCGTCTATGATCGGTTGCTGGCCGAGGTGGAACGGCCGTTGCTTGCGGCGTGTCTCGATGCGACTGGCGGCAACCAGTTGAAGGCAGCCCAATTGCTGGGCATGAATCGCAATACGCTGCGCAAGAAATTGACCGATCTGGGGCTGGATCCGGTGGCGCAGCGACGGGGTTGAAGCTCGGTTTTGACGCTCGGCCTGTCGCAATTGCGCCACCTACTGTGTTTCTTTTGCCACGCAATCGTCGTAACAAGTCGGTTGGATGACAAATACAGGCACGAAATCGCTGCGGCGCCGGGCGCAACGCCAGTTGCAGCGCTGGACGTCGCGGAATGATTTCTACCCGCGCCTCGAATTTGCCGCGGTCATCGCTGTTCTTGCCATTGGCTGGTCAAGCTATGCCCTGCTGACGGGGGGGGCAGCGCCTGCCAATGGCGTTTCGCCGCCACTGGTGGCGGCGCTGGTGGTGGCGAATTTGCTGCCCCTGATGGTTCTGGTGGTGCTGATCGCGCGGCGCGGCGCGATTTTGCTGGCCAATCGCCGCCGCGGTCTCATCGGCGCCCAGATGCATGTGCGCATGGTCGGCCTGTTCGCTGGCATCGCTGCCGTGCCGACAGTGCTCGTGGTGATCTTTGCCTCGCTGTTATTTCAGTTCGGCGTACAATTCTGGTTTTCCGATCGCGTCAAGACGATCCTTGATAGCTCGAACCGGGTCGCACAGGCCTATGTCGATGAAAACCGCCGGCGCGTTGCGTCCGACATCGTGCCAATGGCCTATGACATTGAAAATTATGCCTCCGAATATGGCCTTGATAGCAAAAAATTCGCCGAAGGCCTGCAATATCAATTGCTCAATCGCAACCTTAGCGAAGCGGCGGTTTTCAGTCGCCGGCCCGATGGCCAATTGGCCTTGGTCGCTGCCAGCGGGATCAGCGGACCGACCGTGATGCAGCGCCTCGCCGGCATCGATCTCAGCAAGGCCCGGGCCGGCGTTGGCATTGCGGTGCCAAAGGGCACCGATCGCATCGAAGGCATTGTCGCAACCAGTCCCGAAGCCCGGACCTTTGTCTATGTAACGCGCAAGGTTGATCCCGCCGTGCTGGCCCGTGCCGAACAGGCGGCAAGCGCGCTTGGCGATTATCGGTCGCTGCTCGAACGCTCACGCGTCATGCAATTGCGTTTCAATCTGGTGCTGATCGGCATGTCGTTGCTGACGCTGGTTGTGGCCATATGGTTCGCGCTCTGGCTTGCCAATCGGCTGGTGGCGCCGATCGCGAGGCTGGCGCTGGCGGCGCAACGCGTTGGTGCTGGCGATCTTGATGCACGCGTTCCCGAACGGGGTGGGCCTGATGAGATCAGTACGCTCGCCAAGGCCTTCAACCATATGACAAGCCAGTTGAAAACCCAGCAAAAGGCGCTGATCGGCGCCAATCTGGAGCTTGATGAACGCCGGGTCTTCACCGAGGCTGTGCTCAGCGGGGTGTCCGCCGGCGTCCTGTCGATCGCACCGAACGGAATCGTCAGGATCGCCAATCGGTCGGCGGCGGGCTTGCTCGAAACCTCGGTTGCCGATCTGTCGGGCCAGTCACTGAGCATCGTTGTACCCGAACTTGCCGCGATGCTGGAAGCGGCACGTATTAGCGGCGATGCCCAGGGGCAAGTGCACATCGGGCGCGGCAGCGAAACCCAGACGCTTTCGGTAACCATTGCGGCCGAACATGGCGATGATCATGGCGGCGAGGGTGGTTTTGTGCTGACATTTGATGATATTTCAGCCCAGTTGGCCGATCAGCGCCGGGCTGCCTGGGCCGATGTCGCCCGGCGGATCGCGCATGAAATCAAAAATCCGCTGACGCCGATCCAGCTTGCTGCCGAGCGGCTGCAACGAAAATTCGGCCGGCAGATCGTTGAGGATGCCGAAGTGTTTGGCGTGTTGACGGCGACCATCGTGCGCCAGGTTGGCGACCTGCGCCGCATGGTCGATGAATTTTCGGATTTTGCCCGGCTGCCAAAGCCGATATTTTCGGACGAAAGTCTTGAAAAAATTGCCCGGCAAACGCTGGTTTTGCCCGAGGTCGCGTTTCCGGCGATTGACTTCCAACTGGTCAGCGAGGGCGAGTCGCATCTGGTCTGCGATCGCGATCAGGTAGCACGCGCTATCGCCAATCTCATCAAGAATGCCGCTGAATCGGTAAGCGCACGCCTTGAATCAGACGTTGCAGCAGGCAGCGTGCATCGGCCCGGCCGGATCACCTTGCATATCATTGAATCGGCCGACATGCTTTCCCTCGAGGTGAACGACAATGGTGCCGGCCTGCCCGTCGAAAGCCGCGATCGCCTGACTGAACCCTATGTCACGACCCGGACCCGCGGCACCGGCCTCGGGCTCGCCATCGTCAAGAAAATCGTTGAAGATCATGGCGGCAGCCTTGACCTTGGTGATGCGCCAGCCGGCGGCGCCATCGTTCGCGCCTCGTTCAGCAAGCGAATAGCATTGAGCGACACGCTCGGCGAACCCCGCCAGCGCATGATTGCCCGGGGATGACCGCATAGATGCCACTTGATATTCTGATCATCGATGATGAGGCCGATATTCGCGAAGCGATTGCCGGTATCCTTGGCGATGAAGGCTATGATACGCGCACCGCCGGTGACAGCGATACGGCGCTGGCGGTGCTTGCCGAACGGCGGCCATCGCTGGTGATCCTCGATGTCTGGCTGCAAGGCTCGCGGCTTGACGGCATCGAATTGCTCGATGAGATCAAGCGCCGCGATGTGTCGCTACCGGTGGTGGTGATTTCGGGCCATGGCAATATCGAAACCGCCGTCGCCGCCATCAAGCGCGGTGCCTATGATTTCATCGAAAAACCTTTTCAGGCGGCGCAACTGCTGCTCGTCGTGCAGCGGGCAACGGCCACCGAACGGCTGAAACGCGAATTCGAAGCGCTGAAGGAACGCGTTGGTTTCGATATCGAACTGAACGGTTCATCGGCGCAGATCAACGCTGTCCGCGCGACGTTGAAGCGCGTTGCTGCAACCGGTAGCCGCGTGTTGATCACCGGACCCGCTGGCTCGGGCAAGGAAGTCGCAGCGCGGCTGCTGCACCAGTGGAGCCCGCGCGAAGCATCGCCCTTTGTCGTTGTCAGCGCAGCGCGGATGACGCCCGATACCGTTGAAGAGGCATTGTTCGGCGTCGAGGAAGGCGGGCATCTGGTGCGCGCCGGTCTGTTGGAACAGGCGCATGGCGGCACGCTGTTTCTGGACGATGTCGCCGACATGCCAAAGACCACCCAGGCCAAAATCCTGCGCGTGCTGACCGAACAGATTTTTCAGCGGGTTGGCGGCGCCCGCTGGGTGCGCGTCGACGTTCGCGTGATCAGCGCCACATCGCGCGACCTGGTCGCCGAAATCGCCGCCAGCCGCTTTCGTGAGGACCTTTATTACCGATTGAACGTCGTCCCCGTACGCCTGCCGGCATTGACCGAGCGGCGCGAAGACATTGGTGATCTCGTTCAGTATTTTCTCACGCGCTACGCCGCCGAGCGACGTATCGCGACCCCGATGCTGAGCAGTGATGCGGTCGCTGCGCTGCAGACTTACGACTGGCCGGGCAATGTCAGGCAATTGCGCAATGTTGTCGAACGCACGCTGATTCTGGCGCCGGCGGAACGCATTTCCTGCATCGAGATCGACATGCTGCCCAGCGAAATCACCGCCGAGCCGTCGCGGCTGATGCCCGGGCAGGCGGCGCGATCGATCATGGGAACGCCGCTGCGCGAAGCCCGGGAAGCCTTTGAGCGCGAATATCTGCGGGCCCAGATTCGACGTTTTTCGGGGAATATCTCACGCACGGCGGCCTTTATCGGGATGGAACGCTCGGCCCTGCATCGCAAGCTCAAGGCCTTGGGGCTAAGCGATGATCCGGTTGATGATGAGGATGGCACCGCCTGAACCGACCATTGAGAAATCATGGTCGACGCACTATCCTTTGATCTGACGGGTCAGGCAGGGCCGTTGGCTGGCGCCGGGCAACGAGGCGATCGCGGGCAAAACACCCCGCCAACAAGAACGGGACAGGCAAATATGGCCGACAAACCCAGCAGTCTCCAGGATGTGTTCCTGAACACCGTCAGAAAAACCAAGACGCCGGTGACGATGTTTTTGATGAACGGTGTCAAATTGCAGGGCGTCATCACCTGGTTTGATAATTTTTCGGTCTTGCTGCGCCGTGACGGGCATTCGCAGCTTGTCTACAAACATGCGATCTCGACGATCATGCCATCGCTGCCGGTGCAATTGTTCGATGGCGAAAAAATCGAAGGCGATGAGGATTGAAGGCATTGGACGCGCCTGCGGGTGAAATTTGGGATGCAGCGCGGGGCGTACGTTTTGGCGCTCCGGCACTGGTCGTGCTGCCGCTGCGCGATCCGGCGCACAAAATGGGCAACGCAGCACCCCCGCCGCTCAGATCACCCGAGGCGCGGCTGGCCGAAGCCGCAGGCCTGGCGCGCGCCATCGCGCTTGCTGTCGTGCATTCCGAAATCATCAAATTACGCAGCGCCAGCGCCTCCACCCTGTTCGGCAAGGGCCAGATCGAACGGCTGGCGGCGGCGGTGGCTGCGCATGAGGCCGAACTGGTGGTCATCGACGGCACTGTTTCGCCCATTCAGCAGCGCAATCTGGAAAAACATCTGAAAGCCAAGGTTATCGACCGCACCGGGCTGATCCTTGAAATATTCGGCGAACGGGCCTCGACTCGCGAAGGCACGTTACAGGTTGAACTCGCGCATCTCCAATATCAGGCCAGCCGGCTGGTGCGGTCCTGGACCCATCTTGAACGCCAGCGCGGCGGCTTCGGCTTCATGGGCGGCCCGGGCGAAAGCCAGATCGAAACCGATCGTCGGTTGATACGAGACCGTATCGTTCGCCTGAAGGCCGAATTGGAGGATGTGCGACGCACCCGCGGCCTGCACCGTCGTCAGCGCCAAAAGGCACCCTATCCCGTGGTGGCGCTGGTCGGCTACACCAATGCCGGCAAATCGACGCTGTTCAACCGGTTGACCGGCGCCGAGGTTCGCGCCGAAGATCTGCTGTTTGCCACCCTTGATCCGACCATGCGCGCCATCAAGCTGCCGGGCCATGACAAGGTGGTGATTTCCGATACCGTCGGTTTTGTCTCCGATCTGCCCACGCAGTTGATCGCTGCCTTTCGCGCCACGCTGGAGGAAGTCACCGAGGCTGACCTGATTATCCACGTCCGCGATGTCTCCCATCCCGATAGTGAGGCGCAGGCGCGGGATGTGGCCGATGTGCTGACCGGGCTGGGGCTTGCCGATGAATTGAAGCGGGTGCCGATATTGACCGTGTTCAACAAGATCGACGCGATGGATGCCGATGTGCTGCAGGGCTTTCTGGCCCGGGCCGGCGGTGATGCGGTGGCGGTATCGGCCTTGACGGGGCAGGGGGTGCAAACGCTTTGCGATCAGATGGCCGTGATGTTGCGGGCTGGCGCCCATGTCCATGATATCAGGCTTGGCGCCGGTGAAGGCCGCAAGCTGGCGTGGCTGCACGAACATGGCGATGTCATCGAACGCCAGCATGACGAGCAGGGGATCGCGGTGCAGGTCCGGCTGAGCGATGCCGACCATGCGCGTTTTGTTGCGCTGTAAGGCACGATGCGCGCGCTTGTATGCCATGGTCTCAGCGATGATCGTTCGGGCCTTCGCCTGGAGCCGGCATGGCCGGAGCCGCCGCAGCCGGAGGCAGATCAGGTGCAGGTCGCCATTCATGCCGCCGCGCTCAACTATCCCGATTTGCTGATGCTGGCGGGCGGCTATCAATTTCGCCCCGAACTGCCGTTCATTCCCGGCACCGAGGCCTGTGGCACGGTGATCGCAGCCGGCGATGGGCAGCAGGCGTTGATCGGCCAGCGCGTGCTGGTTGGCGGGCGCGGCGGTGGCTTTGCCGAACGTCTGACGATCGCAGCCAACGCCGTGCGGCAGGTGCCGCCGGGGCTGGACGATCTGGAAGCCGCAGCTTTTACCGTCGGCGCCCTGACCGCCTGGGTCGGCCTGATGACCAGAGGGCGTCTGCAGCCCGGCGAACGCGTGCTGGTGACGGGCGCCGGCAGCGGCATGGGGCTGGCGGCGGTCCAATTGGCCGCGCTTGAAGGTGGGCATGTCACCGCCGTTGCATCGTCGCCCGAACGCCTGGCGCTGGCGCGCGCGGCGGGGGCCACCGAAACGCTGCTGATCGATCGCGCTGATCCGCAAATACCGACCCGCGATATCGATCTGGTTTTCGATCCCGTTGGCGGCGGCATCGTGCTGCCCGCGATGAAAACGCTGCGACGCGGCGGGCGTTACCTCATCATCGGCTTTACCGGCGGCCGACCGGCGGCTTTGCCGCTCAACCGCGCCTTGCTGAAGGAGATCGAAATCCTTGGCGTTCGCGCCGGCGAATTCGCCCGCCAGGACCCCGAAGCCGGCCGCCGCCACATCGCCGCCATCGATGCGCGCGCCATGTCGCTTCGCCCAAGGATCGGCCTGCAACGGCCGCTGGCGCAAGGGTCTGATGCATTTGATGCGATGGCGGCGGGCATTCTCATGGGCAAAGCTGTGCTGACGATGGCGTAAAGGGCGCGCACGGTCGCGAGGCACCTTGTCCTTGTGGCGGAAAGGGTGGGATTCGAACCCACGGTGAGGTTTCCCCCACGACGGTTTTCAAGACCGTTGCCTTAAACCACTCGGCCACCTTTCCGGATTGCCCCGCTTTGCCCGCACAATGCGGCAAGAGCAAGTTCGCGTTGCAACGCAGCCCTTGGGGGTTGCTTGCCGGGCGGAATCTGGGGAATAGGGGGGAATGCGCTGGTTGTTGATCGCCTTGTTGTTGTTTGCGGCCCCCGTTGCCGCCGATGAAAGCGATGATGCGGCGGGGTTTGCGCTCTGGTTGAACAATTACCGCACCGGCGCTCTGGCGCGTGGCCTGAAACAATCATGGCTGGACATAAGCCTTGTCGATGTGGCGTTTTTGCCCCGCGTGTTGGCGCTCGATCGCGCCCAGCCCGGCGACAGCGGCAAGCCAAGCTTGCTGGCGGATTATCTTGGCCGGCAAATATCCCCTGGTCGGATCAACGATGGCCTGGCCCGCGCCACCGCCAACCGCGCCGCCATTCTGGCCGCCGGCAGCAAAACCGGCGTTGCGCCCGAAATCATCATGGCGATCTGGGGGTTGGAAAGCAGTTATGGCCGCGTTACCGGCACATTCGATCTGCCATCGGCACTGGCAACGCTCGCCTATGATGGCCGCCGGGCGGCGCTGTTCACCAGCGAACTGGATGCAGCGGTTCGCATGATCGGTGAAAATCGGGTCCGCCGCGACCAGATGAAGGGTAGCTGGGCCGGCGCCTTTGGCCAGCCCCAGTTTCTGCCCTCCAGCTATCTGGCCAATGGTGCCGATGGCGATGGCGACGGCCGGGTCGATATCTGGAACTCTGCGCCCGACACGTTCATGTCGATCGGCCGCTATCTGGCCAATGCCCATTGGACGCGCGATTTGATATGGGGATTTCAGGTCGGTGTGCCGCCAGGCTTTGATCGCAGCCAGATCAGCAACGCCAAACCCGCGGCACGATGTGCCCGGCCGCTGGCGCGCCACAGTTATGCGCTGCCGGTGCGGCAATGGCGGGCCTGGGGATTTCAGCCGCTGAACGGCAATTGGCCCGGCGATGATGAGGTCATGGCGCTGGTTGAAACCGATGGTCCCGGCGGCGACGCGTTCCTCACGACCAGCAATTATCGGGCTGTCATGGATTATAATTGCTCCAATTTTTATGCACTTTCGGTGGCCCTGCTTGGCAATGCGCTGGCGCCGGCGCTTCGTTGATCTGGCACTGCTGCTGGCGCTGACCGCCTGCGCCGCCCAGCAGCGACGACCACAAATCGTTGCTGCGCCGGCGCCCACCGTCAAGATCGGCAAGCCCTATGCGGTATATGGCATCTGGTACACGCCCGCCGATGACCGGAATTACAACGAGAACGGCATTGCCAGCTGGTACGGCCCGGGGTTTCACACGCTGAGCACCGCCAATGGCGAACGCTATGATCAGGATGATCTGACCGCGGCGCACAAGACCTTGCCAATGCCGAGCTGGGTCGAGGTCGAAAATCTCGACAATGGCCGCAAGCTCGTTGTGCGAATCAATGATCGAGGGCCGTTTGTTGCCGGGCGCATCGTCGATCTGTCACGCCGGTCGGCGCAATTGCTGGGGGTCGATGGCCCTGGCACGGCGCGGGTGCGGGTGCATCGGGTCTATCCGACCGCCTCCCTGACGAACGTGGCGTTGCCAAAGCCGCTGCCGCCAGCGGCCCCGCCACCACAGCCAGCAACAACCCGAGGCCGTTATATTCAGGTGGCGGCGCTCGCCGATCCGGGCCGGATCGCCTGGCTGTCGGCCTATCTGGTCAGCTACGGCCCGGTTGTGACCGAGCCTGCGCCCTTTGGCCTGACGCGCCTGCGGCTGGGCCCCTATGCCGATGCGATGGCGGCCGAGGTTGCGCTGGCAAAACTCCATGACGCCGGTTACACGCAAGCCGTGCTGGTGCCGCTGCCGGCACAAAATTGAGCCATGATGTTGAAGGTTTTTCAATCGATGCGTGTTTTTTCAGGCCTTGCGCTGTTGCTTGCCGGGCCAGCCTTTGCCCAGTCACCGACCTACACAACGCCAGCGCCCTATGCCTATATGAAGGACCTCTCGAACGGCGCGGTGCTTTATGCCAAGGGCGCCGATACGCGCATGCCGCCGGCATCGATGGGCAAGATGATGTCGGTCTATGTGGCGTTCCAGATGATCCGCAATGGCGAGGCGAAACTTGAACAGAAAATTCTGGTCAGGCCCGAAACCTGGACAAAATGGCATTCGCAGGGCTCGACCATGTTCCTTGCTGTCGGGGAACAACCGACGGTCAATGATCTGCTGCATGGCATTGTGACGCTGTCGGGCAATGACGCCTGTGTCGTGCTGGCTGAAGGTCTTGGTGGCACCGAGGAAAATTACGTCGTCCTGATGAACCGCACGGCGCAGAAAATCGGCCTGACCAATTCGCATTTCACAAACACCAATGGTTGGCCCGATCCGGCCGAATATGTGACGCCGCGCGATCTGGCGCGGATCGCAGAAGCGACAATCCGGGATTTTCCCGACCTGTATAAGCGCTATTACGGCACCCAAAGCTTCACCTGGGGCAAAACGCTGGGCAAGGGCGATGCCATCACCCAGCCGAACCGCAATCCGTTGCTGGGCCGCGTGTCGGGGGCCGACGGCCTCAAAACCGGCCACACCGACGAAGCCGGCTATGGGTTTACGGGCTCGGCGATACAGAATGACCGCCGCCTGGTGATGGTAGTTGCCGGCTTGTCATCCTTCAACCAGCGCATTTCGGCGTCGGTCGATTTCATCAACTGGGGCTTTGCTGCCTGGCAGTCCGTGCCGCTGATGAAAGCCGGCACGCCGGTGCAGATTGTAAAAATTGCCGGCGGTGCCGAAGCCGAGGTCGCTGCCATCGCACCGCGCGACTTTTTCATAACCATCCCGCGCGGCGCCGCTGCTGAACGCAAACAACAGGTGCTTCCTATCGCCGGACTGGCGGCACCGATCAAAAAGGGCCAGCAGATCGCGACGCTGGCTGTCATGGTACCCGGCATGCCGGTAACCCGGCTGCCGCTGGTCGCTGCCGTCGCGGTGGAAAAGGCGGGCTATGGCCAACAGATCATCAACTGGCTGAAATCGCTGGCGGGCTGATTATCGATGGCCGGCCGCTTCATCAGTTTTGAAGGCGGCGAGGGCAGCGGCAAATCCACCCAGGCGCAGCGGCTGGCGGCGCATCTGCGCACGTTGGGTCAAACCGTTATGCTGACGCGCGAACCTGGCGGCACCGCGGGTGCCGAGGCGGTGCGGGCCTTGCTGGTTTCAGGCGATGCCGATCGCTGGACGCCCTGGGGGGAAGCCTGTCTCGTCAACGCCGCCCGCGCCGATCATGTCACCCGCGTCATCCGCCCGGCCCTGGCGCGAGGGGATTGGGTGATCTGCGACCGTTTTGTCGATTCGACCCGGGCCTATCAAGGCGCTGGCAAGGGCATCGCGGATGCGGAGCTTTGCGCCTTGCACGCCATGGCAACCGGCGATCTATGGCCCGATCTGACCTGTGTCATGCGAATCGATGCGGCCATTGGACTCGCACGCGCCGGCGCAAGGGGAGGGGTTGAAACCCGGTTTGAAAATCACAATGGCGGTTTTCATACGCTTGTGGCCGGTTTTTTCGAAACTCTGGTTCTGGCCGAGTCCGCGCGCTGCAAGGGTTTTGATGCCTGCCTGCCTGTCGATGTTCTGGCTGCGGCAATCGTTACGACCGTGCTGTCATGATTGGTCAGCAGGCACAAATTGCCAGTTTCAAAGCGGCGTTTGAAAGCGGGCATCCGCATCACGCCTGGCTGTTGGCTGGCCCCAAGGGGGTCGGCAAATCTAGCTTTGCGCATGCCGCTGCCAAATGGGTTTTGGTTATGGCAGCGATGCCGGAGACGCTATTGTGCGATGGCTTTGCTGTTGATCCCAAAAACCTCATCGGCCAGCTTGTCGATGCCGGCACGCACCCGGATTTTAGAGTTCTGACAAAATTGATCAATCCGACAACCGGCAAGGAACGCCAGGAAATCCTTGTCGCGCAGATTGTTTTTCGAAAGGATTCGGGCATTATCCCGCTGCGCGATGTGTTCAAATCGACGCCGGCAATGTCCGCCTGGCGTATCGTGATCATCGATTCGGTCGATGATCTGGCAGTCAGCGGCAGCAATGCGCTGTTGAAAAACCTTGAAGAACCGCCGGCGGGGACAGTGTTTTTCCTCATCAGCCACACCCCGGGGCGATTGCTGCCGACCATTCGGTCGCGCTGTCGCACGTTGCGCTTTGCACGCTTGGCGGATGCTGACGTTGATGCTGTGCTCGCCGATGCGGCGCCAACGCTTGATGATGCCGACCGCGCTACATTGGTGCGGATCGCTGCAGGCGCTCCCGGCCGGGCGCTGCGCTTTGCGGAATCGGGTATCGCGGCGCTGGAGGAGCAACTCACCGACCTCGCCACAACACCGTCGTCAGCGGCCGCAGCAAAAGCGCTGGCGCTGGCGCGGTCGTTCGCCGGCAAAGCCAACGGCCCGCGCTATGAAGCGATGCTGGAACTTGCCCCCGCGATGCTGGCAGCGGCGGCGCGTGGTCGGCGGGGCAGTGTATTGGCCCGAACACTGGCCGATTGGGAGGCGGCGCAGGCGCTGGCCGGCTCCGCCATGGCCTTGTCGCTCGACCCGCAATCGGTCGGATTTGATCTTGCCCAAAAAATCGCGAGGCTTGCCAGCGCCTGACGCGATGGTTGCAACCGTGGTGAAACTCCCGCATTCGGCTGCGCATGACAAAGCGATTTTATCTGACAACCGCGATCGCCTATCCCAATGGCAAACCGCATATGGGCCATGCCTATGAAGCCATCGCGACCGATGCGATTGCACGTTATAAACGCCTGCAGGGTTTTGATGTCCTGTTTTTGACCGGCACCGACGAACATGGGCTGAAAATCGCCCAGGCAGCTCGCGCCGAGGGCCTTGAGCCGCAGGACTATGTCGACCGCATGGTTGAGGCGTTTGTGGCGCTCGATGAACAATTGGGCATAAGTTTCGACCGCTTCATTCGCACTACCGATAGCGATCACAAGGCGCTGTGCCAGCAACTCTGGCAGCGCATGGCCGACAAGGGCGATCTTTACCTCGGTCGCTATGAAGGTTGGTATTCTGTCCGCGACGAAGCCTATTATGACGAAGCCGAGCTGGTCGACGCAGACGATGCCAGTGGCCAGAAACTGAAATTGTCGCCCAATGGTGCACCTGTTGAATGGACGGTCGAGGAAAGCTGGTTTTTCAAGCTTTCGGCCTATGCACAGCCTTTGCTCGAGCTTTATGAAAATCACCCCGAGTTCTTGCAACCAAGCAGCCGACTGAACGAAATGCGCGCCTTTGTGGCAAATGGCCTCAACGATCTGTCAATGTCACGAACCAGCTTTGACTGGGGGGTGCCGGTGCCCGACAGCCCTGGCCATGTCATGTATGTCTGGGTCGATGCGCTGGCAAATTATCTGACCGGCGCCGGCGGGCTGGAGGGGGATTGGTGGCCGGCCGATCTCCACATCGTTGGCAAGGATGTAGTGCGCTTTCACGCCATTTACTGGCCGGCGTTCCTCATGTCGGCGGGGTTGCCCTTGCCAAAAAAGGTCTTTGGCCATGGTCATGTGCTGTTCCGCGGCGAAAAAATGTCGAAATCGCTGGGAAATGTTGTCGATCCCGCGGCAATGGCAACGCGTTTCGGGGTTGATCGCCTGCGCTGGTTCCTGCTGCGCGATGTAGCGTTTGGCGATGACGGGAGCTATAGCGACGAGGCGATCATCGAGCGCACAAACGCCGATCTGGCCAATGGCATCGGCAATCTGGCACAGCGCGCTCTGTCGATGGTGGCGAAAAATCTTGGCGGCGCAATGCCGGGGCCAGGCCCAAGTAATGACCAAAGCCCGCGCGTTGCGGCGTTGATGGAATGCATCGACCTGCTGACCGTCAGCTATTTCGCAGCCATGGACGCGTTGCAACTCAACAAGGCACTTGAGACGATCATGGCCATGGTCACGGCCGCAAATGGTTTTTTTGCTGAAAACGCACCCTGGCAACTCGCCAAAACCGATATCGACGCCATGGCGCAGGTTTTGCACGTAACGATCGACACAACGCGCCGCATCGTGCTGATGGCCCAACCCTTCGTACCCGACGCCTCTGCGCTGCTGCTGGATCAATTGGGTGTCGCTGCTGCGGCGCGGGATTTCAAGGCAATGGCCGTGATTGTTCCAACGGCCAGTCAGCTACCGCTGCCGCAAGGTGTCTTCCCGCGCTGGTCCGAAACGGTGTGAACGCGGCGGCAACCATCAGGCTGGCGACACTGGCTGACCTGCCAGCGCTGGAAGCCATGATGGCGCGCGCCATCGATGAACTGCAAACAGAGTTTCTTGACACCGACCAGATCCTTGCCAGTCACCGATTGATGGGTCTGGACAGCCAATTAATCAGCGATGGCTGTTACTATCTGGCCGAAATCGATGCGCAATTGGCTGGCAGCGGTGGCTGGAGCCATCGCGCCACACTTTATGGTGGCGATCATTCGGCCGGCCGCGATGCCCGGTTGCTCGATCCTGCGACCGAACCGGCGCGAATCCGGGCCATGTATACCGAGCCAGCCATGGCGCGCCGGGGCGTTGGCCGGGCCATTCTGGCTGCGTGCGAGGCAGCGGCGCGCACTGCCGGCTTTGCTCGGGTGGAACTGATGGCAACGCTGGCCGGTACGCGGCTTTACACCGCCGCCGGTTATGTGGCCGTGGAACAAGTGTTTGATACCAATGCGACGATACCCGTGCCGCTGGTGCGCATGGCCAAGGCCTTGTAAGGGCAGGGCCATGCTTGTCGACAGCCATTGTCACCTGAATTATCCGGGCCTTGCCGAAGACGTGCCGGGCGTTCTCGCGCGCGCACGCGCGGCAGGAGTCGGCGGCTTTCTGGGCATTTCGACCCGGCGCGATGAATGGGCCGCGGTCATCGCCCTCGCCGAGGCCGAATCCGATATCTGGGCGACCATCGGCATCCACCCCCATGAAGCCGATCAATATCCCGAAACCGATGCTGCAATCCTGATCGCTGCGACAGCACATCCGCGCGTCATCGGCATTGGCGAAACCGGGCTCGATTTTTATTATGACAAATCCGACCGGGAGCGTCAGCGGACGAGTTTTCGTGCCCATATTGCTGCTGCGAGGGCAACCGGCCTACCGCTGATCGTCCACACCCGTGATGCCGAGGCCGATACGCTGGCGTTGCTGCACGAAGCCGGGGAGGGGGTTCTGAACGGTGTCATACATTGTTTCACCGCGTCACAAAATTTTGCAGATGAAGCGCTTGCGCTGGGTTTTTACATATCACTCTCAGGTATCGTCACGTTCAAGAATGCCCACGATCTGCAATTAACGGCGGCCAGCATTCCGGCCGAACGATTGCTTGTGGAAACCGACGCGCCCTTTCTGGCGCCGGTGCCGATGCGCGGCAAAACCAATGAGCCAGGGTTTGTCGCCCATACCGCAGCATGCGTTGCTGCCCTGCGTGGTGTGACGCCTGAAAGCCTTGCCGCAACCACAACGGCCAATTTCTTCCGACTGTTTGCCAAGGCCAAGCCAGCGCAATGAGCCATATCCTGACGGTTACCTGCAACGACACGATCGGCATTGTTGCGGCCACCACAGGGTTTTTGGCCGATCATGACGCTTTTATCACCGAATCCCGACAATATGCCGATCTCGATTCAGGTCGCTTTTTCATGCGGATCGCATTTCAGGCAGCCGGCCCGAAATTTCCGGCGACAGCGATAGTCCGCCAGGAATTTGCCATGGTTGCCGACCGCTTCGAAATGACCTGGGCCCTCGCCGAAACAGCCGCCAAACCGCGCGTCATGATCGTCGTGTCAAAGGCCGGCCATTGCCTCAACGATCTGTTGCATCGCTGGCGGACCGGCACCCTGCCCGTCGAGATACCGCTGGTCGTATCCAACCATCTCGAGCTTAAATCGTTGTGCGATTGGCATGCTATCCCGTTTGCCCATCTACCGATAGATCCACTGCACAAAGCATCGCAGGAAGCGGCCTTGCTGGCACTTGTCGAACAACATGCCATCGATCTGGTTGTACTCGCGCGCTATATGCAGGTGCTTTCGGCGCGGGCTTGCGCGGCGCTTGCCTGGCGTTGCATCAATATCCACCACAGTTTTCTGCCCAGCTTCAAGGGCGCCAGACCCTATCATCAGGCCCATGCTCGCGGTGTCAAACTGATCGGCGCCACGGCGCATTATGTGACGCCCGATCTCGATGAAGGCCCGATCATCGAACAATTGGCCGAGCGCGTCGATCATGGCTGCAGTGCCGCCGACATGGTGACAATCGGGCGCGATGTCGAGGCGCTGGTCCTCGCGCGCGCTGTGACATGGGCGGCCGAGCGGCGCATTCTGCCCAATGGCAGCCGCACGGTCGTGTTCCGGCAATGATGTTGTCCCGTCGATGAAACTAACCATGTTGGGGTCGGGCACGTCCAGCGGCGTGCCGCGCATCGGCGGCAGCGACGGGGCGGGGGATTGGGGCGCCTGCGATCCGGGCAACCCCAAAAATCGCCGTCGCAGGGTCTCGGTGCTCATCGAACATGCCGGCCAGACAATTTTGATCGATACTGGGCCAGATCTGCGTGAACAATTGCTGGCGGCGCGGGTCAGGCACATCGATGCCGTTTTCCTGACGCACGATCACGCCGATCATGCCCATGGCATCGATGATCTGCGCCAGGTGTTTCACGCCATGGGAAAACCGGTTGCCTGTTTTGCGTCGCAGGAAACCTGGGCCATACTCCGACCGCGCTTCAACTATGTGTTCGAGGGGACCAAATTCTATCCGCCGACGTGCACGGCGACCGATATTGCCGGCCCAATCGAGGTCGGCGCCATGCTGGTAACGCCTTTTGCCCAAAATCATGGCAACATCGATTCGACGGGTTATCGGATCGAAGCCGATGGCAAGGCTCTGGCCTATTCGACCGATGTAAAGGCACTTGATGGCCGTGCGACGGCAGCGCTGACCGGGCTTGATCTCTGGGTAATAGATGCGCTGCGCCGCACGCCGCACCCCACACACAGCCATCTGGCGCAGACATTGGCCTGGATTGCGCAGTATCGACCTGCCTTTGCGATCCTGACGCACATGGATCAATCGATGGATTATGCCAGCCTCTGCACCGAATTGCCGATAGGTGTGGAGCCCGGCTATGATGGGATGATTGTCGCGCTGTCGCCAACCAGGGAGTGAATATGGAAACCTCGAAACAGCGGGCACGCCGACGCTTTGCTTTCGGCGCTCTTGAACAACTGGCAACGATTTTCGGGGCGATCACTGCCAGCGTGCTAACGGTTGGCCTGTTCCTGCCGGCAATCAATATTGTCAGCGGCCATGAAATGCTGGCGCGCGCCGATCTGATTGCCCTGGCGCTGCTGGTGCTGGGATTTTCGGCCGCGACGACATTGGCTGCAATGTTTCTCAGGGGGATGGCGCGGCGGTTGGAAGATGGCCATCATCATCATGATGGAGCAGAATGATGGCAATGATGGCTGCAACACACGCGGCAACTGGCCTCGCCGCCGGTTTTCTCATAATTGTGTTTTTTCTGGGAATCGGAATTTACCTATGGGGCCGCCGCAGGTCCTGATCGATCATGCGATCCGCGCCCAGGCATAGATCAATGCCAGCACAAAGGATGTCGCGGTCGCTGCGACGACGGCGATCAACGGCTTTGGCCCGGTTTTCATGATTTCGGCGAGCGGCGAACGGATGGCGGTTGCGGCCACCGAAACCGCCAGCATCGCCGTTGCGCAATTGGCCGCAAAATGCGAAATCTGAGCTGGTATGATGCCCGTCGAATTGACCCCGGCCATGGCAAAGAAGCCGACAACGAACCAGGGCACGATGGCGATTTTGGATTTGCTGCCGGAAATTTCAAGCTGGGCCGGAAACATCAGCGCAACAATCCCGAGCACGGGGGCCAGCATGGCGACGCGCGCCAGCTTGACGATTGTCGCGGTTTCGCCTGCCGCGTCTGAATAGGCATAGCCGGCGCCCAGCGCCTGGGCGACGTCATGAATGGACCCGCCGAGCAAAAAACCGGCCTGGGCGTTCGAAAAACCGAGGCCATGGGCAATCGCTGGATAGACAACCAGCGCAAGCGAACTGAGCGTTGAAATGCCAACCAGCACCAGCGTCAATTCCGCCTGTCGGATCCGGCGTTCCCCAAGCGTTGCCGACAGGGCCAAAGCTGCCGAGCCGCCGCAGATCGCCACGGCGCCGCCAGACAATATACCATAAGCCGTTGAAAAACCAAAGACTCGTGCTGCAAATACACCAGCGCCAATGGTGCAGGCGATGGTCAGCACGACCATCGCCAAGGCTTCGGGACCAAGCGTTGCGATCTGGCCGATGGTAATGCGCGCGCCAACCAGCACAATCGCCCAGCGCAACAGCTCGCGGGCGGCCAGCGTCAGGCCAGGCGTCAGGCGGCGATCGGCTGACAGAAAATTCAGCGCCAGCCCGATCAGCAACGACATAAGTGTCAACGGCGCGCCATAACGATCGGACAGGCTGGCGGCCGCCAGGGTTGCAAGGCCAGCAACGAGCAGACCCGGAAGATAATCAGCCGGCCTCGCCTTTGGCGTTGATTCAATATCGCCGTAAAGATCGGCGGCCTGTGGAATGTTCGTCATCCTGTCGCGTTATCGAACAGCGGCGTCATGGCCAAGCCCTGATATAATTTAACATAATATATATTATCAGGATATGATCATGCGATATTCTGGTCCGGGGTGACTCGTTGCACTGGCTGGGGCAAGGATATTTCCATGACCGATGTAGACCCCCTGGCGCGCCTTGCTGCAATTATGGCGCGCTTGCGCGATCCCGTTACTGGCTGTCCCTGGGATCTGGCGCAGGATTTCAGCAGCATCGCGCCCTACACGATCGAGGAAGCCTATGAGGTCGCCGAAGCCATTGCGAACCACGACATGGCGGAACTGCGGGCTGAGCTAGGTGACCTGCTGTTTCAGGTGGTATTTCACAGCCGTCTCGCCGAAGAAGCGGGGCATTTCAGCCTAAATGATGTCGTCACAGCGATCAGTGACAAGATGGAACGGCGCCACCCGCATATTTTTAGCGATGCTGTCGCTGCAACGGACGCCGGCGCCCAAAAGCTTGAATGGGAAGCAATCAAGGCTGCCGAGCGACTGGCGGCTGGCCATGGCGCTGGCCGGGACTCAGCACTCGATGGAGTCGCAACCGCCCTGCCCGCGTTGATGCGGGCTGAAAAGCTGCAGTCGCGCGCGGCGCGTATCGGTTTCGATTGGCCGGAAGAAGCGCCGGTCCGCGCCAAGATCGCGGAGGAATTGGCGGAATTTCAATCGGCAACAGGCAGTGTCGACCGGCTTGAGGAAGCTGGTGATCTATTGTTCAGCGTCGTTAATTATTTACGCCATCATGGCATTGATGCTGAAACCGCATTGCGCGCCGGCAACGACAAATTCGAGCGCCGGTTTCGCGCCATGGAAGCCATGGCCGGCCCCACCTTCCCGATGCTTGATCTTGCCGGCAAGGAATCATTTTGGCTGGCTGTAAAAGCGGCGGAGCGGAATTCGTAAAAACGAAGCTTGCTGTGTTTTTACGGGTGCGCCGGTCGCCGAAGCCAGGGTTGCACCAGGATCAAACCCGCCACAAATCCGCCGATATGGGACCAGATGGCGATGCCAAACCCCATCGGCCCTAGGCGAAATACCAGCCCTGTGAGCAATTGCAGCCCGATCCAGACCGCTGCATACCAGATCGCGGTCAACAGCCCACTTGATATCGTCAGCCCCAGAATTTGCCGCTGCGAGGCTCGATCCCGGGCAAACATCAGCGCATAGGCGCCAAATACCGCCGCGATCGCACCGCTTGCCCCCACCACCGGCACCAGCGAGTGCGGTGACGCGAGGATCTGCGCGATGCCGCCGGCGATGCCGCCAGCCACAAACAACAGCGCCAGCACGCCGCCACCGGCAGCCCATTCGACATATTTGCCGACCCAGGCCAGAAACAACAGGTTCAGCCCCAGATGCAGCCAGCCGCCATGCAGGAACATGTGGGTGACCAATGTCATCAGCGCAGGGATCATGGGATTGCCCGGCGATCCTGCCAGCGCCGCTGCGACACGCTCGGGCACAAGGCCCGCGGCTGCGGTCAGCGCGTTACCAAAATCCACACCGCCAACCAGAACAGCGGCTTCAATCAGTACGCAGACCAGCATCAGCAAGTTGGTCACCACTGCGCGGGGCGGCACATAGGGCTTCATATTGGACCCTGCCCGCTTGCAGCGGCACCGGCTATCAAATGAATTCAACGCTTTCGATTGAATAATAGCGATCGCCCGACGGCGTCGTCACTTCGACTTCGTCGCCGATTCGCCGCCCGATCAGGGCGCGGCCAAGCGGTGAATTGTAACTGATGCGGCCACGCCGGGCATCCGCTTCTGTCTGTCCAACGATCTGATAGACGATTTTCTTTTCATCCTCATCGATCAGGTGGACGGTTGCAGCGAACACGACCTTGTCACCTGACAGGCTTTTCGGATCGATGATGACGGCGCGCGCCAACTGATCTTCCAATTGGATTACTTCAGCTTCGATCTGGCCCTGACGTTCCTTGGCGGCATGATATTCGGCATTTTCGGACAGATCTCCATGGGCCCGGGCGACTTCGATTTGCTCGACCACCTCAGGGCGTTCAATTTCCTTCAGACGCTTCAATGTCGTCGTCAGGACCGCATGACCTTCTGCCAGCATGGGCAGCTTTTCGACCGTTGCCATTCGCTTCACTCAACCTTTTATCACGCTTCAACGTTTTGCCCGCGGCGTCTGTTCCATCGCAGCAAGCCTCGCAATTGTAGGCGGGCCTTACAACCCGGGGTGCGTATGATAAGCCTGCAATGGCCTGACTTCAAGCGGGCGAAGCCGCAGCGCCGCGATTGCCGCAACCGATGCGATGGAAGCCGCTGCCGTCGTGAAATAAGGCACCCGCCCATAGAGAGCAGAGCCACGGATCGAGGCTGAATCCTTCAATGATTGCAAACCTTCGGTCGTGTTGAAGATCAGCGCGATATCACCATCCTTGATGCGATCGACGATGTGCGGGCGGCCTTCGGCCACCTTGTTTACAATCGTCACGGGTATTCCCGCCTCCGTCAGCACCCGGGCCGTGCCATCGGTCGCGATGATGGCAAATCCCATGCTGGCAAGATCACGCATCGCCGGCACGATCTGCGGCTTGTCGCCATCCTTTACCGAGACAAATACGGTGCCCGCTTGCGGCAATATGGTGCCCGCCGCAAGTTGTGATTTGGCAAAGGCGATGGCAAAATCCATATCGATTCCCATGACTTCGCCGGTTGATTTCATTTCTGGCCCGAGCACGGGATCAACGCCTGGAAAGCGTGCAAAGGGGAACACTGCTTCCTTCACAGCGACGTGATCGGCGATGTTGCGTGACGCCAGGTCGAATGAGGCCAGCGCGTCGCCAGCCATGACGCGCGAGGCGATCTTTGCCACCTGAATGCCGGTTGCCTTGGCGGTGAACGGCACTGTGCGGCTGGCACGCGGATTGACCTCGATCACATAGACCTCGGTATCCTTGACGGCGAACTGGATATTCATCAGGCCGCAGACATTCAGTGCCGTCGCCAGAACCCGCGTTTGTCGCTCGATTTCGCTGATGATGCCGGCATCAAGGCTGTAGGGCGGCAGCGAGCAGGCACTGTCGCCGCTGTGCACGCCTGCCTCCTCGATATGCTGCAGCACACCGGCGATATATACGGTCTCGCCATCGGCGATCGCATCAACATCAACCTCGATCGCGTCGCGCAAATAGCGGTCGATCAACACCGGGCTGTCACCGGAAACGATCACGGCCTCGCGAATATAGGTTTCAAGCTGGGCCTGGGTGTCGACAATCTCCATGGCCCGGCCGCCGAGCACATAGCTAGGGCGCATGAGCACCGGATAACCGATCCGGGTGGCCACAGCGATGGCTTCGTCGCGGCTGCGAGCGATGCCATTTTCGGGCTGCTTCAGCTTCAACCTGTCGATGAGCGCTGCAAAACGCTCCCTATCTTCGGCCAGATCGATATTATCGGGGGCGGTCCCCAGGATCGGGATACCGGCGGCCTCCAGGTCCTTTGCAAGTTTCAGCGGGGTCTGGCCCCCCAGTTGCACGATTACCCCGGCAAGTGTCCCGTTCTGCATTTCGACATGCAGCACTTCCAGCACATCTTCAGCGGTCAAGGGTTCAAAATACAGCCGGTCCGATGTGTCATAATCCGTCGAAACGGTTTCGGGATTGCAATTGATCATGATTGTTTCAAAACCGGCGTCGTGCAACGCAAAACAGGCGTGGCAGCAGCAGTAATCGAATTCGATGCCCTGCCCGATACGGTTCGGGCCGCCACCCAAAATGACGATCTTGGTTGCTGCCGTCGGCTCGCTTTCGCAATCGGGGATGCCAAAGCTTGGTGCCTCATACGTTGAATACATGTAAGGCGTTTTGGCAAAAAATTCGGCCGCGCACGTATCGATCCGCTTGAAAACCGGGCGGACGCCAAGGGCGCGCCGCTCCGCCGCTACCGCCGCCTCCGTACGCCCGGTCAGGGTCGCTACGCGCGCATCCGAAAAGCCCTGGGCTTTCAGCCGGCGAAAACTGTTTGGCCCGGTCGGATATTCGCCCGCCTTCAACCTCGCTTCGACCTGCATCAATTCCTCGATCTGGCGCAGAAACCAGGGCTCGAATTTGGCGATATCGTGAATGCGCGCCACGCTCATGCCTTCGCGCAGGGCCTGCGCTGCCACCCGCAATCGGTCGGGAGTGGCGCGGCTCAGTTCGGCCTCGATCTCGTCGTGCGACGCGCCGACCAGTGCTTCGATTTCGTCAAAGCCCGACAGGCCGGTTTCAAGGCCACGCAATGCCTTTTGGATACTTTCCTGAAAATTGCGGCCAATTGCCATGACTTCGCCGACCGACTTCATGGCGGTCGACAGCAAGGGTTCGGCGCCCTTGAACTTTTCAAAGGCAAAGCGCGGGATTTTGGTGACGACATAATCGATCGTCGGTTCAAATGAAGCCGGTGTGGCGCCGGTGATATCGTTCATGACCTCGTCGAGCGTATAGCCCACCGCAAGCAGCGCTGCGACCTTGGCAATGGGGAAGCCGGTGGCCTTTGACGCCAGTGCCGAAGAACGGCTGACGCGCGGGTTCATTTCGATGATGACGAGCCTGCCATCCATGGGGTTGACTGCGAACTGGACGTTGGAACCCCCTGTTTCAACACCGATTTCGCGCAGACAAGCAATGCTTGCGTTGCGCATGATCTGATATTCCTTGTCGGTCAGAGTCAGCGCCGGGGCAACAGTGATGCTGTCCCCGGTATGGACGCCCATCGGATCGATATTTTCGATGGAACAGATGATGATGGCATTGTCGGCGCGGTCGCGGACGACTTCCATCTCATATTCCTTCCAGCCAAGCACCGATTCCTCGATCAGCACTTCGGTGGTTGGCGAGGCATCGAGGCCGCCCGTCACGATGCGGTTAAATTCTTCCTTGTTATAGGCGATGCCGCCGCCGGTGCCGCCCATGGTGAAGCTTGGCCGGATGATCGTTGGCAGGCCAACAAAATCAAGCGCTACCATGGCTTCTTCAAGACTGTGGGCGATCTGTGATCTTGGGCTTTCGAGCCCGATTTTCGACATGGCGTCGCGGAATTTCAGCCGGTCCTCGGCCTTGTCGATGGCTTCGGCATCGGCGCCGATCAGTTCAACGTTGAATTTGGCGAGTGTTCCGTCGCGATGCAGCGCCAACGCCGTGTTGAGCGCTGTCTGGCCACCCATCGTCGGCAGCACGGCGTCGGGGCGTTCCTTTTCAATGATCTTGGCGACGATTTCGGGCGTGATTGGCTCGACATAGGTCGCATCGGCCAATTCGGGGTCGGTCATGATCGTCGCTGGATTGGAATTGACGAGGATGATCCGATAACCCTCTGCTTTCAACGCCTTGACGGCCTGGGTGCCCGAATAATCGAATTCACAGGCCTGGCCGATGATGATCGGCCCGGCGCCGATGATCAGGATGGATTTGAGATCGCTGCGTTTGGGCATTTGAAGCTTATGCTTTCATTGCATACATTGATTGCATTGGAGACCCGTCGTCCTGAGCCTGACCGTCCGTAATCTGCCCGAAGCTGCCAAGCACCGCTTTCGCCAGGTGGCGGCGGCGCATGGCCGATCGATGGAAGAGCATTTGCGGCAGCTTGTCATCGAAGCCGATGCAGGGCTCGCAGTGCATGTCGCCGATGCGCCACAGCGATTCCAGCATCAGCAACCAAGCGACGCTCGCTTGGCTGAATTGCTGCGGATTGCCGATGGTGTGACCACCGACAGCCCGAAATATGCTGAAATCCGCTTCATGACCGCCAAGGACGCGATGGCCGAACTGCGCCGACTGGCGGACGGTGCTGGCCTCGAACTGCCGCCGAGGTTGAACACCGCATTGGCAGCCCCCGAGTTTTGATCCTAGTTGATACCAATGTCTGGAGCGAGTTGACCAAGCCACGCAGTGACCCCGCCGTGCTGGCCTGGCTCGAGGCGAATGACGATGATCTGATGCTGTCGATGGTGGTGCTTGCCGAAATCCACTATGGCATTGAACTCGCGACGGCGGCGCCGAAACGGCATGCGCTGGCGGCGTGGCTGGCGGGGCTTGAGGCGCGCTATTGGGGGCAGACACTGGCGTTCGGCCGCCCATCGGCGCGCAAATACAACCGCCTTGCCGTCCGGCCCGAAGTGAAGGCGCGTCAGCCCCAGATAATCGACATTCAGATCGCCGAACAGGCGATCCAACACGGGATTCAGCTGGCAACGCGCAATGCCCGCGATTTCGACTGGATCGGCATCGATCTGATCGATCCCTGGCGAGGCTGAACGCGCCGGGCATCAATCCGGCCCCGAGACCGCATTGCAGCCCCAACCATCGAACTCGACGCCATGCGTCAGTTCGATCATCAGCGCCCGGCGCGTCAGATCGGTAATGAAATCTGCATCGGTCGTGCCGAGCACCGACAGGTCACAGGCCCAGTCGCCATCTTCATATTCGCCGAAATCGACGAATTCAAAACCCAGCGCCTCGGCTTCCTCACTTAGAATTTCGCACTGTGAACGCGCGCCTTTGAAATGCACATCGATGGTGCGGATGATGATGTTGACGTCGCCATTTTCGGCAAGCTGGCGCAGCACATCGGCGTTGCCGGCAACTTCCTCGGCGAGGCGAACGGGGTCGATTTTCATTTCGCGCGAGCCAATGAACCAACAAACTTCTCAAACAAATAGGCGCTATCCTGCGGCCCCGGGCTCGCCTCCGGGTGATATTGCACCGAAAACGCCGGCTTGTCGGTCAGCTCGAGCCCGGCCAGCGAGCCATCGAACAGCGAAATATGTGTTGGCCGCGCAGTTGCCGGCAAGGTTTCGGTTTCAACAGCAAAGCCATGGTTCATAGAGGTAATTTCAACCCGGCCATCGCTTAGCCGTTTGACCGGATGATTGGCGCCGCGGTGGCCCTGTTGCATTTTCACCGTCCGAGCGCCGACAGCCAGCCCGAGCAGCTGATGCCCAAGGCAGATGCCGAACAACGGGATACCGGCGTTGAGCACCTGCTGAATGACCGGCACGGCATAAACGCCCGTCGCTGCTGGGTCGCCGGGGCCGTTCGACAGGAAAATACCGTCGGGCTGCAGCGCCATGATCTCCTCAAAGCTCGCCAGCGCCGGCACCACCGTCACCCTTGCGCCGGCCGCCACCAGATTGCGCAGGATATTGCGCTTCATGCCATAATCGACCGCCACAACATGCGGCCCATCGGGGTTGGCGACGTTGCTCGCATAGCCGCCAGCCAGCGTCCATGAGCCATCTACCCAGGGGTAATTCTGCGTCGTCGAAATGACGCTGGCGAGGTCCATCCCCTCCAGCCCCGGCCAGCCCTTGGCCTCCGCCAGCATCTGCTTCACGTTGAATCTGCCGTCACGCGCATGGGCGATTACGCCGTTTGGCGCCCCGCCGAGCCTGATCCGGCGGGTCAGCGCGCGCGTATCCACGCCCGAAATGCCGATACGACCCCAGGCCCGCATCCAGTCGTCAAAATTGCGGGTCGACCGGAAACTAGCGGCCGGCGTCACAGCCTCGCGCACCACACAGCCCAGCGCGTGCGGATTGGCCGATTCGATATCTTCGGGGTTTGATCCGACATTGCCGATGTGCGGAAAGGTGAAGGTGATGATCTGCCCGGCATAGGAAGGGTCGGAAATCACCTCCTGATAACCGGTCATCGCGGTGTTGAAACAGACTTCGCCGACAGCAACGCCTTCGGCGCCAAAGCCCTTGCCCCAGATCACCGAGCCATCGGCCAATACCAGCACGCCGGTCGCACCATTTGGTTGGGCGGGTGCGGGCGCTGGGGCCATGCTGAGATCCTTTGTAGTTTGGCAAAGTGCCGGGCGTCTGCCGTTGAAACGCTGTGCAGCGTTCAAACGGCTGGCGAGTTATGGGGAGGATGCCGAGGCGTCAATCTATTCTTTCTCGGGCGCTTGGGCTAGTCGGAGGGATTGCAGAGCAGGAAACATAATGATGATCCGCGACGATTTGAAGGCCGCCACCATCCAGTCGATGAAGGCCGGCGATTCCGCCCGCACCGGCACACTGCGCTTGATTTCGTCGGCGATAAAAAATCGCGATATCGAACTGCGCACTGGCACACCCCCTGCCGATGATGATGTGCTGGTCGCCGAAGTCCTGTCAAAAATGGCCAAGCAGCGGCGCGAATCGATCGAAATGTTCGTCGCTGGCAACCGACCAGAACTCGCCGATGCCGAACGTGCCGAAATGCTCATCATCGAAAGCTTCATGCCGGCGCAATTATCGGACGCCGATGCCACCGCAGCCATCGCCGGGCTGGTAGTGGAGCTTGGAGCCACGTCGCTCAAGGACATGGGCCGGGTAATGGCGGCAGTCAAAGACCGGTTCGCCGGCCAGATCGACATGGGCAAGGCCGGCGGCATGGTCAAGGCGGCGCTCGCCTAGGAAAAGCCCTATCGCGCTGGCGGCAGCGCAAAAAAAGGTAGATCATTGGCACTGCCCCCAGCCTTTCTTGATGAATTGCGCGCCCGCGTGCCGCTGGCACCCGTCGTTGGACGCCGGGTCAAACTGACGCGCGCCGGGCGCGAATGGAAAGGCTGCTGCCCTTTCCACAATGAAAAAACGCCCAGTTTTTATGTGAATGATGACAAGGGTTTCTACCATTGTTTTGGTTGTGGCGCGCATGGGGATGTGATCCGCTTCCTGACCGAGCAAGAAGGCCTTGGCTTTATCGATGCGGTCAAACAACTGGCCGGCGAAGCGGGCATGACCGTGCCAAGCGATACCCCCGAGGCGCGCGCCCGCGGTGATGAAGTAGATGGGCTGCTGGCTCTGACGGCGCGGGCCGCGGACTGGTTTCAGATGCAGCTGCGTGGCCCCGCCGGCGCCCAAGCCCGGGCCTATCTCGATCGCCGCCAGGTGGCGCCCGCGCAGATCAGCGATTTTGGCCTCGGGTTTTCCCCCGATGGGCGATCGGGCCTCAAGGCGGCGTTGAAGGATGTGGCGGACGATCGGCTGGTCGAGGCCGGGCTGCTTGGGCGCAGCGATACGGGCGAGACCTATGATCGTTTTCGCGGCCGCCTGATGTTTCCGATCCGGGATCGGCGCGGGCGTGTGGTCGGCTTTGGCGGCCGCGCACTGGGCGATGCCCAGCCCAAATATCTGAATTCCGCCGATGGGCCATTGTTTGACAAAGGACGCCTGCTTTACAATCTCGACCGCGCCGGGCCAGTAGCGCGCAAATCAGGGCGGTTGGTCATTGTCGAGGGCTATATGGATGTCATCGGCGCGGCAGGGTCCGGTTTTACGGACCTGGTGGCGCCGTTGGGAACGGCGCTGACGGAAGCCCAATTGGCCTTGGCCTGGCGACAGGCCGATGAACCGATCCTGTGTTTCGATGGTGATGGCGCAGGGCAGCGCGCGGCGCTTCGCGCGGCAATGCGAGCACTGCCGCTGCTGCTGCCGGGGAAATCGCTGCGAATCGCCAGCCTGCCGCCCGGCATTGACCCTGACGATCTTGTCAGACGCAGCGGTCCGGCTGCCCTGGAGGCCGTGCTGGCGGCAGCCCTGTCGTTAAACGAATTTTTGTGGCGTAGCGAAACCTCTGACGGCGAGGCAACAACGCCCGAACGCCGTGCTGCCGTCAGACAACGCCTGCGGGCGCATGCCGACAGCATTGCCGATACGTCGGTCAAAAGCCTTTATGCAGCCGATTTTGCGACACGTTTCGAGGCGCTTTATCTGGTGCGAGCCGAACGGCCCCCGCGCCGCGGCTTTGTGCCGGGCAGCAAGTTTGTGCCACCCTTGGCCGGGGCGTCGCCGGCGTTGCGGGCTGGCCGTAGATCGGCCAATGACGCCGAAGCCAAGGCGTTGCTGGTCGGGCTTCTGATGTATCCGGTTCTTGCTGATCGGCACAGCGAGGCGCTGGCCAGCCTGCCGCTGGCCGACCAAGGCCATGCCCGGCTTCGGGATGGCATTTTAAAAATCCTTGCAGATAAGCCAGGCCTTGAAACGCTGGCTCTCAGCCATGATCTTGAGCATGCGGGTCTGAAGGCGTTTGCGGATGCCATGATCAAGGGCAATCGCCTGCGTTTTTCGTTTACCCGTACCGATCGTTCCGATGATGCAACGTCACGCGAAGCAATGGCCCGGGATTTTGGCATGATGCTCGACAGCCTGGCGGCGCGGGCACGCGTTGAAACAGCGCTGGCAACAGCCACTGCGGTGTTCAGCCAAAGTCTCGCGGACAATGATTTCCAGCGGCAGCAGGCGCTGCTGGTGGAACGCATGGAAATCGATGCGGTCATGATGCGGCTGGCGGAATCGCTGCGCGACGATTAAGGCGTAACGTTTAGCCGGTTCAGCGCCGGAAAAGGAAAGCATAGAATGGCAAAAGCGATTGCGGCGGCGGTTGAGCCCGAAGCCAAGGCCAACGGAAATGATGCACCGCTGCTCGATCTTAATGAGGCGTCGGTCAAAAAGCTGCTGACGCGCGCCAAAAAGCGCGGCTACATCACCTATGATGAGCTGAACGAAGCCCTGCCGCAGGACCAGATGTCTTCGGAACAGATCGAGGATGTGATGGCGGCGCTCAGTGAAATGGGCATCAACATCATTGAAAACGATGAGCCCGCCGATGACCCGGCCGAAACGGCTCGCCCCGACGATGAGGAAGAAGAAGCCGAGCCCGTCGATGGCGACCTTGGCACCGCACCGGTCGTCACTGTCACCAAGGCGCCGCTCGATCGTACTGATGATCCCGTCCGCATGTATCTGCGTGAGATGGGCGCTGTCGAATTGCTCAGCCGCGAAGGTGAAATCGCCATCGCCAAGCGTATCGAAGCCGGCCGAAATACCATGATCGCCGGGCTGTGCGAAAGCCCGATGACCTTTACCGCAATGATCGAATGGTCAAACGCACTGAATGAAGGCCGCATGCAATTGCGCGAGATTCTCGATCTCGAGGCCATGTTGGCCAAGGACCCGGCCGAGGCTGCGGTAAATGAGGATGCGGACCCATCGGCGCCCGGTGGCGATCTGCCGGCTGTGCAATTCAAGGATGATGAGGAACCCGAAGCCGAACCGGCCGCTCCCGATGAGGAAGACGGCCTGACCGAGCGACGTATGCGTCCCGATGGCAAACCCGCGATTCCCGATGATGACGAGGAGGATGCCACCCTGTCGCTGGCAGCGATGGAAGAGGTTTTGAAACCGGCCGCGTTAGAAAAATTTGCCGAAATCACAGCGACATACAAGAAGTTTCAAAGACTGCAGGAAACCCGGTTGTCGGCATTGCATGCCAGTGCCGCCTTCCCGGCCGCCGATGAACGCCGCTATCAACGCTTGCGCGAAGAACTGACGCGTGGCGTCCAGTCGATCCATTTTAACAATGGCAAGATCGAGCTGCTTGTCGATCAACTTTACACGCAGAACCGTCGGCTGCTGGTGCTGGGCGGCCAGATGATGAAATTGGCCGACAAGCACAAGATCAACCGCAAGGTTTTTCTTGACGATTATATGGGCAATGAGCTGGATGATGGCTGGTTGGCCCGTGTCGGCGGTATTGACAAAAAATGGGCAGCGTTTGCCCATAACGAAGTCGAAACCGTTGACAGCATCCGCGTTGAAATCGCCGGGATTGCCGAAGCGACAGGGGTTGATCTGGGTGAATTTCGCCGGTTGACCAACATGGTCCAAAAAGGCGAACGCGAAGCCCGCATCGCCAAAAAGGAAATGGTCGAGGCAAATTTGCGGCTGGTGATTTCGATCGCCAAAAAATACACTAATCGCGGCCTGCAATTTCTCGATCTCATCCAGGAAGGCAATATCGGCCTGATGAAGGCGGTCGATAAATTCGAATATCGCCGCGGTTATAAATTCAGCACCTATGCGACCTGGTGGATCCGGCAGGCGATCACGCGCAGCATTGCCGATCAGGCCCGCACGATCCGCATCCCGGTGCACATGATCGAAACGATTAACAAGCTGGTGCGCACGTCACGGCAGATTCTGCACGAAATCGGCCGTGAGCCAACGCCTGAAGAACTGGCCGAGCGGCTGTCGATGCCGCTTGAAAAGGTTCGTAAGGTGATGAAAATCGCCAAGGAACCTATCAGCCTCGAAACGCCGATCGGCGATGAGGAGGACAGCCACCTTGGTGATTTCATCGAGGACAAAAACGCTGTCATCCCCGTCGACGCCGCCATCCACGCCAATCTGAAGGAAACCGTGACACGCGTGCTGGCATCGCTGACACCGCGTGAGGAGCGCGTATTGCGCATGCGTTTCGGGATCGGCATGAATACCGATCACACGCTGGAAGAAGTCGGCCAGCAATTCAGCGTGACGCGCGAACGTATCCGCCAGATCGAAGCCAAAGCGCTGCGCAAGCTGAAACATCCATCGCGCAGCCGAAAAATGCGGTCGTTCCTCGACGTTTAGGGCGTATTGCATTTGCAATACGCCAAGCAGGCCGGCTAGATATGGATATGCGATCCATCTCTGCCGGCCTCTGTCTTGTCGTTCTCAGCGCAGCCGCCCCTGCTCCCGACCCGCTGCTCGACCGCATCATAGCCGGCGCGCGTGCCGTGCCGGCCGACAGCATTGGGTTCGAACGCAGCAGTCGATCCATTGGTCAGGATGAAGGCAAGGCGCCTGAAACCAATGTGCGTGTCGATCGCTGGGACGGCCAGCAGTTGACCCTGGTGAGCGTCAACGGCAGCCCCGCGACACCCGAAAAAATCGCCGAACAAAAAAAGGCTTTTTCCGGTCGCCCCGTCCCCGGCTATCACCGCATTGCCGAATTTTTGAAGGGTGGCGCACATCGCCTGCCTGACAACCAGGGTCGAATTCTCTACCGTATCGACAAATTACCCAAGGGCAGCATCAACATCGGCAAGGACGTGTCGGAAAATCTGGTTGCCGACCTGCTGATCGATAACAGCGGAAACCAGCCCTATGTCAGCCGCATGCACATATTTCTGCCCAAGCCGCTGTCATTCTTTTTCGTTGCAAAATTAGACAGTTTTGATGTCGTCAACGAATACAGGCCCGGCCCTGGCGGCCGTCCGGCGCTACTTCGAACAACGCAAAGTCTCGCCGGTGTACAATTGGGGAAATCGGGCAACACTCGTACGGAATCGACCTTCACGCCCTTGAAGTGACCCCTTTGTCATCAAGTGATAACTTGTGCCGAGGCTGGCTACGGCCTACGCCAAACGTATGAAATGCGTGTTTACCCTTGCAGTCGCGTGCATGGTCCTGGCCGCTGCCCCCCCGCCTGACGCCGTGCGAGATCGTATCATTGCTGACGCCGCGGCTTCTAATCCCGCGTCTCTGGCCTTTGACCGTACCACCACTTCGGTGCGCAAGGGCGGCGGCAGTACAACAAGGAGCGTTGTCGTCGAACGCTGGGATGGCAAGGACTGGCTGCTCATCAGCATCAATGGCAATCCGCCGACCGATGCCGAGCGCCAATCCGCGTCACGGCACGCCAACGAAACGCCGGTGCCAGGCTATCATAGCCTCGCCCGCTTGCTCGCCGCCTCATCGAGCAGCAGCACCAGCGATAACGGCGCTGTCATCCTGCAAATCCCGGTGCTGCCGCCGGGAAGTGTTGTTGCCGATGGCACCGATATTTCCCGCCATTTACAAGCCGAGGCGCAATTGGCGCGGCGCGGCGAAAAGGTGTGGGTTGAACGCGTCAGCGTCACCGCCCGCGAATCGTTCAAGATCAGCCTGTTCGTCAAGGTGACGTCCTTCGAACAGGTCAGCGATTACAGGCTGGACGTTGCTGGCAACCCGCGTCTCGCGGCTCAGTCGGCCGACTCGCTGGGGACCTTGCTTGGCTTTCCGGGCGGCGAAACCAGGCGTGTCACCTACGCCTATCGCCAGTGAAGGACTGCCCAAAAACCGCAGTTGCCCTTCATCGCGCTGGCCTTTAGCGTCGCTGAAAGTAAATCAGCAAAAGGCCATCCATGACAACGCGTTTCGAGGGTACTGCCGACTATGTCGCTACCGATGATCTGAAAGTTGCGGTAAATGCCGCTGTTACCCTGCGCCGGCCCTTGCTGGTGAAGGGAGAACCCGGCACGGGCAAGACCGTGCTGGCCCAGCAGATCGCCGATGCCTTTGATGCGCCGCTGATCGAATGGAATGTCAAATCGACGACAAAGGCTCAGCAGGGCCTGTACGAATATGACGCCGTCAGCCGTCTGCGTGATTCGCAGTTGGGCGACGTCCGGGTGCACGATATTTCCAACTATATTCGCAAGGGCAAGATGTGGGAGGCATTCACCAGCCCGCGCCTGCCGGTGCTGCTGATCGATGAAATCGACAAGGCCGATATCGAATTTCCGAACGATCTGCTGACCGAACTCGATCGCATGGAATTTGACGTTTACGAAACAGGTGAGCGCGTCAAGGCGGCGGCACGTCCGATCGTCATCATCACGTCGAACAATGAAAAGGAACTGCCCGACGCATTTTTGCGCCGATGTTTTTTCCACTATATAAAATTTCCGGATCGCGAGACGATGCAGCGGATCGTAAATGTGCATTTCCCCGATATTCAGAAATCGCTGGTTGCCGAGGCGCTGAATATTTTTTTCGATATTCGCGAGGTGCCGGGGATGAAAAAGAAGCCGTCGACCTCCGAATTGCTCGACTGGCTGAAACTGCTGATGCACGAAGATCTGCCGATTGAAGTATTGCGCAACCGCGACACCAAATCCCTTATCCCGCCGCTACACGGCGCACTGTTGAAAAACGAAGCCGATGTGATGCTGTTTGAGCGACTGGCCTTCATGAGTCGGCGGAATAATGGCTGACGAGCGTCAAGCGGCAGCAAAGCTCGCCCGGTAGTCGGCGCGCTTGCTGTCGAGCGGCACCAGTGCGCCGGCTTCCTCGACATGCCAGAACGTCCAGCCATTGCAGCTGGGCAGGCCCTGCGCTGCGGCACCGAGCTGATGGATCGATCCGGTTTTGGTGCCCATCTGCAACGACCCGTCGGCGCGCACTTCTGCACTGTGACGGCGCTGCGGATCGATCAATCTGGTGCCCGGACGCACCAGCCCTGACTCAACCAGGCTGCCAAAGGGGATGCGGGTTTCGCCGCGCTTGCCTTCCGATACGGCCCAGATCGACCCTGGCATGTCGCCGCCCGATAACGGCAACAGGCCCGCAATGCGTTTCTCAGCGACGGCCACGTACTTGGCTTCGCGCTCGATGCCGATCCAGCGCCGCCCGAGCAGCTTGGCTACAGCACCCGTCGTGCCGGTGCCGAAAAACGGATCAAGAATGATATCGCCGGGTGCCGTACACGCCAACAGCACCCGATACAGCAGCGCTTCGGGTTTTTGTGTTGGATGCGCCTTGACGCCATCCGTTTTCAACCGCTCACCGCCGGTGCAGATAGGGATTAGCCAGTCCGATCGCATCTGCAATTCATCGTTCATGGCCTTCATGGCATGATAGTTGAACTTATATCTGGAACTCTCTGATTTTGCAGCCCAGATCAGAGTTTCATGGGCGTTGGTAAAACGCGTGCCCTTGAAATTCGGCATCGGATTGGCCTTGCGCCAGACGATGTCGTTCAAAATCCAATAGCCGGCGTCCTGCAACGCCGCACCGACGCGGAAAATATTGTGATAGCTGCCGATCGTCCAGATGGCGCCATCGGGTTTCAACAGGCGCCGCGCTGCTGATAGCCAGGTCCGGGTGAAGTCGTCATAGCTGGCGAACGACGAAAATTTATCCCAGTCATCATCCACTGCCGCAACCTTGCCGCCCTCTGGACGGTGCAGATTCTGGGCGAGTTGCAGATTATAGGGCGGATCGGCAAAGATCAGGTCGATGCTTTCGGCCGGCAGGGCATTCATCGCTGCAATGCAATCGTCGGTTATGATCATGTTGGTCTGCACGCCTGCTGATCCCCTGCCCGACAGCGCTGGAAACGCCCTCGAATCGCCCATGAGTCATTGCCGAATCGCCGTCAAGGCCTGTCGGGATCAACCGATCTTCTGTTGTTCAGCCTGTTCCATGCCGGGCGCGCTTCAACCGCTAGGGGTTGAGTCCGGCCTGCCGGCTACCCCCCAGCGCTGGCGTGTTGCCCAAAAGACTCAAATCCCGCTTATCGCCAGACGCGACTTCACGGGCGCAAAACTGCAGCGGTGATGGGCACTAACCCCCAACCGCGTCAGCGCCGCCTGGTGTTCACGCGTGCCATACCCCATGTTCCGCGCCCAGCCATAGCCGGGGCATTCAGTATCCAGCCCCTGCATGATGCGATCGCGCGTCACCTTGGCGATGATCGACGCGGCAGCGATCGACTGGCATATCCCGTCGCCACCGATGATGGCGGTGGCGGCATAGGGCCAGACAGGCAGGCGATTGCCATCGACGAGCACATGGCCAGGCGCGATGGCGAGGGCCGCCACCGCCCGCGTCATGGCCAGCATGGTCGCAGACAATATGTTCAGCTGGTCGATTTCGGCAACGCTCGCAGCGCCAATGCCGACCCGGGCGTTGGCGGTGATCATGGCGTATAGTTGCTCGCGCCTTGCCGCCGTTAGCTTTTTGGAGTCATCGAGATCCGCCGGGCAATTGCCTTGATCAAGCACCACTGCGGCAGCCACCACCGGCCCCGCCCAAGGCCCGCGACCAGCCTCATCAACCCCGACGACCAGCCCGGCGAAGCGATTTTCCGCTTCAAAACCCGGGTTCATGGCAACGGATAAAACCCCAGCGGCCCATGGCCACCGCCAAAGCCCGGCGCCCGCAGCAAGCCTTGCCGCACAAATGCTCGCGCCCGATCGATCGCGATGGCCAGATCCAGCCCCTGCCCCAGCCCGGTAGCGATTGCCGTCGCCAACGTGCAGCCCGTTCCGTGACTGTGCCGCGTCTCTATGCGATCGGCGGTAAAAGCCATATGATTGCTGCGCGTCACCAGCCAGTCGGTGATGCGGTTGCCAGGCAGATGCCCGCCCTTGGCCAGCACTGCCGCCGGCCCCAACCCCAACAACTCCTGGGCGGCCAGCAATGCATCCGCCTCATCCGCTACCTCGGTTCCGGTCAGCGCGATCAACTCGGGTGTATTGGGTGTCACGATTGTCGCCAGCGGCAGCAAGGCCTCGATCAGGGCAAGCACAGCATCATCGTCCAACAGGCTGGCGCCACCCTTTGCCATCATCACAGGGTCAACGATCACAGGCACGCGCACATCGGCCAGCGTCGCAGCGACCATCCGCACCGTCTCCGCGGCACCGATCATCCCGATCTTTATCGCATCGATCCCGATATCATCGATACAGGCCCTGATCTGCGCCGCGACGATTCCGGCCGGAATGGCATGAATTGCCGACACCCCGAGCGTATTTTGCACCGTCACCGCCGTCACCGAGGTCATTGCAAAACCGCCAAGGCAGGTAACGGTCTTTACGTCGGCTTGCAGGCCAGCGCCGCCGCTGCAATCGGAGCCGGCGATGATCAGAATGCGGGCCGGCGGCATCAAGGAAGCCGATGAACAGATGCGGCAGGTCTCAAGCGGCCGTCGCCGCTGCTGCTACGATAAAGCTCATCTTGTTGCCATCCGGGTCACGCACATAGCCGCCATAAAATTCGGGGCCATAATTTGGTCGCGGACCCGGATCACCTTCACTACTGCCGCCATTGGCCAGCGCTGCGGCATGTGCTGCATCGACCTCCGCCGACGACGCACAGCCAAAACCCAGCATCGATCCATTGCCTGGTATCGCCGCTTTGCCGTCATGTGGTCGTGCCAGCCAGACGCGCATGCCGCCGGGCAGCCCGTAGCAAGTAGCAAAACCTGGATAATCCACGTCGACACGGCCTCCAAACAACGGCAGCACTGCGTCATAAAAAGCCCGCGACCGGTCAAGATCATTGCTGCCAATCATTGCATAGTCGATCGTCATGTCACGTCTCCGAAACATCGCGGCGTGCAGAACATAATAGGAACAAATGCGTTGTTGTCAAGCCGGCTGAAAAGTTCAACCCGCTATTACCGCCGCACAAATTTCCTCCACCACCGCCTTTACCACTGCCTTGTCATCGCCTTCCGCCATTACCCGGATCACAGGTTCGGTCCCGGATTTGCGGATCAACAGTCGTCCGCTGCCGTTCAGCCGCGCCTCGCCAGCAGCGATCACGGCCTGTACTCGCGCTTCGGCCAAAGGGTGCCCGGTGAACCGCACGCTTTTCAAAATCTGCGGCACAGGTTCGAACAGGTGCAAGACTTCGCTGGCTGGCTTGCCACTGGCGACCAACGCCGCCAGCACCTGCAGGGCCGCCACCAACCCATCGCCCGTCGTTGAATGATCGGCAAGGATCAGATGCCCCGATTGCTCGCCGCCGATATTGAATCCGCCAGCCTTCATCATCTCCAGCACATAGCGGTCCCCGACATTGGCGCGGTTAAGGGTCAGGCCACGCCCGCCCAGCCAGCGTTCCAGCCCCAGGTTCGACATGACCGTCGCCACCAGGCCGCCGCCCCTTAACGTCCCCGCATCGGCGGCACGCCCGGTTACCAGCGCCATCAACTGGTCGCCATCGACCACCTGGCCCTTTTCATCGACGATGATCAGGCGATCGGCATCGCCATCCAGCGCAATGCCGATATCCGCACCGGTTTCGAGCACGCGCATCTGCAAAGCCTTGGGGTGGGTCGAACCGATATTGTCGTTGACGTTAAAACCATTGGGCGACACCCCGATGGCATCGACATCGGCGCCCAATTCCCACAGCGCTTCTGGGGCAACGCGATAGGCGGCGCCATGGGCACAATCGACCACGATTTTCAGACTGTCGAGCCGCAGATTGTCGGGAAAACTCGCCTTGGCAAAATGGATATACCTGCCGCGGGCGTCTTCGATACGGCGGGCGCGGCCGATACCGGCAGGTTCGGCCAGCGGCAGATCAGCGTCGATCAAGGCTTCAATGGCGGCCTCATCGCCATCCGACAATTTATAGCCGTCGGGGCCGAACAATTTGATGCCATTATCCTGAAACATATTGTGACTGGCCGAAATCATGACGCCAAGATCGGCGCGCAATGATCGGGTCAGCATGGCGACAGCCGGCGTCGGGATCGGCCCCGCCTGGATCACATCCATGCCGACGGATGTGAAACCGGCGGTCAGCGCCGATTCCATCATGTAACCCGACAGGCGGGTATCCTTGGCGATCACCACCTGATGTTTGTGGGATCCACGCAGGAAATGCGTACCGGCAGCTTGGCCGACCTTCATGGCGGTCGCCGCGGTCATCGGGGCGGTGTTGGTCAGGCCGCGAATGCCGTCGGTGCCAAAATATCTGCGAGTCATCTTAAAACCGTTCCTGTTGATGCTGGTTCAATACGCCAGAGACATTGGCTTGTCGAAGCCCGGCGGCTAGATTGATCACAGCAAAGGGAGCGAAATAGTGCAAATTCGAGCTTTGGGCAGGGACGGCCTGATGGTTTCGGCGCTGGGGCTGGGATGCATGGGCATGTCGGGTACCGGCGGCAATGCGGCGCTTTATGGTGTTGCCGATAAGAATGAAGCGATCGCGACCGTCCATCGGGCGATCGATCTCGGCATCAATTTTTTCGATACGGCTGAAGTCTATGGGCCTTATATCAACGAGGAGCTGCTAGGCCGCGCGCTGGCTGAAAAGCGCGACAAGGCTGTGATTGCTACCAAATTCGGCTTCAAGATCGTCGACGGTCGAACTGTCGGGACAGATTCGCGGCCGCAAAACGTGCGCGTCGTTGCCGAAGCCAGCTTGCGGCGTCTGGGGACCGATCGTATCGATCTTTTTTACCAGCACCGGGTCGACCCGGCGGTACCGATCGAAGACACGGTCGGCGCCATGGCGGAACTGGTCAGCGAAGGCAAAGTGCGCTTTCTGGGCCTTTCCGAAGCCGGGCCGCAGACTATTCGCCGGGCCCATGCCGTCCACCCGATCAGCGCGCTGCAAAGCGAATGGTCGATCTGGGAACGTGGGGTCGAGGCCGAAATCTGGCCGCTGTGTCTGGAACTCGGCATCGGCTTTGTGCCCTATTCGCCGCTGGGTCGCGGTTTTCTGACGGGCAGCCAGCCGCGCGCCGAGGATTTGCCCGAGAGCGACTATAGATCAAGGGACCCGCGTTACCGGGGCGCCAATTACGATGCCAACATGGCGGCGGTCGCAGTCATAAAGTCTGTCGCGGCCGGCCATGGCGCCACGCCGGCACAGGTGGCCCTGGCCTGGCTGCTGGTCAAAGGCGATGGCGTGGTGCCGATCCCGGGGTCAAAGCGTCGGGTGACGCTGAACGACAATGCCGGCGCCGCAACACTGGCTTTGTCCGCCGCCGATTTGACAGCGCTGGATGCTGCTTTGCCGCCTGGAACTACGGCAGGGGATCGCTATGCGACGAAGGCGATGATGGCCATGGTGCGACTTTAACGGCTGCAGAAAAATAACGGGGGATGCCATGTTTTTTGATCGTCGGCGGTTTCTGGGTGGCAGTGTCGCATTGGCCGCGGCAACTTCGGTGCACGCAGCAACTGGTACAGCCAATGCCGGCAAGACTGCAGCGCTGGCTGCGATAGCCGCCTATCTCGATGAACACCGGCGGTTTTTCGCGCTGCCTGCGATGGGCATGGTGATCGTTGATGGCGCCGAAACGCATTTCCTGAATTCAGGCTATCATGATTTTGCCGGGCGCGTGCCGCTTGGTGGCAATGAATTGTGGCAGATCGGATCGATCAGCAAATCCTTCATCGCTGCCTGTTGCCTGCAGATGGCCGATGCGGGCTTGCTCGATCTTGATGCCGATATTCGCAGCGTCATGCCGGAAGCGCCTTTGCCCGAAGCCAAATTCAACTTTCGCGGACTGCTTGATCACACGACCGGTCTGCCCGATTTTGCGCCCAGCTTTGGTCCGCCCGGCTACCAATTGTGGACGGGTTTTCGCACCGGCAGCCATTGGAGCTATTCGAACACGGCCTATGATCTGATCGGCAAAGCGCTGGCCCGGATCGATGGCAAGCCGTTGGCGGCGGTCATCGAAACGCGGGTGGCACAACCGCTCGGGATGCGGGGCACACGCGGTGCCATCAACTGGCGCGATCGCCCGCGCTACCCGGCCAGCTATGCGCCGGTACGTCCGGACCGGCCGGTGCTGCAGCAAAATCCGCTGGCGCCGGCACCCTGGATCGATGTTGTGCTGGGCGCCGGATCGGTTGCCGCCACGCTGTCCG
>JBBRIC010000014.1:0-38339 GCA_038221665.1 Sphingomonadales bacterium
GTGACCGCATGCATGCATCGATGAACGGATAGCCCGTCCTGCCTTGAGCAAACGCTTCTTGCCACTCGGGCGACGCAGACGGCCGCAGACCTTCATAGGCGCGCGCAACAGGCCGAAATTCCATTGACGGCTCGGTTTCAAGTTTTTGCATGAAGTGACAGTGCCAATGCAGCCGGCCGATGAACGATGTAAGCGAGGCCCGCCAGGCTTTCGCATCATCACCTTTGTCACCGCTCAATGATTCCAACCGACGCTGCGTTGCCTGATAGCATTCGCGCATCGAGATGGCGCCGGTGACAAGATGTACCGACATCCGCGAGCAGCCTGCTACCCCGAGTGAAGGCGACGACATGTCGGTCCGGTAGTCCCTGCCCCGATCGTTCAGAAAACTCTCCAGCGTCGTCAACGCCGTTTGCCGATCACTGGTTTGCAAATGCGTAATACCATCATGCTCAAGGCCCAACGATTGTGCATCCGGCATCTGCGTCGCAAAGCCAACCAACGCGCCCTCCTGCCAATTTGCCGTCAGAGGAGCAGCATATGGGGGCTGTGCCATCATCCCGTCCCAGCCCTTCGCCCAGCGATCACGGTTCAGGCTTGAACCACGCCAGACGCCGTATTGCATTGGTTCAAAAAATGCGACGTCGTGCGCCTTGCACCAATTTCGAACGGCCTTGTCGCGCTGAAATGTCCAGTAATTGCCGGTTTCCTGGTGCGCCCAAAGATCGAATTTGCCAAAGGCCTTTTGAATTGCCGCAAAGGCGTCGATAGCATCACCTGTCCAGATTCGAAGCGTGCCACCAAGGCCGCGCAGCTCCTCCTGCAGCGACTCAGCCGCGTGCCTGATCAGTTCATAGTGCCGCCACCTGGTCTCCGGCAGTGCCCAATATTCTGGCTCCACCACGAAAATTGGCAGAATTGGGCCGCGCTGCGCTGCAGTAGCCAGCGCTTCATGATCCCAGATCCGCAGATCCCGCTTGAACCAGACAAGCTGAAGACGATGCGGCACATGGGTCGGATCAGATATCATGGAAATCGCTGTCATAATGTCAATCGAGATAAATCATGCCAGAAGCGCTGCACCGGCCTGAGCAAGGCGAGTATCGACGACAGCTTGACGAAGGTACAGCCCCAGATCACGGCGGATTCGGTCAAGATCGCTGCCTTCGCGGTGAGCGGCGGTTCCGCCGGCGCGCTCAGCCATCGATAGCACCGTCGTTGCACAGCTTTCGACCGCATCCCGGGCAAGCAATGCCTGCAGCGCAATCGCTTCCGGTCGTCCGGTTTGGGCGATTAAGCCGGATAGCTTGTCCGTCACGGCATGTGCCATGAGGACCTGCGCGGCAATCTGGCCGATACGCAATTGCAGGATCTTGTCATCTACCAATTTACGGCTCCGGACATGGGCGATAATTGCCGCCAGCAAGGCTTCGAGGCCGCCTACCTGGACGGCGCACATGCGATACATTCCGCCAAGGAACCAAGGCTCGACGAAATAGTCGTTGGGCCCACCGACGGCGGCGTCAGCAGGAAGCACCAGCCCTTCGAAATCATAATCGCCCGACCCTGTGGCGCGCATCCCCGACACACGCCAGATCGCCGGATTGGCGCGTTCGTCGTCCTCGACATCGACGGCGAACAGACGTGTGCTGTCGTCGATCGAAGCTGAAACCAGCGCTGTCTTGACGACGCCTAGGCCCGAGCAGAAAGACTTGGCACCAGATAGCCGATAGCCATCTCCATACCGTTCAGCTTGCACCGGCGTTTCACCGTCGGCACCCCAGACCCCCAGCAAACCACCGGCAGCGACACGCGCTGCAATGCGTTGTCGAAGGTTGGCGCCGCCATATAGGCCGATCAACTGCGCCGCATTGATATGGCCTTCGAACAAACGGCCGACGGGCAAGCTGGCGCGGCCAAGCGCACGCAGCAAATCGGCAAGCTCGCGCGGCGCATCGCTCCAGCTCGCGTTGGGATTCATCGACGATGGCAGTGCACCTACCAGCGCGCCACTGCTTGCCAGCCAGTCAATCTCGATCGCCAAGTCCGCGCCATGCCGATCACGCGCGCTGGCCGTTCCGGTAATGGCCGCAAAAGCTTCAGCCAGGCCGGCTGGCAGCGCGCTATTTTCAAGCATGACGTCGTCGCAAGATACGGATGTGATAATGCGGTCTGGTGGTCTCATTGATCGTTTCGAAGTGAGACCCGGCGGCTGCCGTGAACGCATCGGTAGACTGACGACCATCAAGGGCGGTCAACGTCTCGCCGTCGTAGCTGACGATCATCACGTCACCGCCAGGCAGAACCTGCCGTGCCGCAAAGTCAGTCATGGCGACAAGCTCTGATGGAGTCAGGAAATATAGCACCTCCGACAGCATCAGCAGGTCGAACATGCCTTGAGGCAGATGCGCTGGAACGTGCATGACAAGGATTTCAACATGCGGGAACGCCGCAACGGCGCGGCGGGCACGCGCAGCAGCGGCTTCGGCAATGTCGAGCCCGAGCAGCGCATCGAAACGCGGCGCCAGATCCGCGGTCAACACGCCGATCGAACAGCCGACCTCGCAGCCACGCGCATAATATAGTCGCGGAAGCATCGCCAAAGTGTCGGCGCGCTTGGCGATTTCATAGGTGCGGTCGTGATAGTGCCAGGGGTCCGCGTCATGAGCGTAGAGCGCGTCGAAATAAGCGGCCCGGCTAGCGGGGGTGTCGCTCATGCCCGCAACGCCTGCAACGCCGGCAACGCCTGCAAGGGCGACAACGCCGGCAACGCCGGCAAGGGCGACAGGTCGGACCGGCTGCTGGCCAGCAACTGGCGGATGCGACGCAATTCTGGATCGAGCGACGCCGGCGTCAGGCGGCGTTTCGTTAACGCCGGCACCTGCGCCTCCAGCATCAGCCAGGCTTCGCCGAATGCCTCCGCTTTCGCAGCGCTTTCGGTGATATTTAAGTCGACCCCAAGAATGCGGCCCCATTCGACCAGCTTTCCCTGGGCATGCGCGATCCGTGCCGAATGTCGCCAGCGCGTCCGCCGGTCCAGATCATCTGCGGGTTCAAGGAGATCGTCACAAAGATAGGCGTCGCCATGCCGCGCGCTGAGCGCATCGGCCATGCCGCCCTGGGCGCGGCCGACCAATCGCGCCGACACGGTGACGTGCGAAATCATGTCATGGCGAATCTTGCCATCGCGTCGCCATACCGCGTCGAACATTGCCCGATCTTCCCCGGTTCGGATCACCGGCAAGCCACCGATCCGTTGGTACCATTCGTGGCGGATGGCAGCATTTGCGCCGCAGGCCTGGTTGTGCCGCGGCCACATGTTGTGCGGTTCAGGATCGCCAAGCGCCTCCAACTCGGCACTCAGCAACTGATATTCCCATTCGCGCGCCCCGACATCGAGGACATCGGCGGGAAAATGACGCAGCGTTTCCCAATCGGTCGAGACTCGCCCGGCAACGGCTGCAATTTCGTCCTGGAATGCAGCGACGGTCGCTGCAACCCAATTGTCATCGGGGATCGCATCGGCGTCCGTGGTCAGCAGCAGTCCGCCAGCAGCGCAGCGCTGGGCCGCAGCATCAAGTGCGTGCCGGCGCGCGCCCCCGGCATGGGCGATTGCTGGCGGTAGCACCACCGCGACGACGTGGAGGCGATATGGCAGCGCAGCGGCAAGCGCGCGCAGCATGTCGGGTGAGCCGTCGCTGCAATTGTTGCACGATACGACAACCTCAAATCCACTCGCGGCAATCCCGGTCTGGCGAGCCAGCGCCGACAAACACAATGGCAGCAATTCGCGCTCATCCTTGGCCGGAATTGCAACGACGACCGGGGAAAGTGACACATTCACGACGCAAGCCTTGAAATCGGGATGAAAACTTCGGGTTCATTGCAGAACCGATCGATGGCGGCTTGCGATAGCGGCCAGCGTGCCCCGCCTTCAGCCGTTTGCGATCGATGGCAGGCGAGCGCGAAACGCTTGAGCGTAGCGCCGGCGGGGTCAAGCAGCGCAATTGCCTGTGCGGCGACGTCAACGCGGTCGCCATCGTAGCGGCCACTGACCGGATAGGCATAGCCGGGCAAGGAAAGCCCGGCTGCGATGTCAAAGGCGCCCCGATGATCGGCATGGCTGTCATCGGCGGCGGTCACGGCAAACGCCGTCGCCGCATGAGCATCGCTCAGCTCTGCCAACTGCGCGCGCGCTGCCGATTGCACCGATTCTGACGCCAGTGAGCCGTCGGCATGGCCGAGGAAATAAGTCGCCAGCGGTTCGATCCCCAGCGCAGCCAAGCCCGCCAATGCCTCGGCCTGCCGCTGGCTGACAAGTGCATTGCGCGCCGTTGGCGGCAGCTCGCCATGTGATGCGCCGCCATCGGTAAGCCACACGATCACGCACGCACCCTGCGACGCCGCGATTGCGCGCATTAACAGCCCGCAGCCGAGCACCTCGTCATCCGGATGGGGCGCAATTATCAGCCACGTCTGCGACAGCTGCGAGGCAATGAAACCCGTCATCACGGCATCTGCGGCGCGGCCAGGATGTGTAGGTCGCCGGCGATTGTCATGGGCGCGCCGCCGGAAATGGCTGCGACTGTCACGCCGGATAGATCGATCGGCACCCGTTGCGGCGCGCCGCCCTGCCGCCACGCCGACGCTCGTTGCCAGACCATGGCGCGATCGCGAGCGCGACGATCGCTGGCATAACTTGTCGCGGCCGCGACCGTCAAACTGTCGCTGCATTCGATCTTGGTCAGCAATGGCTCGTCGATCAACCAGAAGACCTCACCGTGCATCAACAGGCGATTGCGCAATTCACGATCTTCCTCGACACATGATTCGAAGCCGCCAACACGCGCCAGTGCCGATCGCCGAAACAGCGCCGGATTGACCAAAATCCAATCTCCCAGCGGCCCGGCAGCCATTTGTAGCTGCGGGAAGAAATCATCGACAATAGATAGGGCGCGCGTGATGCGCCGGCGGCTGCCATCTGCTGCCAATAGCCAGTGTTCGGTCATGACGACGCCAATCTCCATTGGCTCGCCCGCAGGTTGATTAGCCGCCATCGACCAGTTCAGAACCGAATCTGCGTTGACGTTTGGCAGACCGAGGATGGCCGACTGGCGCAACAGCTTGTCACGCTCGGCGATATCATCGGAATCATGGAAGGTAATGGCGTCATAGTGCCCAAGCGCGATCGCCACATTCTTTGCCATTGCCGTGCCGACATTCTGTGCCAGCTGAACATGAATGAAGCGCGGATCGCACCGGAACTCTGCCAAGGCTTCGCATGTCGCATCGGTCGAGCCATCATCGATGACCATGACCTCAAGGGAAGGCTGCGATTGCGCCAGCGCCGACCGCACGGCACGCCCGATCAGATGAGCGCGATTGAAAGTGGGGATGGCAATACGACAATGCATGTTCAAACCAGCTCGCAATTGCGCTGCGCGGCGCTACGCAAGCTGGCATCGACCAGCAGGCTGCACGGCCAGATCGACGCGAGCAAGGAACACGCCAGTACAGGGATGGCGTCTCCCCGGACCGCGTAGATCATGGCGATGCCGAAAAACAGCAGCGACGCCCCGAATAATGGACCAATTCGGCCAGCGACCCTGCCCTCGATCGTCTTGAGCGTCCGATGGAATGGCATCTGTCGCCCCAGAAGCGCCGGCAGCCAGGCTATGGCAGCAGTCCAGGTCAGCGCCAGCTTGGTCGTCATCGCCGCATGCCAGACCCGCCAGCCGCGGTTCCTCGGCGGCATCGCGAGGAACATCCGGATGGCTGTCAAAAGCGCCGAGCCGGTAATAGTCACAGCGGCAATGCTGGCAATCGCGTGCGCTGCAGCCAGCCCCGGCAACAGCGCCGCCACCAGCAGTGCGAGGGCAGGTACCAGCCAAAGCGATACCCAGGCCGTCAGCTGGCCGATCACGACCAGCTGCTCATTGGTGGGGGCGTGGACATGACCGCCGCGCCAGATATTGCATAACACCTGGACGTTACCGGCGACCCAGCGTGCCCGCTGCGTTCGCAGCCCGGCAAAGTCGATCGGCAGCAGCCCTGTACCAGCTTCGCGCGCCAGCCACAGGCCGCGCCGGCCGGACGCGTGCAATTTGACACCTATTTCGGCATCTTCGGTAATGGTAGCTGTCGACCAACCGCCAACCCCTCGCAACGCTGCCAGGTCGAAAACGCTTAATGTTCCCGTCGGCAGCAATGAGCCGGACCGGTCAGCGGCGGCGGCGAAACAGCCGAAATAATCGCCCAACTCACGCTCCACCCCGCGCGCGCCGACGTCGACGCCGCGATACGCTTGCGGAAATTGTACGTAATCGACGTGGTGCGCGCCGATAGCCTGGAGTGCATAATCGAGGAAATCCGGCGCGACCTGATAATCGGCATCAACGATTGCGACATGGGTGGTGCGGGCGTCAACCAGATCGAGCGCCAGATTGAGGGCACCGGCCTTGGCACCCTCGACATTCTCGAAATGGTAGAAGCGAAAACGCGGGCCGAGGCGCGCAGCCGCAGCGGCGACGGGGCGCCATTTCGCCGCATCGCGGGTGTTGTTGTCGATCACCAACACCTCGAAATCGGGGCCATGCAAGCGCGCCAGATGGTCGAGAGTGTCGATCACCAGCTGTGGCGGCTCCTCATGGGTCGGGACATGGACAGAGACAAAGGTGCGAATGTCCGTCGTCAGCTTTGCGGCTGCTGCTGCGCGCCGCCTGTTGGCATTCGGCAACATCGTGCCGAATTGCAGGATCGACTGCCCGAATGTCAAAACGGCGTTAACAGACACCAATGCCAAAATCACATACCCTGCAAGGGCCGAACAGATGTACAAGATGCTGGCGTTTTCTAACGCTGCTTCAATCATGACGAACCCATAATTTGCCAAAAGCACGAATGAAATGCTTGACGATTAAGGAGGTTCCGCTCGCTTAGTGAAAATTTATTGACCTCTCAGACCTAAAAATTGCATTATATTTGATTCGCCGATGATCACGTTGACATAACTTAAAAATGTTGGAAGAATATCTACACGCCGGTGGGCAATTAAAATACGGTTTGCACCTTGGGCTCTCGTGCCCAGATCCGACCTGATTTGATCGTCTCGACCAGCTTGCCGGCGTCCTTTGCCGTGGCCAACGCGATGACCCCCGCATCCGGCACAATCGCCGCGCTGTCGAGCAACGCCGTGGCACCGCTGTTCGAGCCGATGACCTTCAGATGCGAAAACGCATCCTTGACCCAGCTGACTGCCGGCGCCTTATTTGCAAGTTGGGCAGCGGCCTCTGCTGACACAATGACAGCGACGGCGTCGAACAGCACCGATGGACCGCCCGCAAGCTGGAAATCGGCGGCAAGCTTTGTCCCGTCCGACAGCTTGGCCCCGCCAACTTTCGGCGCGACAATCTTGAAATTTCCACCTGCCGCGGCAACCGCCTTCTTCAGCGCCCCAATCAGCCCGGCGTCACTGCCATCGGCAACCAGACAGCCCAAGGTCCGGCCGGCAAAGGTCGGTTTGGCGGTCGCGATGATGCTCAACAGCGGTGACATGGCGAGATCACGCGGCGCCAATGCCGGCGTCGCGGCAATGATGGGATCGTCATGGCCGAGCCCCTGAGCGACACGCCTGGCGAGGTCGGCGTCGATCACCAACAGATGCCCGAGCATCACCGCCCGGATTTGCGCGGTTTCGACCTTGCTAAGTTCAAAAATCAGCGCGGCGACAATGTGCCCCTGCTCGGGCTCGGTCTGGCTTTTGAAGAACAGGCGCGCCTGGCTGTAATGATCGGCGAAGGTCGCTGACCGTTCGCGCACCTTGGCGGCATCGACCGGCGTCGGAAAACTGACGAACCCCTTGGCAGGATTTTCGCGCGGTCCTGATGGATCGAGCATGCTCGGCTCATACGACACCCGGCCCGGGTGCACCCGTGTCTGCATATGGCCTTCACGCTGAAAATTGGCGAACGGGCACTTTGGCGCATTGATTGGCAATTGGTGGAAATTGGTGCTGCCGAGTCGTGACAACTGGGTGTCGAGATAGGAAAAGTTGCGGCCGTGCAACAACGGATCATCCGAGAAATCGATGCCGCGGACGATGTTCGACGTGCAGAACGCGACCTGCTCGGTTTCATCGAACACATTGGCCGGATTTCGATCGAGGACCATGCGCCCGATGATGCGCAGCGGCAGGATTTCCTCGGGGATCAGCTTGGTCGAATCGAGATGATCGAAATCAAAGCTGTCGGCAAATTCGTCGTCAAAAAGTTGGACGCCAAGCTCCCATTCCGGGAAATCGCCGGCTTCGATCGAATTATATAGATCACGGCGATGAAAATCCGGATCGGCGCCGTTGAGCTTGAGCGCTTCGTCCCATACCACGGCAGCCTTGCCGAGTTTGGGACGCCAGTGGAATTTGACGAACGTCGATTTTCCCCTGGCATTGATCAGGCGGAAACTGTGAACGCCAAAGCCGTCCATCATGCGCAATGATCGCGGTATAGCCCGGTCCGACATTGCCCACATGATCATGTGCATGGCTTCGGGTGTTAACGCGATAAAGTCCCAGAACGTGTCGTGCGCCGATGCGGCCTGGGGAAAGCCGCGATCGGGCTCCTCCTTCACTGCATGGATGAGGTCGGGGAACTTGATCGCGTCCTGGACGAAGAACACCGGCATATTGTTACCAACCAGATCCCAATTGCCCTCGCTGGTATAGAATTTTACGGCAAAGCCGCGTACATCGCGCGGCAGGTCGGCGGAGCCACGGTTGCCGGCGACAGTTGAGAAACGCGTGAAAAGCGGCGTTTTGACCCCAACCTCTGTCAGGATGGCCGCAGTTGTGTAATCGGCAAGGCTATCGGTGAGCTCGAAATAGCCGTGTGCGGCAGTGCCGCGCGCATGGACGACCCGCTCCGGAATACGTTCATGATCAAAATGAAAAATCTTTTCACGAAGAATGAAATCTTCGAGCAAGGCTGGTCCACGTGCACCGGCTCGAAGCGAGTTTTGATCATCTGCGATGATCGCTCCCATGTTGGTGGTAAGGTTGTTGTCGCCAGATGACGTCTGGTGAACTTCGCCGCCCATGCCCATGCGCGTTACCTGGGAGATGAGTTTTCCGTTTGCTTTGCGCGCCATGGTGTAATGCCCCTCTGTCGATGCTGCGGCCTATCAAGAGGCGCAAACTCATGACGAGGGTTTTGGTTCACGCCTGCAAGCTGAGGGATTTGAACCTGCCACGGAACCCAGAGCGTGATGACATCAGGCAGGATTGCCAGGACGGTGGTGATTTTGGTGCGTGGCAAGGCGCGCGGAAAGCAGCGATGCAGCGCATCGCTGCCCCAAGCTTCTTTGGCTCGCGACGCCGCCAGGCGCCAAAAGCGACGCCGCCAGGCGCCAAAAGCGACGCCGCCATGCGCCGAAAGCAACACCGCCCCGCAAGGGTTGCCCAAAGGGCAATCATGGTGATGATACCTGATGTCATCACGCTCTAAGGCCATGTCTCTCCGCCAAGACAGCATCGCACCAAGGCGCTATTGCCAGCAAGAGTAGTTCGATATTTCAATCTCACGGGCTTTTTAGCTTGTTCGGCAGGTTTTCGCATCTGACGTGACGGTCCCAACGCCAACGATGTGCAACGCGCCGAGTTACTATTGGCGCCAATCCTGGGACGATGTAGCCGCCGTCAAACCCGGCGCGGTTAAGATCGCCAGCTGCTTGAATGCGATGTTCACGCTAAGACCGTAATTTTCTGGCGCGGCCTTTTTGAACGACCAGCATGTGCGAAGTACATTGAGGGCTTGTTCAGGCAAATCGACAATCCAACGGTGGTTGTCGAACACATTGATTAAATGGCGCAGAGGTTTTCGGCGGATGTATGTGCCCCGACCGGGAAACTGCTGAATGACATCAACGGTCAATTGCGAACTTTCAGGATGCCACGCACGAACCTGCGGGTGGGCCGTCGCCTGCCTGGTTTTTGAATCGCAACGGGCCTGAATGGCTGGCTGTTACCACTTCAAAATGCGTCTGGGCGCCGGTGCGCCCTCACAATTGCTTTGAAAAACTGATGGATATGCGCAAGTCGGTGCTGGCGCGATCGGCGACATGCGCGCGACCCCATTCGATCGTCGCGCCGATGCCCGCGCCATTTTCGGCTGTTTCATATTTCGCGCGAATGCCGGCGCCATAGGCATTGGCGTCGGTGCCGGGCCGTTCCACGGCGGTCGGTTCCTGGAAGGCAACGCCGCCAAACGCGCCAAAGCCATAGGGAGCAACAGACGCGAAGCCGCGCCCGATCGGTGCCGCAAAGGGCGTGGTCGCTTCGCCGCGCACGACGTAACCGCGGTCGCCCTGCAGCGAGCCGGACGGCAGCGGGGAGAGGCCGTCCAACGTTGCCAGCCCGATCTGTTCGGCATTGAACAGCGCGTCGCCAAACCCGGTTTGTCCGCGGGCGCGCAGCGAGAAGGCCAGATGCGTGGCCATGGGCAGATAGGCGCTGGCTGAGACCTCGAACTTGCGGAACGCGGCATCGGCGCCGGCCCGTGACAGCGGCTCGAGCGGATCTGCATCGGCTGCCGAACGCGCACCGAGCCCGTCCACGCCGAAGGAGGCGATCGCCCGGCCGCCGAACCGCGCGCCATTTGCCAGCGCATAGCCAATGTCGCCGGTCACGCGCACGACATTGAAGCGGTCGTGCGAGAGTGGCAGCAGCACCGGATCGATGATGCGGACCTTCTCGCTCAAAAGGTCGAGCGCGACTTCGGTGTCCATGGTGAGCGCGCGTCGCCGCACAACCGGATAATGAAGCCGCAGCGAGCTGCGCTGGAACAGGCTGCCGATACCGGGCAATCCGGGCTCGAAGCGCGGAGATGTGCGCGATTCTGTGACCTCGATGGCGGCACTCGCGCCGTTGCCGCCGATCGGCACCACGATGCCTGCGGCCAAAGCGCGATTGCGCGGCTTGGCGCCCAGAAAGCCATTGTCCCCCGTTGTCGGCAGGCCGCTGGCGCGCAGATATATCTGCTCACCAAGGCCGGCGACGCCGTTGAGGTCGAAGCCGATGCCATAGGAGGCGCCGCCGAGTGACGGAGGCAGCATATTGTCGAAGCTGAAAAATCCGCTGGCCATGTGCCACCGCGCGCCGATCAGCAGGATGCTGGTGCCGGGTGCCGATCCGGCCGCGATGGTCGACTGCAAGGTGACGCCGGGGACCTCGCCGCTCAGCAGCAGCGCACGCTCGATTTCGGCGATTGTGACGCCGCGTCGATCTACCAGCCCGCCCAGCAGCCGCGCCACCCGAGTGCGCACCGCGCGCGGAACCGCGCTGGTGTCGATACGCTCGATGATCCCGTCGATTACCACCAGGCGCAACGTCGCGCCATCGGCCAGCGACTGCGCCGGCACGAGCACGCGTACCAGCACATGGCCACTGCGCGCATAGGCCGTCTCCAGTGCGTGCGCTGCTGCGAAAATATCCGCCACGCGCACGCGCTTGCCCGTCAATTGCGTGCGTATCGCAGCCAGCGCGGCGGCGACGGCGCGGTCGCCCTGTTCGGGTGCGTCGTCGATCATCAGCGCGCCAGGCGTCACCTGAAGCGCTTCGGACCCCGCCGGCGCGATCACGCCCGTCGCGTCGGGAATGACCACCGGCGCCGGTCGATCGGAGCGGACCGGTGGCGCAAAGCTCGGTGGCGTGATCTGGCTTGCGGTCTGCGCCTGCGCGGCGCCCATCCAGGCGCCGCCGCAAAGCGCCGCGCACAGGCAAAGTCGCTGCAAGCCGGGATTCTGGGCGGACGCCCTCATTTGTCAGCCAAACGATGGCACGAGCGTCGCGCCTGTCGCGCCGCCGCGCCGACGCATGGCAAAGCCCGTCAGCCCGAAACCACTGACCAGCATCGCCCATGTCGCCGGCTCCGGCACAGGACCGGTGCCAGGGCCGGTGCCTGGCCCCGTCCCGCTTGTGAGCGTTGCCAGGGCGATGTACGAACCGCCGAACTCGAACCGTTTGATAAGCCGGTCGCCGGCTTCGGTCGCGATTCCGCGAAACGCGAAACCATCGGTGGCGCCCGGCGTCGAAATCGGCGCGTCGGTGCCAATGTCAAAGGTGGCAATCAGGTCGTCATTCTCGTCGAACGCGCTGATCCAGACCGGAATGCCGTCGATCGGCGCATAGTTGAATTCGCCACCAAAGTTGTTGATCGCAATGTTGAAAATGATGCTGATCGTGTTGGCAAAGCTGTTTGTGCCGAGCACGGCTGCGAACTGCAGCGATCCGTTGTCGCCGAGGCCATAGCCGCCGACTTGTGCGGGCGTGCCGATTTGGGGCGTGCCGTCATTGCTGTCGTTGATGATCGCCCGGATGATGCCGGGCCCGCCGGCGATCTGCCCGGTGAGATCGCCATAGCCATTCGCACTGGCAGCCCCGAGCGAGATGGCCGGGCCGGCATAGCCGAAATCGGAGGTCAGCAGTACCGCTGCTTGCGCCGGCATCGCCAGCATGGTGCCGGCGACGATGAGAAGCGAGAGGCGAAAATGCTTGGTCATGACAGGGATTCCTTGAAAGATCGGGGTCATTTTGCGGACACGACGACGACAGGGCTCTGAGGCGCTGCAGGCGATGGCTGCAACAGCTTGCCGACCAGCCCGGCCGGCGTGAAGGCGTACAGACGGCTGTACGGATCCGCGGTCACCGCCACCGGCCGGCCCGTGATCGTCAGATCCGCGCCAAAGAAGCTGATCCGATAATTGGGGTTGCTGAGGTCGGTCAGTGTGCCCCGGGTAATCGCGTAGGTACCTGCCAACGATGTGGTCGTCGCCCTGGTGTCGAGGGCGCCGACCAACGCCGCGCCGGACCCCAGCGTCTTTGCTGTCAGGTTCTTGTTGACGGTGTAGGTCAGCACCGGATTGGCGGCGCCATAGGCGCGGGTCTTGGCTTGTGCGGTGACGGTGATCGGGCGCGGCGTAACGATGAGGTTGGCACCCTGATAGGTGACGGCGTAGTTTTCCGAGGCCTTCAGCGTGTTCAGCGTGATCGCATAAGCGCCGACATTGCTGGCGGGCGTCGCGATGGTCTTGAGCCCCCCGGTAAGCGTGTCACCATTGACGAGGCCGGCGCCGCCGACCGCAAAGTCCAGCGTCGGGTTTACGTCCTGGTACAGGCGCGACTGGGAATTGGCGGCGATGGTGATGGCGCGCGGGGTGATGGTGAGTGCCGTGGCATTGCCCGCCGCCTGGCTGAATACATAGTTCGTCGAGGTCAGGCCCGATCCGCCGATGCCATATTGACCGATACCCGAAAGTCCATTGGCGGTGCTGGTGAATGCGAGCGTCCCCACCACTACTTCGTCGAGCGTATCATCGCCGACCAGCCCGGCGAGCGTGCCGGCGAAGACCTGGTTGGCGTCGCCATAGGCGCGTGAAGCGGTGTTGGCGACATAGGTCAATGTGGCCGGCGTGATGGTGTAGGTGCCTTCCTTGTAATCGATCAGATAATTTGCGTCCGAACGCAGGCCCGACGGCGTCAGCACATAGCTGCCGACATCCTCACCGTTGGTGGTCAGACCAGCGGCGGTGCCCTGCAACGCCTGGGCCACCGTGTCGCCATGGAGAAGGCCGGCGACGCTGTACGCGACGCTTTGCGCCTCGCTGGTGTAGATGCCGCTGCCGTTGATGGCCGTCACGGTCACGGTCGGCTGATCGGCATAGACGAAGCGATTGCCGGCCTTCGGCGCGCTGGCAAAGGCGTGCGTGGCAAAGTTGTAGGCATCGCCATAATAGCTGGTGCCGTTCAGCCCGCCGCGCACCTCGGCGGCCGCGCCGGAGGACGCCACCAGCCAGCGGCCGTTTGGCGTGGCGATGGCACCGCTGCCCGCCTGATTGATAAAGCCGCCGGGCGTTGCAAGCACGATCGCATCGCCGCTGGCAGCGCTGGTGACCGAACCGTTCGCGGCGATCGTCAAGGTGCTGGCATTTTCGATGATCAGTGCGCCGGTCGCAGCGACTCCGCTGTCGACGATGCTCAGCCCGGTGATGCGGGTGGGCACGGCAACATTCTGTACCGTGGCGAGCGATGCGCCAAAGACGCTGGCCAGCCTCGCCTGAAGCTGCGAACTGCGCGTCAGGGCGGTGGCGAAAAGCGCCTCGCCGGCGACGAGCCGCGGCGCAGTCAGATTGCCGCGCGCATCGAGGGTCAGGGTGTCATCGAAGCGCGCCCCGCCGAGCGCGGTGGTGCCGGCCACGGTGAGCGTCTGCCCGAGCATGGCGGTTCCGCTGGCAAAGCTGCCGGGGGCCGCTAGCGCATAATAATAGCCATTGGCGCCGATGGCAGCAGCGGTGCCACCAACCAATTCGCCATCGCGATAAAGGCCGGCCCGGCCGCCGACAGCGACCGTGCCATCGGCGTTATAGGCCGTGCCGGAGACCGCCTGCGCACCCGTCGGATAGGAGGCCGTGAAATAGGGATAGAGCCCGTTGGCGCCGCCGGCAAAGCCGGCGCCCATCGACCTGGCCGAAAAATAGGTCGTGCCGCTGATCGGATCGAACCCCTGGAGCTGGCGCGTCGTGTAGCCGGCAACAGTCGGGAAAGTTAGATTTCCGGAAACGGAGCCAAAGGCATTGGTCCGCCCGCTAGTCTCGACGTCCCAATAATTGTTGGTCACATTGTTGTTGGTGCTATTCTGGCCGATGAAGCCGCCGCCTTCAGTGACAGCCTGGATGCGCCCGCTCGCGAATGTATTGCGCACCATGGTGCTGTTATAACCGGCGATGCCGCCGACGCGATTGGTACCCGTCACACTGGCGATGACCCAGCCGCCATCGATGCCGCGCAGCGAGTTCCTGCCAGCCAGGCCGCCGACATCTTCTACGCCAAGGACGCTGCCGGTGAAATGAGCGTTGGAAATGAGCCCGCTGTTGAAACCGACAAGGCCGCCGATCATGTCGAGACCCGACACGGTGGCGGCCGCATAGGACTGGAGAATAGTCCCGTCATTATAGCCGGCCAGAGCGCCAGTCCGGGACCCGCCGCTGACCGTGGCGTCGACCAGCCCGAAGTTGCGGAGCACAGCCTCCGACCTGATGGCCGCGAAGAAGCCGGTATTGAACCTTGGGTTTTTCGTGGCGGTGGGATCGATCTTGATGCCGCTTATAATATGGCCGAGCCCATCGAGCGTGCCGGCCAGATAAAGCGCGACATTGCCGAGATAGGCCGTTGTCGGCGCCACGATATCGCGCGCCAGCGCGAAATTGCCGGTCACATCGTCCAGTGCCGCAAAGCCATCCAGGCCGTAAAGCAGGGTATAATTGGCATTGTCGATGGTCAGCGCCTGGCCGGCCACGGGCGCTGTGGCCGTGCTGCCGTCCGCATTGGCAAAGGTCAGGCTGGAACCGAGCGCAAACGCCATGTCGTTGTTCGATCGCAAGACGACGCTGCCCGCACCTTTGACGGTGATCGGCGCATTGATCCGCAAGGCGCCGCCGGCGATCAGCGCGACCGTGTTGCCGCCATTTACGGCGATCGGCGCCGCAACGGTCAGATCGACCGTCGGCAAGGTGCGCAGCCAAAGCGATCCACCGCCATTGGCCTGATCCACAGTGAAGCCGCTGGCGGTGGACAGGAAGCCGGTCTGGCCGGCGGCGGCGATTGTGGTAAGGGCTGCAGCATCGCCGCTGGCGGCAAACTGCGCGGCGGCGCGCACGCTCGCCAGCGATGGCAGTTGTGACGACAGCGCGGCTGTTGTCACGCGCGCCACGACACCACCATAGACATCGACATTCGTCATCGGCGTGGCTGTCGCGGCGATCACCGCAGCACCCGCAGTCGCGCCGGTGGTGGCGTTGGTCGGCACCGAGGCCAGCAGGTCACTGCCCGCCGCCGCGCTGCCGGCGGGGGCGGCGAAATAATAATAGCCGTTTGCGCCTGTCGCGGCCCGGCCCAGATTGGTGCCGCCGGCATCTATCGCAACGCTCACCCCACCGGATGCGCCGGAACTGAGGATGGACCCATCGGGCTTGAAGGCGATGCCCGATACGGCCTGCACGCCGCCTGGAAAGAAAGCCGTGAGATAGGGATAGAGGCCGCCGGCCGCGCCCTTGAAGGACGAGCCGAGCGTTCTGGCCAGCGTTGGCGTGCCGGCCGCTAGCGGATCGAGCCCCTGCAGCTGCCGTGTCGTCAGCCCGGTGGCCGATATGGCGCTGGCGTTCGTGCCGATCCCGGTGGCGGTGCCGCTGGTCAAAACGTCCCAAAAGCCATTCTTGATCCTCGTAGCGCTGTTTGTATTCACGCCGACGAAGCCGCCGACGCCGCTCGCGCCCGAAACCTGGCCGGTCGCATAGGCGCCGGTCACCCGGCCGCCACCCGTCAGGGTACCAATCAGGCCGCCGACGCCAGCGTTGCCGCGCACACTGCCCGTTGCATAGGCGTCGACGATCACCCCGTCGCTGATGCCCGCGAGCCCGCCAGTGTTGGCAGAGCCGGATACATTGCCGGTCGCATAGACCTGGGTCAGCGTACCGGGATTGCCGAGGTTACCGACGAAACCTCCGACACTTTGGCTGCCAAAGACGTCACCGGTTGCATAGGATGCACTGATCGCCCCGGTCGAGCGGCCGACCAGGCCGCCGCCGCTGCCTTGCAGAGACGATACGCGGCCGGTTGCATAGGACTGGCTGATCGTGGCGGTGTTGAAACCGACGAGACCACCGGCTGTGCCGTTGTGCGCGGTGACGCTGCCCGTCGCAAAGGATTGGCGGACCTGGCCCTGCAGCGTGCCGCCCACCAGTCCGCCCACATAATCGTTGCCGGTCACGGTTGCGCTGCTGAAGCTGCGCAGGATGGTACCGTTGCTGCCGCCGACCAGGCCACCAACATAGCTTGAACCCGAAACAACGCCGCCGACCACGCCGAGGTTGCGGATTGTGCCAGTCGCATCCAATACCCCGACAAGGCCAGTGGCCCCGCCACTGGTGCTGAGTTTGAGACCGCTGACGGTGTGGCCCAGCCCTTCAAAGGTGCCGGAGAAGCTCGATATAAGGTTTTTGGTATAGGTCGTTTCGGGCGCCACAATGTTGCCCGCCAGCGCGTAGAACCCGTTCGCCTTGTCAAGCGTTGCCAGTCCCGCGATGTCACGGATCAGCGTATAGGCGGCGCCGTCGATGGTCAGCGACTGGCCGGTCTTGCCCGCAGCGAAGGTGGCGGCGGCGCCATTGCCAAAAATGAGCTCGCCCCCGGTGCCGCCATGGTTGGTTGTCAGCACCAGCTTGCCGCCACCCGTGATGTCGATGCCGGCGTTGACGGCGATGCCGTGCGCGGCGCGCAGCGTCAGCGTCGAAAAGGACGACCAGCCGATCGGCGCCGCGACAGTGATGTCGCCGGCCTGGGTGCCGCCGACGCCGGTCGAAACGAGGACATTGGCGTTGGCCAGCGCCCCGGTCAGCGTCGCGACATTGATCACGCTGTTGTTGCCGGTGGCGGTGAAGTCGGTCTGGCTGCTGTTGGCGCCGCTCGAAATGGTAAGGTTGTAGGGATCGAGCAGCAGCGTGCCGAACGCCGCGCCCGTAAGATCGGCGGTGCCGGTAAAATCGAGCCAGGCCTTGCCCGAAACTTCGGCGTTGCCGCCCTTGCCGCCGGCGGCGCCTGTTGCCGAGATGCTGCCGGCAAAGCGTGTCGCGTCGTCCGACCAAAGCACGATCGTACCGCCATCGCCCTGCGCGGTAGCGTCGGCGCGGATCATGGTGGTCGCGTCCACCGCCAGCGTCGCGGCATGCGCAAGATAGCCGCCGCCCTGATAATCGCCGCCGATACGGACTGTGCCGCCACCCTGCGCACCCGAGGCGTCAAGCGTGGCGCCGGAGAGGGCAATCGCGTTACCGATCAAGGTGATCGTGCCGCCGCGCGCTTCGACGCCGCGCGCCTCGATCACGCCGGTGAGATTGACCGTCTGACGCACAGCGTCGCGCGCTGTGCCAGCGCGCAGCACGACCGTGTCAGCGCTGATCTTGCCGGCGACACTGATCCCCGCGCCTGGCAGCGCAATCTGCATGAAGCCATCGCCATCAAGATCGAGCGCTGCCTTGCCGTCGACTGCCGCGGTGAGGCGGGCGACGATGAGACCCTGCGCGCGGCCATCCAGCAATCCGGCATAGCCACCCGATGCGCGGCCTAGATGCGGGGACGACGCCCCGACCGTGATCAACGGGTCGGCACCGGCCATGAACGCGGTATCGTCGATATCGATGGTCGATGCGGTGAAGGCGGCCGCGCTGACGCTGCCCGTCCTGGTGATGAGGATACCATTGGGATTGACGAGATAAACGCCGCCATTGGCATTGATCTGACCGGCGATGGTCGAGGTCGCGGTTCCGGTCACCCGGTTGAGAAGCGCGGAACCGGCGCCGGGCTGGCTGATATCGACACGGCCGCCCTCGCCGACCGAGAAGCTCTGCCAATTGATGATGGCGCGATCCGAGGTTTGCGTGATCTGCAACGCGCCGGTTGAGGGTGTGCCGATCACGGCCTGGCCGGCGGCGACGCTGCCGCCCGTCGACAGCACGGGTATCTGCGCTAGTGCAGCGGCAGGCAACAGCGCCGTCGAGGCGAGGAGTGCGCCGATCCGCAACGATGCCAGGCATCGCAGCTGGCAGCCTTTTCCACCGCCATTGCGTCCAGAAACCTGTGCTGAAATCGCTGTCATAGTCACATCCCCATGTTGTGGGGCAGCATTACCATGGACTGTATTTTGACGTTTCGCGCAGCGTCTCAAAATGGTCGCCGCTTTTTCTTGAGCGTCTCAATTCGCGTCTTTTCATGCGTTTGAAGCCATGCGATGAAAGCAAGCGATGGAAGAGACGGCCAGCCAGAAAGTCGCGATGCTGCATCTGGCCGGCGCGGCGCTGTCGCTGGAACATCGGCTCGCCGCCTTTGCGGCGTTGGCGGCTGGCTACAGCGTCACGCCGGATCCTGGCACCGCGTTCGAGGTCGACGCGCGCGGCTGGATGCTCGGCGAGCTGGTGCTGACCGCAAGTCGGCTGACCGCCGTCCGGATTAACCGTACGCCCGCCCATATCCTTGCCGACAAGCGCGATACCTATTCGTTCATACTGCTCCGGCACGGCAGCTGGACCGCCGACATCGAGGCAGGCCATGTCCAGGTCGCCAGTGGCCAGATCTGCGTGATGGATTTTGCCAATAGCTGGGAGGTCCATGGCACTGCGCAGGATAATATCATGCTGGTTGTCCCGCGCGCGCTGGTCGATGAGATCGTGCCCGATGCGCCCCCCCTGCATGGTCGCATCATCGAGGGGCTGAGCGGGCGGCTCCTTGCAGACCATATGTTTGCCCTCGCTCGCCATCTTGAGGACATGACTGTCAAAGACCTGCCGATGGTGAACCAGGCAACGCTCGGCGTGCTCGCCGCGACGCTGCGGGCGCTACCGCAGGAAGACCCGACGCCCTGCCGCAATCTCCAGCGCAACGTCGGCAACCAGGTGCTCGCTTATATTGAGAAGCACCTGACCGATGCCGCTTTGTCGATCGCGACGATTTGCGGCGATGTCGCGGTCAGTCGGGCATCGCTTTACCGATCGTTCCGCACCACCGATGGCATCGCGTCCTATATCCAGCGACGCCGGCTCGAAGCCGCACATGCGATGATCTCAGGCGGTGCTGAAAAGTTGAGCATGGCAGCAATCGCCGACCTGTATTGCTTTAGCAGCCAAGCCCATTTCACCACGGCGTTTCGCCGGATGTTCGGCTATACACCGGTCGTCGCGCGCGGTCTCAATCCAACCTCCCATAACCTTCAGGAAGTGTTCAACAACTGGCGTGGGACCATACAATCATTCGGCCCCACGACGGCGCAAGCCGTGGCAGGCTGATATCTGGTCATCGACAGTTGATCCTCGCATGCGCAAACGCTCGCTTTTTGCAATAGCTGACGATTGCGTGGCAGCCATCGAATGGGCCCCTGTACGCAACTGTCCGCCCCCTGCGTAGTTTGCGTGGTTTTACGGTGCCACAATGCCGCGTTGGATTGTTCGCTTCCAGGATCGGCCAATTCACCTCGCGACGACCTGTTTTGGGTCGGAAGTTGCCGTAGGGTGAGGACCCATTGGTCTGGTCTGCTCAATCTGATGCAAGCTGTGTGAGGCGTTTGAATGATGAGCGATCATTTTTGGCTGACGGACGATCAGATGGCTTGGCTTCAGCCGTTCTTTGCCAAGAGTCATGGTTAACCGCGGGTTGCTGATCGCCGCATATCAAAAAACTTCACGCTGTAACGAATGCAATAGGCCGGCCGATCGGCTTTTTGATGACGGCGGGTCAGGTCAGCGATCACACCGGAGCGGCAGCACCACTGGACAGCCTGCCTAAAGCAGTCTGGCTGCCGGGCGACCGGGGTTACGATGCCGACTGGTTCCGTGATGCCCTTGACGAGAAAAGAATTACCCCGTGCATCCCAGGCAGAAAGCCCCGCACAAAACCCGTCAAATACGACAAGCGCCGATACAAAAGCCGTAACAGGATCGACGTCATGTTCGGTCGCCTCAAAGACTGGAGGCGCGTCGCGACACGCTATGACAGGTGCCCAACCGTGTTCCCGTCCGCCGACGCTCTCGCCGCCACAATGCTGTTCTGGCTGTGAGTCCTGAGCCCTGAGCTCACATCGCCGAAATGCCGCCGTCCACATAAAGCCCATGGCCGGTCACCATCTTGGCTTCATCAGACGCGAGATAGACCGCGGCCCAAGCGATATCATCGGGTTCGCCGACCGCCCCGAGCGGAATCTGGCGGCCGAGTTTGGCCAGGCCCTCCTCACGGCCCAGGCGGCTGGTAATGCCATCAAGGATCGGCGTGTCGATGAACACCGGGTGGATCGAATTGCAGGTGATGCGATATTGCTGCTTGGCACAATGCAGCGCCACCGATTTGGTCAGATGCCGCACCCCCGCCTTGGCGCTGTTATAGGCGGCGCTGTTGTGGCCGGCGATGACACCGGCGATCGACGAGATATTGACGATCGAGCCGCGAACGCCGGTTTCCCGCACCGTCTGCGCCATTAGTGGCAACGCAAGCTTGCAACCCCAGAAGACGGAATCGAGATCGATGGCATGAACCCGCCGCCAGTCTTCAAAACTCGTCGCCTCGATGCTCGATCCAGCCGCGATGCCGGCATTATTGACAAGGATGTGGAGGCCGCCGAATTTTTCGTTGGCAAAGGCCAGCGCCGCATTCCAATCGGCTTCGCTGGTCACGTCATGGCCGATGCTGACGGCGGCGGTGCCCAGTTTTGCCGCCTGTTCGGCAGCGCCGTCAACATTGATGTCGGTCAGCACGACGCGTGCGCCCTCGGCAATAAATTTTGCCGCCATGGCGGCGCCCAGACCCTGCGCTGCACCGGTAATCAGCGCAATCTTGCCAGCGAGACGGTTCATGTTCCATTCCTTCGGTTTGCAACGCCATCATGCCGACCGCCCGGGGGGCCGGCAAGCCGGCATCGGCACATCATGTCGCAGCCAACCCGGCCAAACGCCCGGCTACACCCGACAAAAGGATCAATGTGACGGAATTACAACAGGCTAAGCTTATTCACAAAGCCGCATTGGCGACACTGCGGGGTTGCGCTAGAAATTCAGCTAATCGCGGTTAAACGCTGCAACTTTGGGGATGAAAATGAAATCGATTTTGCTGGCAACGGTCGCAGCTTTTGTTCTGCCCGCGCTGATCGCGCCGGCCGCGGCCCAAACCGCAAATACGGCCGCCAATACCGCCGCGAACGAAGCTGCGGTGGAACGCGACGTCAATACGATCATCGTTACGGCGACCCGCCGCAGCGAAGTTTTGTCCGATGTGCCGATCGCTGTCACCGCTGTCAGCGCTGAAACCCTGCGCAAAAGCGGCGGCACCGACATTCGATCGTTGAACCAGCTCGCGCCGTCGCTGCTGGTGTCTTCGGCCACCAATGAATCCAATGGCGCCGCGCGTATTCGCGGTATCGGCACCGTCGGCGAAAATCCCGGCCTTGAATCATCGGTCGCGGTGTTCATCGATGGCGTTTATCGCTCGCGCACCGGCGTTGGTCTGAATGATCTTGGCGAACTTGATCGGATCGAAGTGCTGCGCGGCCCTCAGGGCACGCTTTTCGGGCGCAATGCCTCGGCGGGGCTTTTGAACATCACGACGGCGCAGCCAAAGTTCGAACTCGGCGGTATCGCCGAAGGCACTTATGGAAATTATAATAATATCCGTTTCCAGGGTGGCATCACCGGGCCAATCCTGGGTGACAAGGTCGCCTTCCGGCTGGATGGTGTCTACAACAAGCGCGACGGATTCCTGACCGACATCATTTCGGGTCGTGATCTTGCCGATCGTGATCGCTTTCTCATTCGCGGCAAGCTGCTGATAAAGCCGACCGATGACTTGTCGATCATGCTGATCGGCGATTATAACCAGAAGAATGAAGAATGTTGCGGGGCCGCTTTCCTTGAGCCAACCCAGAATCTGAGCCGTAACGCGGCCGGCACCGTGGTTACATCGCCCAACACAATACAGGCCTTGGTACAAAGCCTTGGTGGCCGCTATGCGCTTGGCAACAATGGCAAAATATACAACCGCGAAACGGCGCTGTCAGCCGGCCGAGGCTATTATCAGCGCACCCGCGACTGGGGATTTTCAGGCGAAATCAACTATGATTTCGGCAACACCACGCTGACGTCGATCACCGGTTATCGCGAATTCAAAAACAGATCGGCGCAGGACTCCGATTTCGCCAGTCTGGATATCCTTTATCGCGATGATCAGAATCGTAAATTCCAGACCTTCACTCAGGAAGTACGCGTTCAGGGCAGCCTGTTCGACGATCGGCTCGATTGGTTGGTCGGCGGCTTTTATGCGGACGAAACGCTGCGCACCGATGACAATATCAAATATGGTCGGGACTACGAGCGGTTCGTGAATGCCCAGATCGGTGGCCAGCTTGCAACGCTTGCCTCGCTGGTCGGTTATATCCCACCGGCAGGTCAAAGCCTGCTCAACGAAACCGGCGTCGTCCAGGGCGGTTTTTTCCGACAGAAAAGCCGCAACTACGCATTTTTCACGCATAATGTGTTTCAGATCATTCCCGACAAATTCTTCATCACCGGTGGCCTGCGCTATACGAATGAAAAGAAAACGCTTTCCAGCCTGGCCTTGACCAACAACAATCTGTGCGGCGCACTGCGCGTCGCCCAGGCATCGGCCGTGCCCGGCGCTTTGGCCGGGGCCCGCGCCGGCGCCACTGCGCTGTCGTGCGTCATCAACAACAACCCGATCAACATCACCCCTGCCGATCCCAATTTTGAACGCAAGGAAGACGAATTCACCGGCACCGTCGTCGTATCGTTCAAGCCGGTCGACAGACTGTTGACCTACGCCTCCTATTCGCGTGGCTATAAAGCCGGCGGGTTCAACCTTGATACGTCGGCACTCGATGCCCCCTGCAATCTGACCACCGATCTCGGCAACCCGCTGACCGGCCTGCCATCATGCGCCGTTCGTCGCGCGCTCCCGGCCAACACCCCCGGCAATGCCCGGCCCGAAGCCGCTGATCTGCAATTTGAACCGGAAATCGTCGATGCTTTTGAAGTCGGCGCCAAGCTCGATCTGCGGGAATTCAAGCTCAACGCGGCGCTATTTTATCAAAAGTTCAAGAATTTTCAGCTCAACACTTTCAATGGTGTCAATTTCGAAGTCGCCAGCATCGCCGGCTGCGCCGATGATCTGGGCGGCCGCGATCGCGATCTGATCAACAATAATTCCCAGTGCAACGGCAAGGCAAAGCCCGGCGTCACCACCAAGGGCGTTGAACTGGAAGCGTTTTTCTATCCATTCAAGGCCTTGAGCTTCACGACCGGCATCACCTACGCCGACACGCGTTATGCCAATAATCTGACCGGTTCCAAAGGCGCTTCGCTGTCACCGGTGCTGTTCCAATTGCCGGGCGCCCGGCTATCGAACTCATCCGAATATGTGGTGACCGCCAGCGCCGCCTGGACGCCGCAGGTCAGCGACAATCTGTCGGCGCTGCTCTATGCCGACATGCGCTATGCATCAGCGCTCAATACCGGGTCGGACCTTGATTATGAAAAAATCCAGGCTGGCTATGCTCTGGTCAATGCGCGCATCGGGCTTTACGGGCCGGAAAAGAAATGGGGCATCGAATTCTGGGCCCAGAATGTTTTTAACAATCTATATCAGCAGGTTGCGGCCGATGCGCCGCTGCAGGGCGGTGGCACTTTCCGCGCCGTTCAAAGCCTCATCAACCCGGCAAACGGTCTCGCGCCGACAGCCAACCAGCTGTACATCACGTTCCCGGCCGAGCCGCGGATGTACGGTGTGACGGTTCGCACGAGGTTCTGATTGGCTGCCCCTGAAGCTTGCTGTCGTTCGCAGCAGACTTCAGGGGCAAACAGGCTTTTTTCAGGATCTCCTGGTAACGCGCGTCATCGGCGCGCTGCAAACAACGCCGACGCGCCACTGTCCATGTGTCTGGCTCAAGCTTTGGGCACGGCACTGCGCGCCTTGTGCATGGCGCCGGCGACTTCGGGCGGCATGTATTTTTCTTCATGCTTGGCAAGAATGGTGTCGGCCGTGAAGACGCCCGATGCGGGATCGATGCGGCCTTCGGCAATCACCCCCTGCCCTTCACGAAACAGGTCGGGCAGGATGCCGGTGTAGGTGACGGGAAAGGTTCGGGCGAAATCGGTGACGATGAAATGCACGGTCTGGCCGTCGCGCACCAGCGAGCCTTTTTGGACCATCCCGCCGAGCCTGATCGCCGCGGTGGGAATGCCTTTGGCAGCAATGTCGGATGGCGAATAGAAATAGGTCGCCTTGTCACCCAAGGTCGAAAAGGCCAGCGCGCCAGCCCCGCCCAGCGCCAGCATGGCGCCGGCCACCAGATAGAGTCGCTGGGTCTTGGCGCGCATTTTCATCGGCGTTTCATCCGCATTTCACCCTCGTTCCAGCGGCGCTTCAGCGGCGCTTCAGCGTATCGGCGCGTTTTTCCGCAGCCCGCATCGACAGAAAACTCCAGAGCAGCAAGGCGACCAGCCCGCCGATCGTCAATATATAGGCGGGCCAGATGTAGGAGGCCCAAAGATCGGGTCTGGCAACCAGGCCATCGATCATGCGATTGCCTCGGCCAGGCGACGCGACCGTGCGTCGACCCGTTGTTCGGCGAGCATGGCCCGCATCCGCATCAGCACGATGGCGGCAAACAAAAAACTGAAGCCGGCGACCGAGAGTAACAATGGCGTCAGAATTTCAGGCGCAATCGTCGATTTTGCAGCCAGCACATTGATACTCGAGCCCTGATGCAGCGTATTCCACCATTCGACCGAATATTTGATGATGGGCAGGTTGATGGCGCCAACCAGCGCGAGGATCGCCGCGCCCTTGCGCTCGCCGCCGCGCTCGCCTTCCGATGCCGACAGCGCCAGATAGCCGAGATACAGGAACAACAGCACCAGCATCGAGGTCAACCGCGCATCCCATACCCAATAGGTGCCCCAGGTCGGTTTGCCCCATAATGATCCCGACATCAGGCAGATGGCGGTAAAGGCCGCTCCGGCGGGCGCAATGGCCCGCGCTGCAATGGTGGCGAGCGGGTGACGCCAGATCAGCGCGGTGGCGGACGCCATTGCCAGCCCCAGATAGCCAGCGGAACCGAGCCAGGCTGCGGGCACATGCACATACATGATGCGAACGCTTTCCCCCTGCTGGTAATCGGGTGGCGAAGCGAACAGGCCGATGTAAAGGCCAACGCTTGTCAGCATAAGGCCAAGCAGCAGCGTCAGCGGTGTCGCCCAGCGGGCGATACGCAGGAAGCGGGCAGGATTGGCGAAGCGATGCACGACAGGCTTTTAGCATGGCGCGCGCGCGGGGGAAGAGGGCGTGATGGCGCGGGGACGCCGCTGGATGGCGACGCCATCAAAATCTCGCGGCTCCGGCTTCTGTCGCCGATGGCCAGCATTGATGATGGCAATGGCCGATCATTCATGGTCTGCATTTTGCAGCTGTCAGCACGGCCTTTATCGATAGCTGCCGTCAGTCTGCGCAGTCAGAACACTGCCGATCTGGCGCGGGAGGGGGCAGCCGATTTGGCGGAACAGGGATCTGAAAGCCAAGGTTGCCAGCCGGCAATCAATGCGCTGGAACCGTTTGATTGGCCGTTTGATTGGCCGGTTCATTGCCGATCCGGGCGTGGTTCCCGAGCGAACCCCGCCGACTATGGAAAAACGCGCCTTGTTCGATCGGCCAATTGGCAAGGGCCATCACCTGCCACGCAACAAATCAAGCTTTTGGAAGATGTTGGTAATGGATGGCGACATGCGGCGCGCGCGCCGGTGATCATATATGGCCTCGCGAGAGGGAATACCCGTGCTTGAAAATCGCTATTTCCAGCTCGGGCTGCTGACCGTCATTGGCCTGCTCAACTTTGTCGATCGCTACATTCTTTCGATCCTGCTCGAAGCGATAAAGGCCGATCTGTACCTGACCGACCGCCAGCTTGGCCTGCTCTCGGGCTTTTATTTTGCGGTTTTCTATTCGCTGTTCGGAATTCCCGTCGCGATGATCGCCGACCGCTGGCATCGCGGCAAACTGATTTCGCTGTCGCTGATGATGTGGAGCGCCATGACTTTATTGTCGGGTTGGGCCATATCCTTCACGCATCTGATCGGCGCGCGGATCGGCGTCGGGCTGGGGGAGGCCGGCGTCGCGCCAGCCTGTCATTCCTTGATTGCCGAACGATTTTCGCCCGGCCAGCGCCCATTGGCATTTGCGGTTTATGCGGCGGGCGGCACGCTGGGTATCCTGATCGCGCTCGGTGCCGGTGGTTTGATCAATCAGCATTATGGCTGGCGCGCCGCCTTTGTGGCGGCCGGCCTGCCCGGCCTCGCGCTGACGCTCGTCGCCTGGCTCCTGATCCGTGAACCGCGCCGGGCGGAGCGTTTGTCGCTGAACCTGTTCCAGCGGCAGCCGGGCCAGGCTGGCTTTCAAAAATCACTGGCGATTTTGTGGCGGATGCCGGCCTGGCGACACGCCGCGATCGCGGCCGGCCTCACCCATATGGCCACCTATGGCATCGGGCAGTTCGCGCCGTCGCTGCTGATCCGCGCGTTTGCGCTCGGCAGCGGACAGGTCGGGATCATGCTGGCACTAGTCATCGGCCTTGGTGGATCGGTGGGGGCCCTGCTCGGCGGCATCGTCGCGAGCCGTTTGTCGGCATCGCGCGGCATCGGCTGGCTGGCGTTTACCCTTGCGATCAGCTTTGCCGCCGCTGGCATATTGGCGCCGCTGGCGCTGGTCCAGCGCGACCTGACGCCCATGCTGTTGCTGCTGGTGCCCTATTATATATTGTCGCTGACGTCCTCGGGGGTGCAGTTCGCAATCGCCCAGTCAATGGTCTCACGCGACATGCGCGCTATGTCGTCGGCGGTGCTGATCCTGGTTACCAACCTTGTCGGGCTTGGGATAGGACCATTGCTTGTCGGCCTGATCAGCGACCTGCTCAAACCAGCCCTTGGCGCTGAATCACTGCGGTATGCGATGATGTGGATGACGCCGCTGCTGTTCTGGGGTGCGATACATTTCTATATTGCTGGCAATTATTTGCGACGCGACGCCGGCGCTGCGCGCGGCTAGAGCGTGATGACATTCAGCGCTCGATCGCATCTTGTCGCTGGACATCCCGGCCGCTGGTCAAACCGCTCATCACCCCTGTCAGGCGACCACCAGTTCGCCGGCTTTTTTGATGGGCAGTTCGCGCAGGCGCCTGCCGGTGATGGCAAAGATTGCATTTGTGACGGCGGGGGCAATCGGCGGTGTCCCCGGCTCACCGCCGCCGCCGACGGCTGCGCCGCTGTTGATGATCTGCACCTCGATCACGGGGGCATCGCCCATGCGGAGCATTTCATAATCGTCAAAATTGCTCTGAACGGCGGCACCATTTTCAATGCTGATCTCGCCGAACAACGCAGCCGTCAGGCCAAAGATGATCCCGCTTTCCATCTGCGCTTCAAAGCCGTTCGGGTTGACGGCAAAACCCGGGTCCGATGCGCACCAGACATGTCGGACGCGCGCCTTGCCGGCCTCGATTTCAACAAGAGCGACCTCGGCCACAATCGTTCCAAATGATTCAACGATAGCGATTCCACGCCCCTGGCCGCTGGGCAATGGCGTGCCCCAACCCGACATTTTCGCAACTGTATCCAGCGCCACAAGGTGTCGGGGCGATTGCTGCAACAAGGCGCGGCGAAACCGATATGGATCCTGGGCCGCTGCATGCGCCAGTTCATCGATGAATGATTCTGTGAAAAACCCCTGGTGCGAATGATCGACAGATCGCCAGGCACCGAACGGCACATGGGTTTTCACCTCGCTATGGCCGATATACTGGTTCGGAATCGCATAGGGGATCAGCGCAGCCTCCTTTGGATCATGGCGTTCGAGATAATGGTTGCTCCAGGCGATGGTGTTACCCTTTGCATCGAGCCCGCCCTTGAACAGGCTGGTGACGGCGGGGCGATAATGATCGTGCGTCATATCCTCCTCGCGGGACCAGATCAGCTTGACTGGAAAATTCACCGCGGCGGCAATGCGGGCTGCCTGATTGGTGAAATCGGGGCGCGCCCTGCGGCCAAAGCCGCCGCCGAGCAACCTATTATGAATCTTCACGCTGTCGGGGTCGATCTTGATCGCATCGGCTGCGGCGCCGCGCGAACCGAGCGGATTCTGCAGGCCGGCCCAGATTTCGCAGATGCCGTCGTGCAGCCAGGCTGTACAATTCATCGGCTCCATCGTCGCATGCGCAAGATAGGGAACGCGATACTCGGCCTCGATCTGTTTGGCGGCGGTGGCAAGGCTGCCGGCCGCATCGCCAAGCTTGCGGTCAGCCTCGACATCGACGCCGCCTTGTGCCTTTACCAGCGCGGCGCGCTGCCGTGCAAAGATCGTGGCGCTGCTGACCTTGTCGGCATCTGTTTCAACATAGGTCAATTTTACGGTGTCTATCGCCTGTTTCGCCTGCCAGTACCGATCCGCCACCACGGCAACAAAATCACCCATGTTGAGCACATTCGCCACGCCGGGCATTTTTTTGGCGGTGGTCGCATCCATCGTTGCGATGCGACTGCCCCAGACCGGCGGCGCCTTGATCGCAGCATATTTCAGGCCCGGCAGCGACGCATCGATTGCAAATTGCGCACTGCCATCGACCTTTGCCGGTATATCCAGCCTTTGCAACGGCTTGCCCATCAGCCGATATTCGGATGGCGTTTTCAGCCTTGGCTGCGACGGCGGCATATGATCGGCTGCGGCGGCTGCAAAATTCGCATAGGGTTCCGACCGTTTTGACGGATCGTGAAAGACAAAACTTTTTTCGGTCCGCAATTCATCGGGGCGCACGCCCCATTTCGACGCCGCGGCCGCCATCAGCATTTCCCGCGTCGCAGCGCCTGCAATCCGCAAGCCATGTTCACCGGTGCCACGCACCGACATGCTGCCGCCGGTGGTTTGAAACTTCATTGATTTTGCCATCCGCAGAAAGCCGCCATTGATCGAATCTTCAACCAGGCCCGGCACGGCAAGGCCCGGCGCGAAAAAGAAACGCGGGACGATGTAATTTGCATATTCAGCATCGGCCGGCGCGGTTTCAACGCGCAGCCGGTCCCAGTCGGCATCCAGCTCATCGGCCAGCATGGCCCCGAGCGCGGTAAATACGCCCTGGCCCATTTCGGTATGCGGCACGATGACCGTGACGATATTGTCGGGCGCGATCTTGATCCAGGTGTTGACCAGGATTTCATCGCCGCTGGCCACCAGAGCCCGGAGTTTTGGCGCGCGGTGCCCCGGCCTGACCCCGACGCCAACGCCGACGCCAACCAGCAAGGCGCCGCCTGTCAAAACACCGGCGGTCAATAGCCCGCGACGCGACCATTTGTTCATTTCAAAAACCCCCGAACGCTGGCTTGTCGCTTTCGGCTGCAGCCCGCTTGATGGCCTTTCTGATGCGCCCATACATGCCGCAGCGGCAGATATTGCCCTGCATCGCTGTATCGATATCGGCATCCGATGGATCGGGCGTGGTGCGCAGCAACGCCACGGCCGACATGATCTGGCCGGATTGGCAATAGCCGCACTGTGGCACCTGTTCGGCAATCCAGGCGCGCTGCACCGGGTGCAGGCCGGCGGTCGGGCTTGCCAATGCCTCGATCGTCTGGATTTGCTTCCCCTCGACATCGGCAACGCGCAACTGGCAGGATCGCAGCGGCGCCCCATCGACATGAACGGTGCAAGCCCCGCACAGGCCGGCGCCACAACCAAATTTGGTGCCATACAGACCAAGATCATCGCGGATGACCCATAACAATGGCGTATCAGGCGCAGCGGTCACCTCCCTGATTTGACCATTAACCTGCAAACCGACCATGTTCTTTGGCTTTCAACTATGCGTCCAGATGCGACTTGGATGGCTACCACGCATGCCATGCCTCGGGTTATCCAAATGGCGAATAAGTGGCCATCCAACAACGTAATTTGACTTGAGACCCCGTCCGCCGATGCTGACTTTCAACAAAGCAGGATATTATTCCGGGGGGTTTCATGCTGAAATCGAATTTTCACGGCCCGAAGCTGGCGATGCTGCTGGTGTCGACTTCGATCGTATCGGCGCTGCTCTGGGTGTCGCCAGCACGGGCCCAACCGGCAGCCAAAGTTGCCGCCGCTGAAAATGATACCGGCCTTGCCGAAATCGTCGTGACGGCAAACCGGCGGTCGGAATCCGCGCAGCGTGTACCGATTTCGATCTCGGCGATCAGCGGCGATGTGCTCAGATCGACGGGCACCGTCGAAGTGGTCGGTCTCGCGCAAGTTTCCCCCGGCGTCTTTATCGCGCCAACCACCAGCACGACTACTACGATCATCAGGATCCGCGGCGTCGGTACCAGCGGCACCAACAACGGTTTTGAATCGGCGGTCGGGGTCTTTGTCGATGGGGTCTTCCGGCCACGCGCCGGCCAGGCGCTCAACAGCTTTGTCGATGTCGATCGCGTCGAAGTCCTGCGCGGCCCGCAGGGCACGTTGTTCGGCAAGAACACCACGGCGGGTGCCATCAGCATCATCACCAACAAGCCAAAGTTCGAATTTGGCGGCGGCCTGCAGGGCAGCGTCGGCAATTATAATTCGCGGCGGCTGGAAGGCGTGGTTACCGGCCCGATTTCTGAAAAGATCGCCTTTCGGATTGCCGGCAACTACACCAGGCGCGACGGGGTTCAGGACAAGCTGCTCGGCGGCACAGCCCCGCAACGCATCGAGAATTATTTCAACAATCGCGATCGCTTCATCATCAAGGGGCAATTGCTGTTCGAACCGACAAGCGACCTCAGCATCCGGATCATCGGAGATTATGGCAAGATCAAGGAACGCGGCAATATCGGCCAGCCAAAAACCACGCCCGCCGCATTCGATCCGATATTTGCGACACTTGGCGCCTTTCGTGCGCCCGACAATGATCTGGGCACCCGGCAGGTACAGGTCAACACCGACCCATCGGAAAAAACCACGGATGGCGGTGTAACCGGCGAAATCACCTATGATTTTGGCGGTGCAAAGCTGACATCGATCACGGCCTGGCGCGATTACCGGTCGCGCCGTGCCTATGATCTCGATCTGGTTGGCTATGATGTGTTGCGGCCATTGCCCGAAAATCAGCTGATCAAGCAAAAGACCCAGGAACTGCAGCTTGGCGGCCAGAAGGATCGGCTGACATGGCTGATCGGTGCCTTTTTGTTCGATGAAAAGATCGATTTTGGTTCCGACATCAGGTTGGGGCCGCAATTTGCCCAGTTTGCCGGGGCGGCGCCACGATTTGTGCCTTTGGGCAGCTTTACCGGCCAGGGCTTTAATCAAATCGGCTATCAGACCAACCGCGGCTATTCGTTTTTCACCCAGGATAGTTTCAACATTACCGATGCCCTGCAGATAACCGGCGGCATTCGCTATAATCATTCCAACAAACATGGCGTTGCCATCCACAATGGCGCAGCCGTGGTGGCGCCATCGGTTCCGGGCATATTTTCGGTCAATGATCCATTTTGTTCGGTAACGCATATCGCATCGGTGTGCTTTAACCGCAGCATAGATCAGAAACTGACCGAAACGGGATGGTCCGGAACGGCAAAGGCGCAATATCAGTTCAGCGAAAACGCCAACGCCTATTTCAGCTATTCTCACGGCTACAAGGCCGGCGGGATCAATCTCGACCGCGAATCCATCGATGATCGTTTCGGGGTGGTGACCGATCTGTCGCGATTCCGCCCCGAAGCCGTCAATGCCTATGAAATCGGCTTCAAATCGCAATGGCTGGACAACCGGCTGCGCTTCAACGCGGCGCTCTACAAGATGAACTATTCGAATTTTCAGTTGAACTCATTCAACGGCGTCAGCTTTACGATCATCAATGTGCCCGCCTCCGCAAAAGGTTTCGAGCTCGAACTGGTCGCGGCGCCGGCAAAAGGCTTCACGCTAGATGCGTCCGTCGCGCATAATATCGCGCGCTTTCCAAATGATCTGAGCAGCATTCCGTTGGCCGGGCCATTTTCAGGCAAGGATCTGCCATCATCGCCGCATTGGCAGGCATCGGTAAATCTGAACGTCGATCAGGAACTGCCGGGAACCGGGTTGCGCGGTGTCCTGAATGTAAATACCAGCCTGATCAGCGACTATAATGCCGGATCGCAAGGTGACCCCACCCAGATCGCCGACGGTTATGTCCTCGTTGGTGGCTCCATCGGTGTTCGCACCATGAACGATCGCTATGGCGCCAAATTTTCAGTGACCAATCTCGCCAATATCACGACGCCGACGTTCATCACCGCGACGATTTTGCAGACCGGCGGACGCTATGCCTATCTGAACGATCCGCGCTTTTTCCAGTTCAGCGTCGATGTGAAATTCTGATTTTTCGGGATTACACGCGCTTGCAGTCAAATGGAGTCGGCACCGGCCCGCTGCTTCCCCCTCGGGCGACCCAAGGCCGGGTCGCCCTGTTTTTCAACGCGGGTTACCTGCTGCATATGTGCCGGACGCGTGCCGCCTAATTGATGTTGCGGTCCTTGCCGGCCCAATAGGGATCGCGCAGCAGCCGTTTATAGAGTTTGCCGGTTTCGTGCCGCGGCAGCACGGGCAAGAAGTCGATCGAACGCGGCGCCTTCAGCGGCGAAAGCCGGGCCTTGCAATATTGGATGATCTCGGCCGCAAGTTCGGGGCCGGCGTCGGCGAAATCTGCTGGCGCGACAACAGCCTTTACTTCCTCGCCAAAATCTTCGTTGGGAATGCCGAATACCGCGATATCAGCGACTTTTGGGTGGAGAAGCAGCACGCTTTCGATTTCCTGGGGGTAGATGTTGACGCCGCCCGAAACGATCATGTCGGCCTTGCGATCGGTCAGGTAAAGATAGCCTTGGGCATCCAGATAGCCGATGTCCCCGGCTGTCGCCCAGCCTTTTGGGTGATGCACGCTGTCGGTCTTGGCGGCATCGTTCAGATATTCGACCTTGCGCGGGTTTTCGAAATAGATGGTGCCGATTTCACCGACCCCGACATCCTCGCCAGTTTCATCATCGACGATATGGGCAGCGCCAAGCATCGGCCGCCCGACCGAGCCCTTGTGCTCAAGCCATTCGGTTGCCGTGATGGTCGCCGAGCCAAAGCCTTCGGTGCTGGCGTAGGTTTCATGGACGATCTCACCAAACCATTCGATGATCGCTTCTTTGACGGGGATGGGACAGGGGCCGGCGCCATGCACCATCGCGATCATGCTGGAGACATCATGGCGGCGGCGGACGGCTTCGGGTAATTTCAGCATCCGGATGAACATCGTGGCGACCCAGCTTGATTGGGTAACCCGGTATTGGGCGATCAGGCGCAGCGCCGCTTCGGGATCGAATTTCTGGATGATGAGAACCGTGCCGCCATAATTTTGCGCCACCATGGCATGATGGATCGGCAAGGCGTGATATAGCGGCGAGGGGACATAGTGAACCGAGTTTTCATTGAAGCCCATGACCGTGTGATAGGCCGTCCAGCGCGCCGCCAGCGTGTCAATCGGGCCTTCGGGCAAGGCAATCTTCACACCCTTTGGCCGCCCCGTGGTGCCCGACGAATATAAAAGATCGATCCCGCAGGATTCATCGGCGATGGGCGCTGTGGGAAAGCCATCGCGCGCTGTTTCATAGCTGACGAAACCGTCGGCGCCGCCATCGACCAGAAAATTTTTGCAGATGCCGGCGCGCAGCGCGGTCACGGCCCGCGCGGTTTCGACGAGCGCTGTCGAGGTGAAGAACAGTTTCGGCTTCAGGTCGGCGACGATATAATCGATTTCGGTTGCGGTCAGACGCGCGCTGACCGGCGTGAAATACAGCCCCGAGCGCTGCGCCGCCCAGCATAGTTCAAGGAAGCGGGCATGGTTTTCCAGGAAGATCAGAATCTTGTCGCCGCGTACAAGGCCATGGTGGCGAAACAGCTGCGCAGCCTGGTTGGAACGTTGATCGAGTTGCCGATAGGTGACGACCTCACCACTATCGACCATGATATAGGCCGGGCGATCGGGCGCGCTGCGGGCATGGCTGGAAGGGTGCATTTCGATCCTCCTAGACGCCGATACGAGCGGATTGCCCGCCATCGACCGGCAAGATCACGCCGGTTATGAACCGCGCCTCATCGGATGCGAGAAACAGCGAGGCATGGGCGGTGTCCCAGGCATCGCCCATCTTGCCGCGCAGCGGCACCATGCTGTCGCGTTCGGCCCGCAGTGTCGCGCGGTCGATGTCGCGGGCTTCGGCATGGCTTTCGATGGCCATCGGGGTGTCGAGCAAGCCCGGCATGATCGTGTTGCAACGAATGCCATATTTGGCGTTGCCCATCGCAATCGTGTGCGACAGGGCGTTTACGCCGGCCTTGGATACCTTGTAGCCGACAAGGCCGACCGACATCACCGCCGCACCCGACGAAATATTGGTGATGACGCCGCGCCCGGCCTTGCGCATGTGCGGCAGCACATGTTTGCAGATCAGCAGCATGCTGGTGAGGTTGGTATCGATGATATGGTGCCAGGTTTCGAGTTCGATGGACGTTGGTCCCTTGTCCCCGCTGCCAATCCCGACATTGTTCTGCAAAATATCGATGCGGCCATAGCGTTCGATGCCGGTATCGGCGATGGCCTTGCAATCTGGCTCGGTGGTAACATCGGCGACCATGAAACTTGCCACGCCGCCTTCGTCGCTGATCATCCGGCAGGTTTCCGCGACCGATGCGGCATTGCGATCAACGCACAACACGGTCGCACCTTCGCGGGCGAACAGGATGGCGGTTGCCCGGCCATTGCCAATGGTTTCGCCGGCTTTTTGCCCGGCCCCGACGACGATGGCGATTTTGTCTTTCAACCGCATGACAGCCCCCATGTTCCCATTGCCGGATCGATGATAGCCTGCTTCCAGCCGGTTTACCGGCGCCAGGGGAATTGATTTTCAGCATGCGCATTATCGGTCGGGTGAATATCATGGCGCCATTGGCAGTTTTCCAGCAACGGCTGATCGACAGCGCCGTCGGCGGCACCGACGCAAACCGAGATCGCTGATCATGACCGACCTGCGCCCGATCGAAAAATTCCGGGCAATGCTGGGCGGCCCGCCAACTGCCGCCGTTGTGGATGTTGCCACCCGCCGCTCAAACATGACGGCGATGGCCCGGCGGCTGGCGCCGCCAGCCGATATCGCGCACCGCCCCGTCAGCATCGCCGGGGTCGGCTGTGAATGGGTAACGGCACCCGGCAGTCGCGACGATCATGTCGTCATCTGGATGCATGGCGGCGGCTTCAGCTTGGGATCATGCACCACGCACCGGGGGCTGGCCGGCGAAATCGCCCGCCATGCAGCGGCGCGGACGCTTGTGATCGATTATCGTGTGTCGCCGGAAAATCCGTTTCCGGCCGGGCAGGAGGATTGCAATGCGGTCCATGCGGCGGTCGCTGCCATGGCCGATGTTCGAAAACTTGCCGTGATCGGCGATTCCGCCGGCGGGGCGCTGGCGCTTGGCGCGATGATCGCGGCGCGTGACTTGGGGCTGCGCCTGCCCGATGCTGCTGCCCTTTACAGCCCATGGCTCGATCTGCGCTGCACTGCGAACAGCTATGTCGCCAAGGCCGCTATCGACCCGATGATCCATCCCGAAGTGCTGCGGCGCCTGGCGACCGACTATCTCGGTGATCATCCGGCCGATGATCCGGCCGCATCACCGGGCCTCGCTGATCTGCGCGGCTTGCCGCCGATGCTGGTGCAGGTCGGATCGGACGAGGTGTTGCTCGACGACAGCCTGTCTTTTGACCGACTCGCCCGAGCTGCGGGTGTCGATGTGACAATCGAGGTCTGGGCCGAGATGGTGCATGTGTTCCAGGCCTATCACATGCTGTTGCCAGAGGGTGGCGCGGCACTGGCGCGGACCGGGCGATTCCTCAGATCGCATTGGGACTAACGCTTCGATCAGCGTCCTTTTCCGGCGCTATTTGCGTCAGTCATGCCCGGTCATCACAAATTTGGCTTTGGCGCGCGCCGCTGTCGCCGATAGCTGTTTGCGGTCAGTGCCTGCCGAATTTTTGAAAGGAAGGATCTACAATGTCCCGCGCGCCCCGCGCCCCGCGCATCAAACCGCTGCGCGACGATCAGATGAGCGATGAACAGCACGATATGGTGAGAAACTATCGGCGCGATGGCCAATTGCCCAACATTTTCCGCGTCGCGTTGCGCAACCCGAAATTGTTCAAGGCCTATAAGCCGTTCGGTCTTTACATAATGGCGCTGTCAACTGTTCCGCCCCGGCTGCGCGAGCTGGCGATCATGCGGGTCGCCTGTCTTTGCAAATGCGATTATGAATGGGGCCAGCATCTGCGCATTGCGCGTGAAATCGGGATCACCGACGTTGAAATCGAGCGAATAAGGACGGGCAGCGCTGCGCCCGGTTGGGCGCCACTGGAGGCCGCGACGATCGAAATGGTCGATCAGATGAAATATGACTGCGATCTCGATGACGCGACCTATGCAATGCTCGTCACCGGCATCGGCGAGGATGCCTTTGTCGAGCTGATCAACACGATCGGCAACTATTTTATGGTTGCAGCCGTGCTCAACATTCTGCGCGTACCCCTGGAGCCGGGCGTCATGGGTATCGAGCCGCCATCCGCCTGATCGTCACTGGCGCAGGCGGCTGGTGTGGCCCTCCAAACCCTCGCGCTCGATGTCCAGTTTGCGGCCAGCGTCGATGCGGCGGTAGCGACGATCATCGCTGGGGACGGTCGGATCGACGTGCTGGTCAACAATGCCGGCGCCGGCTTTGCGCGATCGATCGAACAGGCCGCGCTCGCAGATATCGAACGGATCATGGACGTCAATTTCATGGGGGTCGTTCGCGGCACCAAGGCGGTATTGCCGCCCATGCGGGTGGCTCGATCGGGGCATGTCATCAACATTTCGTCGGTCGAGCCGGGCGGCATCCAGTCGGAATTCGCCAGGACGACGATGCAGCAGATGGCTGCAAGCGGTGGCCTGCTGGAGGATGAATATCTGCCACTGCTACAAAAATATCTCGCCACGGCCCGCGCCTGCGGCATGACTGCCTATCAAACCAGCGACGCGGTCGCCGCTGTCGTCATGCAATGCATCGAATTAACACAGCCGCCGATTCGCATCCGGACCTCGGCATGGGCCGAGGATTTGTGCCGTTTGATGACCGGCGCCGATCCTGACGGCAAGGCGATGCAGCAAAAAGTCATCGAAATGTTCCTGGGGCATTGATTTCTGGTCATCGACCGCGGCCATATCGAATATTCACCGAACATGTTTGGGAAGCATCGAAGGACTGCCTAGATGTGTCCCACGCACCAGCGCAAGAGCGTCGATCGATGCGCACAACGGCCTTTTGCGCCCTGATCATGCTCACATGTCAACGCCGGTCGGATTTTAGGCCAGTGTGGCGGCGTAAAAGCAGGCCATTTTCGATACGGCACGGTTGTTTGCAAAAAGGCCCCCGATCGGGGGCCTTTTTGCAAAGCCTTCCCTGCAACGGGGATCAGCCTTGGGTAATTTCGCCGGTTTCCGGGTTCATGGCGCTGGCGCGGCGACGGCCGGCGGATTCCTTGAGGCGATAGCTGTCGCCATTCATAGTGAGGATGCTGACGTGGTGGGTCAGCCTGTCCAGCAGCGCGCCGGTCAGTCGTTCCGATCCTAGCACCGACGTCCAGTCTTCGAAC
>JBBRIC010000015.1:0-38233 GCA_038221665.1 Sphingomonadales bacterium
GTCGCTTTTGGCGCCTGGCGGCGTCGCGAGCCAAAGAAGCTTGGGGCAGCGATGCGCTGCATCGCTGCTTTCCGCGCTCCTTGCCACGCACCAAAATCAACACCGTCCTGGCAATCCTGCCTAATGTTATCACGCTCTAGAACCAGCGCCTTTGATCGCGCAAAATCTCGCGCGCCGCGTTATGGCCCGGTGCGCCGGTGACGCCGCCGCCCGGGTGGCTGCCCGATCCGCACAGATACAGCCCCTTGATCGGCGCGCGATAATCGCCGTGCCCCAGGATCGGCCGGGCGGCGTAAAGCTGGTCAAGGCTCATCCGGCCATGAAATATATCGCCGTCGATCAGCCCGAATTTGCGCTCCAGATCGAGCGGCGAATGGATTTGCCGGGCGATCACCGAGGCCTTGAAATTGGGCGCATGGGCAGTGACGGTATCGATAATGCAATCGGCGGCGGCTTCGCGCGCAGCATCCCAGCTTTGCCCATCCGGCAGTTGCGGCGCAAATTGCTGGCAGAACAGGCTGGCGATATGAAAACCCCTGGGCGCCAGACTGTCATCGACTGTTGTCGGCAGCTTCATTTCAACGATTGGCTGGCGGGACCAGCCAAGCGCGCGGGCATCGGTGAAGGCCCTGTCCATATAATCCAGCGACGGCGCGATGATGATGCCGGCGGTATGGTGTTCGGCAACGGTTTTTCCGGGCAGCACCGAAAAATCCGGCAGTTCCGACAGCGCGACATTCATCCGGAAAGTACCCGAGCCAGTGCGGTAATTGGCCATGCGCCGGTTGAATTCGGCCGGCAGGTCGCTGCCATCGAGCAATCGCCGGAACAGCAGCGCCGGGCCGACATTGGCGGCGATGATTGGCGCTGTAATTTCCTCGCCGCTGACAAGCCGGACCCCGACCGCCTTGCCGCCATCGACCAGCACCCGCGCCACCGGGCTATCAAGGCTGATCGCAACGCCCTGCAATTCACAGGCCCGCGCCATCGCAGTGGTTATCGCGCCCATGCCGCCAACACTATGGCCCCATTGGCCTTTCTTGCCATTCACTTCGCCAAAGACATGGTGGAGAAGCACATAGGCCGAGCCTGGCGTATCGGGGCTGGCATGATGGCCGACGATGGAATCGAACCCGAACGCCGCCTTGACCGCAGCGCTGTCGAACCAGCCGTCGAGAAAATCCCGCGCCGATTTGACGAACAGGTCGATGATATCGCGCTGCGCCTCCAGACCAAGCCCCGCAATCGGCCGCGCCTGTGCGATCGCCGCCAGCAGCGCCCGGACGCCGCCGCCGGCATTGGGCGGGGTTTTCAGCGACAGGCTGCGCAGCACATCGGCGACGCGTTCCAGCGCCTGCTCATAGGCCGGCAACGCGGCTGCATCCCTTGCCGAAAACCGCGCGAATTCAGCCTGCGTGCGCGCCGTGCCGCCACCCAGTTTCAGATAGTCGTCATCGAGCGGGAAAAAGTTTGAAATCGTCCGCTCGATGACGCGAAAACCATGGTCCGCCAGCCGCATGTCAGAAATCACCTGCGGGCGGAGCAGGCTGACGGTGTAGCTTGCCGTCGAATTGCGAAATCCCGGCGCGAATGCCTCGGTAACACAGGCCCCGCCGATCATGCCGCGCGCCTCCAGCACGCGGACCTTCAACCCGGCGCGGGCGAGGTAAAAGGCGCAGACCAGCCCATTATGACCGCCGCCGATGATGATGGCATCAAGCGCGCCTGTCATGGCCTCAGCCGCCGCTGCTCCGCGCGCCGATCGCGCGATGGATGTATCAAAAGTCAGCTCCTGGCAAAACGAAGTGTAAAGCAGGCTTTACACATTACTAATTGTTTATGTTAGCACAAACCATCATCACGTTGAAAACGAATGCTATTTTGAATTTTCAATAATATGGCACGTTTCTTGCTTTTAGTTTTGCATGGGCAATGTGGTCTGACATGATCGTATCGCACTGTCCATCAAACGGGCAACCGGATGCCCTGGTTGACGCCGGAAACACACTTTACACAAAGATAGGGTCGCAAAAATGAAACTTCACCTCCTGCTGATCGCCGGCGCATTTGTCGCTGCCGCCCAGCCGGCATTTGCCAACAGCTTTACGAATGGCGGCTTTGAAACGCTGACCAATGGCACGGGCCAATTGACCACCAACACCATCGCCACTGGCTGGAATGTTCCGGACGGCGGCTATACATTTGCCTTTGGTTCGGGCGAAGCCGATACCACAGGCGTATCGGGTCAGTTCGGCAATCTGCAGCTTTGGGGCCCAGGCAATGGCGCCGCCAATGGCTTGCCAGCGAGCAGCCCTCAGGGCGGCAATTTCCTCGCCCTTGACGGTGCCTTCCAGATCCAGCCTGTCGAACAGGTCATCACCGGCCTGACCGTCAATAAATCCTACACTGTCAGCTTTTACCACGGCTATGCGCAGCAATTCACGTTCGATGGCCCAACGATCCAGCATCTGACCGTCAGCTTTGCCGGGCAAAGCGCTACGACAGCCGATTATGCCCTGCCGAACCATGGCTTTTCCGGCTGGTTCCAGGCCAGCTATAACTTCATCGCCAACAATACGACCGAAACCCTGTCGTTCCTTGCCTATGGCAATCAGCCGGTGCCGCCATTCGCCCTGCTCGATGGCGTGACCTTCAGCCCGGAAGCCGGCGCCGTGCCGGAACCGGCCAGCTGGGCAATGCTGATCAGCGGCTTTGGCATGATCGGCTTTGCTGCCCGTCGTCGTCGCGCCATCACGGCCTGATTGCGCCGTCAAAGCACGACACTATCGGATAGCGCCGTACAGACGCAGTGATCCGACGTGATGAAACGGGGTCGGGCCGGGATTTCCAGCCCGGCCCCGCTTTTTCTCGCCGCCCTCGCCGGGGCAGAGACGTTGATACAGGGATATTCGATGCAGGCCTATCTTGTTTCCATGCTCGGCGGTTCGGCCTATCTGCTGCCGCTCGTCCGCAGCGCCATTTCGCTGGCGCTGATGGTGGCGCTGTTCGTGCCTCTGGAACATTTCTTTGCCGTCCAGCCGGCGCGGCGCCTTGCCCCGGGCTGGACGACCAACCTTGGCTGGTATTTCCTCAACGGCCTGACGGTCGTGTTCATCCTTGGCCCGCCGACGGCGGCGCTGGTGGCGATCGTCCATGCGATCCTGCCCGCCTGGCTGACGACGGCGACGGCCGCGCTGCCGCTCTGGTCACGCATGATCGCAGCGATGATCGTCGGTGAAATCGGTTTTTACTGGGGCCATCGGTTGAGCCATGAAATTCCGCTGCTCTGGCGGTTTCACGCCATCCACCACAGCGCCGAAACGATCAACTTTCTGGTCAATACCCGCGCTCATCCGGTCGATATCGTCTTTACCCGGCTTTGTGGCCTGGCGCTGCTTTATGCCAGCGGCCTTGCGTCGACCGTTGGCCCCAACCCGACGCTGGTGCCGGCGCTGGTGCTGTTCATCGGGTCGCTCTGGAGCTTTTTCATCCACGCCAATCTGCGCTGGCGGCTGGGCTGGTTCGAAGAAATCCTGAGTTCGCCGGCCTTTCACCACTGGCATCACAGCCGGCGCGACCATATCGACCATAATTATGCGGCCATGCTGCCCGTGATGGACAGGGTGTTCGGCACATTTTACCTGCCGCGCCACTGGCCGGCCGAATATGGCACCGATACGCCGGTGCCAGCGGCGCTGCACCGGCAGTTGCTGGCGCCGTTCGTCCCGCCACCGGTCGTACAAAAGGTCTGATAGCGGTGCCCGCCCGCCGGCTTGCCGCCGCGGTGCCGACATGGCAGGCTTGGATGATGAGCATCCGCCCGATTATCGCCATGGCCCTGATCGTCAACGTCGCTGCCGCGCCGCCGCCACCGGTTTCGCCCGCAGCGCTGCGCGCCAGCATCGAAAAACTTGTCGGCTTTGGCACCCGCCACAGCCTGTCCGATACGCAATCGCCGACGCGTGGCATCGGTGCGGCTCGGCGCTGGGCGGCGGCGGAACTGGCCGCCACATCGGCCGCTTGTGGCGGCTGCCTGACCATTGAATTGCCGGCAAAGATGATGACCAGCGACCGGGTGCCGGTGCCGGCCGAAATCGTCGATATCCTCGCCATCCAAAGGGGCAATAGCGACCCCGATCGCGTCATCATCATGTCGGCCCATATCGACAGCCGCAACAGCGACCCGCTCGATGCAAAGGGCGATGCGCCGGGCGCCAATGACGATGGCAGCGGCACGGCGGCGGTGCTGGCGGCGGCGCGCAGCCTGTCGGGGCGGAAATTTCCAGCGACCATCGTCTATGCGATATTGTCGGGGGAGGAACAGGGCCTGCTCGGCGGCAAGCTGCTCGCCGAAACCGCACGGGCCAGGGGCTGGCGGGTGGAGGCGGTGCTGAACAACGACATCATCGGCAATACAACCGGCTCCGGCGGCGCCAGAGACGACCGCACCGTGCGGGTATTTTCCGAAGGCACCAGGGCCACCGAAACCCCGGCCGAGGCCAATCGCCGCCGTTACAATGGTGGTGAGGTCGACAGCCCGGCGCGCAACCTGTCGCGCTTTATCGCCGGCTTGCAGGTGCCGGGGCTGGCGGTCGAACAGGTCTGGCGCACCGATCGCTTTGGCCGTGGCGGCGACCAGGTGCCGATGCTGGAGGCAGGCTTTCCGGCCGTGCGTATTACCGAGCGGCAGGAAAATTACGATCGCCAGCACCAGAATATCCGCAGCGAAGGAACGCGCCGCTATGGCGATCTCATTGCCGGCGTCGATTTTGCCTATCTGGCCAAGGTGACACGGTTGAACATCATGAGCCTGTCGGCACTGGCGGCGGCCCCTGCCCCGCCCGCCGGCGTCAGTATCGCCGGGCAGGTATCGCCCGATACGACGATCAGCTGGAAACCCGTGGCAGGCGCTATCGGCTATCGCATCTGGTGGCGGCCAACGACAGCGGCAGCCTGGAAATTCAGCCGCGATGTGCCGGCCGACGCATCGATGCTGACGCTGAAAGGCATCGATATCGACAGCTGGTTCTTTGGCGTATCGGCGCTGGGCAGCGATGGCACGGCCAGCCCGATCGTCTATCCGGGCGTCGCCGGGGCGTTTTTCGCCGATTGATCCATCATGCCGGAATTTCCCCTGGCGCCAGACATTTTTGCAGGGCGCGCAACCAATACGCCGGTCCGGCGTTATCGAACATGGGCATCAAGCCCTGATCGTCAGAAAGGACAAAGCCATGGACAAGGATCGTATCGACGGCGTCGGCAAGCAAGTTGCAGGGACTGTCAAAGAAGGCGTTGGCAAGCTGACTGGCGATGCCAAGTTGCAGACCGAAGGCAAGGCCGAAAAACTGGCCGGCAAGGTCCAGAATGCTGTCGGCGGCGCCAAGGATAGTGTACGCGACGCACTGGACGATTGATTTTTGGATTTGAAAGGGCGAGGCCATGATCTGGACACTGGTCGGCTTGTTGGTGCTGTTCTGGGTGCTGGGATTTTTCCTGCACGTTGGCGGCGGTTTGATACATCTTCTGCTCGTCATCGCCCTGATTGTCGGGGTTTTTCAGCTGGTGACCGGCCGGCGCAGCGTCTGATGCGCTGAACGGATATTTATAAGGGAATTGACGATGCGCATTCACATTCTGGCTGGTCTCGCTGTGGCCAGCCTTGGCCTGATGGCCTGTTCGTCACAAACCAAAACCGATGCCGCCGATGCCGCGCACAATGCCGGCGACGCGGTTCAGGGTGCCGCCAATGACACGGCCGTCAATGCCGGCAAGGCCGCCGATGCAACGGTGGACGCCGCCAGGACCGCCGGGCGCAAGGTCGACGCCGCCACAGATGCGGCGAAGGAAACGCATTGACGCGCGATCGGTGATGAAAGTCTGTGGGGGGCGAGCAAAAGCTCGCGCCCCCCAGCGCAACAGGCGCTACAGTCCGAGCGCCCCCGGGTTGAGGATATCCTGCGGGTCGAGTGCCGCCTTGACGGCGCGCAGCAGGGCGACAGACGCAGCGTTGCGGCCATCCAGATAGGGATAGACCTTGCCGATCTGGAAATGCGCCCCGCCATGGGCGTGCATCAGCGCGATGACCTGGTGTTTCAGATCGTCGACAACGGCGCGGGTGTCGGCATTGGCGGCATAGCGCGGCAGGCTGGCCAGATGATCGGCGGGCACCATCCGGTCATGAAAAATGCTGCGCGCATCGGGCCAGTAAAATGTCGGTTCATACAGGAACGCCGAGCCGACCGTCATGAACATGCCGCCCTTGGTGATGCTGTGCGCCGTCATGGTGGCGCGGTTCTGTTCCCAAAGATTTTCCAGCGCGCGGTGGAATAGCGGCGCCGCGGTGTGCGACAACAACGTGTGCATCGGCACCCAGCGCTCACCCTTGGGGCCGAGCGCGTTGGTCAGCGGCGCAAACGGCATGCCGCGCACCACGACGGGCACGGTGTTGGCGATTTCATCGCCATGCGCCGCAGCGATGCGCCTGACGACGTTGATGCGGGATTTTGCTTCGGCGGCGTCGCGGCCATCGGACAGGAAATGCACCGCATAGGTCGCCGCCTTCAGGTCGCGATCCCCGGCCAGCGCCATTTTTGCGAGACTTTTGACGCCGCTGCCAAAAGAGCTGGCGGATTTCAGCACACTGGCGGCGATTTCGGCCTTGGCGGCCACCCCTGCCTGCCGGCCAAGCTGGCCCTGTTGCAAGGTCGCATCAAGGCCGAAATTTTCATCGGTAACCGCCTCGACTGCGATCAAGCGCATGGCGCTGTGCATCGCATCGAACGACGTGAAATTGAAGCTCGCCGCCTCAAAGGCTTCGTGCCGGCGCAGCAGCTGCAAGGTGATCCGGGCCTTGACGCCGAGCGCACCGCAATCACCGGTGAACAGACCTGCCAGATCGGGGCCGAAATGGCGGAAAAATGCCGCGCCGCTGCCGCGCTCGCTGCTGCCGCTACTGCCGCTGCTGCCCGTCGACAGCAGCTCGCCGGTGCCGGTGATGATATCGAAACCAACCAGGCTTTCGGCCGAAATGCCGGTGCCGTGCGACACGCTGTTCTGCGACATCGAGCCACCGATGGTGGCGGCAAGGCCCGAAAACGGCCCCCAGAACGGCGTGCGCAGGCCTAGTGGTTTCAAAGCTTCATATAATTCGGCCCAGGTAACGCCGGCCTCGACCGTGACGATGGCATTGGTTTCATCGACCGCCATGGCCTTCAGCCGGCAGGTGTCGATGGTGACACCGCCGGGGCGCGTGTGCAGATAGCCATCGGTGTAGCTGGCGCCGCCGCCACGAACGGTGATGGGGGCGGCCGCCGCTGCACAGGCCGAAACCACCGCTTGCAGTTCGGCGATACTGCCCGGCCGCACCACCGCCACCGGAATTTCCCGCGCATTGAAGCAATCGGTGCCGGCAAAGCGTCGATCTACTTCATCGAGCAGCACATGCGGCGCGCCGATGGCGGTGGTCAGCGCCTCGATCAGCGAGGGAGAATTGCGAAGCTGTGTGGCCATGGGGATCAACCTTTTGCAATGGCGCTGAGCGTGTCGGCATAGGTTTCGCTGCTATCGGCGTCGCGGGCTTCGGCGGCGTCCTTTCGGGCGAGATAGAATAGCCGCGCAAAAAATGCCTGCCGCCTTGTCTCCCGCGCTTCGAGTACTTGTTGCGGCGGTTGATAGGCCTCGATCGCGTCCGACAGGCCATGGGCGGTCGCCACCAGCTCCAGCGTATCCAGCCTGTCGCGCAGCACATTATGTTCCTGCGCCAGCACCATGATCATCGCCATCGCCTGGTCCATCGCCGGGTCGCTGAATTGCGGCCGCTTGCCGCGCGCGGTGCGCCGCATGGTCATGCCGGTTTCTGCCCGATCAAGACTTCCCAGCCGCCGCCGGGGGCATATTCGCCGGCGGTGAAATCGCGGTTTTCGAGTGCCTCGGCGGCATCGGCGGTATAGCTTTCAGTCGCCGCTGCAAATTCCATGATCGCCATCGGCGCCGTATCGAATCGAGGCGTTGGAAATCCCGAAGCCCTGGCCAGCGCAATCTGGTCGATCTCGCGCATGGCGCCCCAGAATGGCTCGTTATTATACCAGGTTTCATTGTCGAGGATGAACTGGGTGAACGGGTCCATCAGGTCAAAAGGCGGCAGATCGGCATGGAGCATCAGGCCGCCGGGTTTCAACAGCCGATGGCATTCGCGGATGATCGCCGGCATCGCCTTGCCGCTGGTTTCATGCAGCAGGATATGGCTGACGATCAGATCGAAACTGGCATCGGCAAAGCCCGTCGCCTCGGCATTGCGCTGCAAAAACCCGACGTCCGCCCCCATGCCGGCGGCACGGGCATGGGCATAGCGGATCTGTGGCCCCGCGACATCGATGCCGATGACTTCCGCATCCGGATAGGCCTCCTTGTAGGGCAGCGTCGAATGACCGACGGTGCAACCCATGTCGAGGATGCGCGAGGGGCGAAATTCGGGGTATTTGCGGCGGAGGTAATTCGCCACCGACCGGCCCATATCGTCGTTGGCCGGCCCCATATAGCCCATGGCGTACAGATAGACGCCGCGATCATAAAGTGCACCGGCGGCAATGTCGCCGGCTTCGGCATAGCCACCCGGCATGCAGTGGATATCGAGCGCTGTCACATAGCGCGGTGTCGCAAAATCGGGGCTGGTTTCGAGGGGCGCGCTGGCGCCAGCCGACAGGGCCTTGGCCCTTGCCTCCAGTGCCGGCAATTGCCGGTCGATACTGTCGATGACCGCATCCCAGAGCAATTCCTGGGCGATGCGGTTGGTCGCGGCATAGATCTGGAAATAAGGGTCGTCGACCATGGCCTTGCGGATATCGTGGCGATCAACCGGCGCCCGTCCCTGCTCGCGCTGAAAACGCTTTGCCGCGCGCGTCTGATAGACGGGGCCAAGGCCGGGCAACAGGCCGGATTGCACAAAACCCTTCATTGATTTGGCAAATTCCTGGGCGGCACGCTCATCATGACTGGCCTGTGGCAGCATGGGGTGATCGCCCTGCTGGAAAATGTTCAGCATGCCGGTCATGCGGGCCTGTCCGGTTGCGTCAGCCGCCCCAATTGGTCCGGCATATGGCTGTCATGATTGGCCAGATACCAGCGCGCAATTTCCTCGCGCGTTGCCCACCAGATGCCCGGCAGGGATTGCGCATGTTCGATGAATTGCCGCAGCGCCCGCACCCGATGCGCCCGGCCCGAGACATGCGGGTGGAGGCCGACATTCATGATGCGGCCGGTGGTCGCGCCTTCGGTATGCAGCACATCCAGCTCCTCGATCAAAATATCGCGGAATTGATCGGTTGTATAATTGCGCCGCGTCAACAGGGTGAAATCATTGATTTCATTACTATACGGGATGGAAACGATCGGCCCCGACGGGGTTTGCAGCAGATAAGGCTGATCATCGTTCATGATGTCACAATAGAACAGGCAGCCCTGTTCGGCGAGAATATCGGCGGTCTGCAAGGTGCCGCGCAGCGATGACGACAGCCAGCCCAGCGGCTTTCTGCCGGTCTCGCTTTCATATTTGGCCAGCGTCCGCAGGACGATCTCGCGTTCGGCGGCAGGGTCGCCGGCATAATCGCTGAGCAGTTCGCCCTGTTCCCAATTATGGGCCAGCAATTCCCAGCCGCGGTCCATCGCCCCCTGCACCATGGCCCGGCGGCGATCGAAGGTGACGGCGTTGGTCGTGCAACTGGCCTTTACCCCCATTGCATCGAACAGGTCGTACAGCCGCCAGATGCCGACACGCTGGCCATATTCGCGCCAGCTGTAATTGGGGAAATCGGGCACCCGGCCGGGCAGCACATCGGGCAGGATCGGCGGCCCGCCGGCATAATAAGGTTTGTCGGTATCCTTGGTCAGATCCCAGGTTTCAAGGTTGAAGGTCAGGATCAGCGCCACCCGCGCGCCATTGGGCCAAACGAGAGGCAAACGCTCCGAAATCGGAATATAGGGATAATCCATCGGCCTCATCCTGCCCGCGCCGCGCCGGCAACGCCAGCCTGTCGCACCTGCCTAGGCCCGCGCCGGCCGGCATGGCGCCGCGACCCGTGCATGTGTCCGCTTGGCGGTCAGACGCGACGCCGTGTCGATGGCGACGGGCTGCAGGCGGTTAGTCGGACGGCAGAGGTGGCGTGTTGCGATCACCGGGCGCGAAAAAAGGGGACCGGTCATGGCATTGCCGACCATCAGCCGCTGATGCCGGACTATGATGTAATCGTCGCTGGCGGTGGCCCTGTCGGCAGCGTTGCCGGCTATGCCATGGCCCGCGCCGGCCTGAAGGTGCTGGTGGTGGAGGCCGACAGCCAGCCCGCCGAAGATCTGCGCGCCTCGACCTTTCACCCGCCGAGTCTGGAAATGCTGGCAGGGCTCGGCGTCCTCGATGACATGCTCGAAATGGGGCTGAAGGCGCCGGTCTATCAATATCGCATCCGCCAGACCGGCGAGATTCTGGCCTTTGACCTGGGGGAGCTTTCGGACAGCACGCCCTACCCGTTCCGGCTGCAGTGCGAACAATGGAAAATGGCCAAATTGCTGGCCGAACGCCTGGGCGAACAATCTGGCAGCCATATTCGTTTTGCCAGGAAGATCGTCTATTTCAGCCAGGATGCCGAAGGCGTTGACGTCCATCTGGAAACGCCCACCGCCATCGAACATGTGCGTTGCCGCTATCTGGTTGCGGCGGATGGCGCCAATTCGATCGTCCGCAAATGGCTCGATGTCGGGTTCGACGGTTTTACCTACCCCGAAAAATTCCTCTGCCTCTCCACAAAGCTGCCGCTTGAGGATTATTTTCCCGATCTTGCCTATGTGAATTATGTCGCCGACCCCGATGACTGGCACGTATTGCTGCGCGTGCCATCGCTGTGGCGGGTGCTGGTGTCGGCGCCCGAGGCAAGCAATGACGCCGATTTGAAATCCGATGCCAACAAGGACGCGATCTTTGGCCGGCTGCTGGGTAGCGACGAAGCGGTTGAAACCGTCCATCGCACCATCTACCGCGTGCATCAGCGGGTGGCGACACGCTATAATCATGGCCGGGTCGTGCTGATCGGCGATGCGGCACATCTGAACAATCCATTGGGCGGGCTGGGCATGAACAGCGGCATCCATGACGCCATCAATCTGACTGAAAAACTCGCGCAGATCGTCCTTGACGGGGCGGACGCCACTGCCCTGCTCGACCGTTTCGATCGTCAGCGCCGAACGGTCATGCATAGTTTCATCCAGGCCCAGACCATCGCCAACAAAAAACTCATGGAAGCAAGCGATCCGGTGCGACGCGAGGAATATTATGCCGGCATCCGCGAAGTGAACAGCGATGCCGACAAACGCCGCGCCTATCTTTACAATCAGGCGATGTTCAAAAGCCTGGATGATGCAGCGGCCATCGCTTGAGGGGGCGATGCCAGGGCCTTGCCCTTTCCCCAACCCCACCAGGCGCCCCGGCATGGACAATCTGCGCGTTCCCGGCACTTCAGGGCTGAACATGGCGGCCGCCGACGCGCTGCACTGATTTGGCGCAAGGGCGGGCTGTACAAAAAATTACGCGCTTTGTTCAGCTTGCGGCAATTGGCAGTTCGCCATCGCCTGCGCTAATGATGATCCCACGAACATAATATCTGACGCGTTTTTTGGGGGCTTGACCCGGGAAAACGGGTCCAAGCGTCAAACAACCCCCCAATACGCCGGAGATTTCATGCGCCTGTCGATCATCGCTGCCTTGCTGCTTGCCACCCCCGCGACCGTTATTGCCGCCAGCGCCAGCACCGCGCCGGCGCCTGTCGCCAGCCTCGTCAAGGCGGTCGATATTCCCTATGATACATTCACGCTGCCCAATGGCCTGCGCGTCATCGTCCATACCGACCGCAAGGCGCCGATCGTTGCCGTCAGCGTCTGGTATCATATCGGCTCAAAGGATGAACCGCAGGGCAAGACCGGCTTTGCGCATCTGTTCGAGCATCTGATGTTTGGCGGCAGTGAAAACAACACGGGCAGCTATATCAAGACGCTGGAAGGCGCTGGCGCCACCCAGCTGAACGGCACCACCTGGTTCGATCGCACCAATTATTTTGAAAATGTGCCCACCCCGGCGCTGCCGCTGGCGCTATATTATGAATCGGATCGCATGGGGCATCTGCTCGGCGCGGTGACGCAGTTGCAGCTGGATACGCAGCGCGGCGTCGTCCAGAATGAAAAACGCCAGGGTGACAATGATCCGCTGGGCCTCACCGAATATGCCAAGCTGGCGGCACAATTCCCGGCTGGCCACCCCTATCACCATTCGACCATCGGCAGCATGGCCAATCTGGATGCCGCCAGCATGTCCGATGTGCGTAACTGGTTCCGCAGCAATTATGGCCCCAACAATGCCGTGCTGGTGCTGGCCGGCGATATCGATGTCGCCACGGCCCGCACGCTGGTCGAAAAATATTTCGGCGATATCCCGGCCGGCCCGACCGTCAAAAGGCTGGATGCGCCGGTGCCGAAATGGACCGAAACCCGCCGTGAAACCATGTATGACCAGATCCCGACGCCTGCCATCAGCCGCAACTGGATCGTCCCCGGCCGGCTCGATGCCGCAGCGGTGCCGGTCGATGTGGCGCTGACGATATTGGCCGGCGGCAGCTCCTCGCGGCTGTATAATGACCTCGTGCGCGACAAGAAACTTGCCGTAGCGGTGTCGGGCAGTCTGCAGGCGTTAGAAAAGATCAGCATGGCGAGCATCGACGTGACCGTTGCGCCGGGCGTCGACCCCGCCAGGGTCGAGGCACGGATCGATGAATTGCTGGCGCTGTTCCTTGCCAAGGGTCCGACCGCCGATGAAGTCAGCCGGGTCGCCACAAGGAACGTCGCCGGCACCATACGCGGCCTCGAATCGGTCGGCGGCTTTGGCGGCAAGGCCGTGGCGCTTGCCGAAGGCGCGGTTTATGCCGGCGACCCCGGCTATTACAAGGTGGAGCTGGCGCGCTATGGCGCCGCGACGCCGGACAGCGTTGCAGCGGCGGCGCGCATGTGGTTGGCGCAAGGCGATTATCGCTTGACGGTATTGCCGGGCGCCCGGCCCAAGGCCGATGCAGAGGCCGCACCGCGCAGCAATGCAGCGCCGGCGCCCGCCATCGCCATTGCGCCGCGCGCCCCGGCCCCGGCCCTTGGCGGCACGCCAGCCTTGAGCGTGCCGGCCATCCAGCGCGCGACACTGTCCAATGGTCTGACCGTTGAACTGGCGCAGCGCACGGGCGTGCCGGTGGTCCGCCTGATGCTGTCGTTCGATGCGGGCTATGCCGCCGATGATCGCGCCCGGCTGGGGATTCAGGGCCTCGCGCTCAATCTTCTCGACGAAGGCGCCGGCGGGCTGACGGGGCCCGAGATTACCGAAACGCGTGAACGGCTGGGGGCCAGCATCGGCGCCGGTGCCGCGCAGGATCGCACCCGGTTGTCACTGGATGCCTTGAAACCCAATCTTGGCGCCAGCCTGCGCCTCTTTGCCGATGTCGTGCAGCGGCCGGCCTTTGCTGCCGCCGATCTCGAACGCGTGCGCAGCCAGACATTGACGGCCATCGCGCAGGAAGAATCCGACCCCGCCAGCATCACCCGCCGCACGCTCCCGGTTGTGCTTTACGGGAAGGACCATCCCTATGGCGTGCCATCGACCGGCACCGGCACCATAGCCGGCGTCAAGGCAGTGACGCGCGATGATCTGGTTGCCTGGCACAAACGCTGGATTCGCCCTGACAAGGCGCAGATGTTCGTTGTCGGCGACATCGACATGGCGACGCTGAAACCACTGCTGGAGGCAAGTTTTGGCAAATGGCAGGCGGATGCGGCCATAGCCAAGGGCAGCCGCAGCTTCCCGGCGGTGCCGGCGACCAACGGGGGCCGTATCATCCTGATTGATCGGCCGGGCAGCCCGCAATCCTATATCCGCGGCGGCGTCGTGCTGCCGATCAAGGGCAGCACCGACCCCATCGCACTGCGCGCCGCCAATGACATTTTGGGCGGGCTGTTTTCGTCGCGGCTGAACATGGATATCCGCGAAGCCAAAAGCTGGGCCTATGGCGTTGGTTCGGGCATCGGCGATGTTGCCGACCAGGTCAGTTTCCAGATCACGGCGCCGGTGCAGGCCGATCGCACCGGCGATTCGATCGCTGCAATGATCGCCGATGTAAAGGCGCTGGCCGGCCCGCTGCCGATCACTGCCGCCGAACGCGATGCCACGATCGAAAACAGCGTCCGTTCGCTGCCCGGTGATTTCGAAACCGGCGGCGCGCTGCTGGGCGCCATCGAAAAAAACGCGACGTTCCAGCGCGGCGATGATTATTACGGCAAATTGGTGCCGCGTCTGGAGGCCCTGACCCCGGCGCAACTGAACGAAGCGGCGCGGCTGTTATCGACCGATGATTTCACCTGGGTCGTGGTTGGCGACCGCAAGATCGTCGAGCCGCAGCTGGCAAAACTGGGGTTGCCGATGACGGTGCGGTAGCGGACCCTCGACCCGCATACACATCGCTCCCGCCGTCGTCCCGGGCTTGACCCGGGATCCAGTTGTTCCTTTTGCGCGCAAGTGAAACTGGGTCCCGGGTCAAGCCCGGGATGACGGGTTTGATGCTGCTCCATGCCGGCGCGCAACAGAAATCGCCCGCCCTACGCCGGCACCGGTTCGCCGGCGCCAGCCCCCATCGCCAGCGCGCGCAGGAACACCGCCAGCGCCAGCAGGCTGAATCCCGCCGCCAGCACGAATGGCGCGCCGGGCAGATACACGGGCGCGCCGGCGCTGGAAAAATAGGCAAAACTGCCGGTCATCAGCGGCGGCCCGATGATCGAGCTGAGGCTTTGGATGCTGGCCACGGCGCCCTGCAATTCACCCTGTTCGGACGCCGGGACGCCCGCCGACATCATCGATTGCAGCGCCGGAAATACCAGCCCCGAGAACATGGAGATCGCGATGCCGATATACATCATCCAGCCCTCGCTCGAAAAAGCATAGATCAGATAGCCGGCTATGGCTGAAAATACCCCGCCAACGATGACATTGCGCGCGCCATAGCGCGGCAGCAAGCGGCGCGACAATACCCCCTGCACAATCGCGCCCGACAGGCCAACGGCGGCAAGGCTCCAGCCGATCTGACCCGCAGACCATTGAAAACGTTCGATGGTGAAATAATTCCAGGTCGAATAAAGCGATTGATAGCCAAGCGTCCAGACCAGCACCGTTGCCGCCAGCAGCAATACCCGTGGGTGCTGGGCGCGCAGCCGCATCAACGCACCGGCCGGGTTGGCGCGCGTCAGGTCGAACGGCCGCCGATTTTCCGGCTTCAGGCTTTCGGGCAGCACGAAATAGCCATAGGCGGCATTGGCAAAGGCCAGCCCGGCTGCCAGCATGAACGGCACGCGCGGGCCAAATTGCGCGACGATCCCGCCCAATGCAGGCCCGATGATGAAACCAAAGCCAAAGGCCATGCCGATGATGCCGAAATTGGCCCCGCGTTTTTCGGGCGGTGAGATATCGGCGATATAGGCATAGGCGGTGGGGAACGAAGCCCCCGTCACCCCCGCCACCAGCCGCGCCACGATCAGCCAGGCCAGCGTTGGTGCAAAGGCCGCGACCAGATAGTCCAGCCCGAAGGCGATCAGGCTGGCCAGCAGCACCGGCCGCCGCCCGAACCGATCCGACAGGCCGCCGATGACCGGGCCGCAAACAAATTGCGTCACCGCATAAAGAAACATGATCCAGCCGCTGACCTGCGCGGCGCCGGCCAGATCGCGGCCCGACAGGGTGACGATCAGGCTGGGGAATACCGGCACGACAATGCCAAAGCCGATGGCATCGATCAGCACCGTCACGAATATGAAGGTCAGGGCGCGCTTCATCGGCAGGCCAGTGCTGGGGGATTGATCGGTTATGGTCACCTCGTTAGCCTAGCCGAAGGCGCTCCCCCGACGCCAGCCACTGCGTAGCTTGGCCGCAACGCGGAGAGGGCCGCCAGGTCTTGCCCAGTGCAAGACTTCCGCGATCGATCAACGAAGCAAACCGACCATCAATAGAGATGGTCGCGCTCATGTTCGTCAATCACATGTTGCAGGACTGGCTCAGGCACATCGAGCCTTGCGGCATCGATCATGGTCTGCGCGAGCGAGGGCAGGTCATCGGTTCGCGGCCAGCTTTCCGGGCTCCAAAGCCTCGAACGGACAATGCACTTGGCGCAATGGAAAAACGCCTCCTCCACATCGACCACGGTGCACAGGTCCGGCGCCTTGCCGCCTACGCCAAGGGCGGCGGCGAGGTCAGCGTCCTGCACGATCCGGGCGGTTCCGCTGATCCGAAGCGTCTCGCGCTTGCCGGGAACAAGGAAGATCAGACCAATGCGCGGGTTCTGCAAGATGTTCCTGAGCGTGTCGAAGCGTCGATTGCCGGGGCGCTCGGGGATGACCAGGGTGCGATCGTCCAGCACCCGGACAAAGCCAGCCGGATCGCCCTTGGGCGAAATATCTGCGCGTCCGGCGGCATCGCTGGATGAGATGAGCAGGAACGGCGCGCGGCTGATGAACAGGCGGCAGTGACGATCGAGCGCTGACAGAGACTTGTCGACGACAGCTTGCGCAATCGGCTCGCCCATGAGTTCACGAAGTTCTCGTTCGTCCGAAAGGGCTCGTGCGAAGCCCGTCATCAATACCCCCGCCTGATAACACTACATTTAACAATAGCCGGCCAGCTTGCGAGCCAGAAAAGGCTTTAACGATCGGCGTATGGACAACGCATCAAGCTGCTCTTGCGCGGTTGCTGCCATTCGCAGATCCTGGGCCTAGACGGCTATTGATTGACCGGCACTGCTTCCGGGCTGGTCCAGGTCCAGGCCTGAATTTTCCACCCGTTCTTTTCCTTCACCAGCCCGAAGGTCATCGTGCCCGTCTCGCGCATCGTTCGCCTGGCCTGTTTGAATGTGTAGGTCGAAGGAACCACCACATACGCATGTTGGCCCATGACAGATGTGCGCGTGGCAGCCCCAAGCGTGACGATGCCGCCAGTCTTGCCGGCAGCCTTTTCAGACTTGCCAAGCGCGGCGATCCAGTCGTCGAAAGCCTTGGGGCCGGACCACGCAAAAGGCGCGGTTGGCTCATCGAGGATCATGGGCGAGCGGACGTGAGTCGATTTGGCGAGCGCCGCGTCCCCCTTGTTAAAGGCTGCAATCATTGTGCGGATGGGTGCCTCGACTGCTTGGTCGGCGGCATATGCGGGCGCCCCGATCCCGAGCCCAAACAAGGCGATTGCCAAGGCGCGACCGCGCATATTCAAGATTCTGGTCATCTTAATTCCTCGGATTGTGTGAACGCGGAAAAACAGACGCGCGAGCAGGACAGCCGTACCCCCGGGGACGCCAGCAGTATCAAGCTCTGCGCTTTTCATTTCGGAGTCAAATCGGGATCGTAACGGCGGGCGACCCCGGTTCAGCCGCCGTCAGCTGTGCGTTGAACCACGCTGACAGGTGGACCGACGCCAGCCACTGCGTGGCTTGGCCGCAACGCGGAGAGCGGGCGATACAGCCAACCGACAGGTTTTGCGCCCCAGAAACCATAGCGGACATTCAGCGCCGATGGGCTAGGCGTGGGTACATGGTCCAGATCGGCACACGCCAGCGAAACACGCGCCGCCACAGCTTCCCCTGCCATATAAGTGCGCAAGGACCTGAATGACATTGTCCCGGGCTATGCGCGGTTTTCCGCCGGGCGATGACGGCATGCACGCCGCTGTCCGCCGCTTTGACTGGGCCGCCACCGAATTGGGGGAGATCTCGACCTGGAGCGATGCCTTGAAAGCGCTCGTCGCGGTCATGCTCGGATCGCCACAACCGATGTTCATGGCCTGGGGCCGCGACAAGGTCTGGCTGTATAACGAAGCCTGCATCCCCATTTTGGGCGAAAAACACCCGGCGGCGCTCGGCAGACGCACGGCGGATGTCTGGGCAGAGGCCTGGAGCGACCTCGAACCGCTAATCGAAAATGTCTATGCCGGGGCGCCCGTGCGCATGGATGATTTCAGCCTGAAGATCCTGCGCGATGGCCGCCTTCAGGAGGCAAACTTCAATTTTTCCTATAACCCGGCGTTTGACGTTGCCGGAAATGTCGCCGGGCTGTTTGGCGTCTGCACGGAAACAACGGCGCAGGTCCAGGCGCTGCGCGAACTTGCCAGCAGCGAACAACGTTTGCAGATGGCGTTATCGGCCGGCAACAGCATCGGCACCTGGGATTGGGACGTGGTTGGCGATCGCGTCACGGCGGATGAACGCTTTGCCCGGCTTTATGGTGTCGATCCGCAACAGACCGCCGCCGGCGCGCCCGCCAGGCTGTTTCTGGCCAATGTGCAAATCGAGGATCTGGCCCGACTGGATATCGAAATCGCCGCGGCGCTGAAAACGGGCGAACCCTTCGCATCGGAATATCGGCTGCGGCAGCCCGATGGCTCGGTGCGCTGGGTATTGGCGCAGGGACAGGCGGCATTGGACGCAGCTGGCAAAGCGGTGCATTTTCCAGGTGTCGCCTTTGATATCACCGACCGCAAACAGGCCGAGGCGCATCAGGCGGTGCTGCGCAACGAACTCCAGCATCGCAACAAGAACATGATGGCGATCATCTGGGCCATCGCCAACCAGACGCTGCGCGGTGACGATATAAAACTCAGACGCGATGCTTTTAGCGAAAGATTGATGGCGCTGGCTCGGGCGCAGGATATTTTGACCGCCACATCATGGATCGGTGCGCCGATCCATGATGTCATCGCCGGCACGACCGCACACCAGGATGGTCGCATTGCCGCCAGCGGCGTGCCACTGACGCTCGATGCCAGACGCGCCTTGTCGCTGGCGCTGGCGCTCCATGAACTGACCACCAATTCGATCAAATATGGCGCGCTTTCGGTGCCGGACGGGCGGGTCGCCATCAGCTGGTCGATCATCGACACCGGCGATGCTTCCATGGGCCAGGGTTTTCGGCTCGAATGGCAGGACAGCGGCGGCCCGCCGGTAAAGCCGCCCGAGACCGAAGGCTTTGGTTCGCGGTTGATCAAGCGCGTGCTGGCGGCGGATTTTCAGGGCAAGGTCAGCATCGATTACGCCCGGGAAGGCGTCAGGGTTTTGTTGATCGGCACCTTGCAGGGGCCGGAGAGCCTGCCCTGATGTGCCACCGGACCGCGCCTTGATCCCGATCCGCACCATATTGGTCGTCGAAGACGAATCGCTCGTCCGCATCAACACGGCCCTCGAACTCGAAGACCTTGGCTATCAGGTCTGCGAAGCCGCCGACGCCGATGCGGCGCTGCGGATATTGGCGGTCGAACCCGTCGGCCTGTTGTTCACCGACGTCGACATGCCCGGCAGCATGGACGGGCTGGCGCTGGCAGCGCTGGTGCGGGCGCGTTTTCGACAAATGCCGATCATCGTCATTTCGGGTCACATGGACGTCGCAGCCAACAGACTGCCGACTGGAAGTGAATTCCTGACCAAGCCGTATCTGACCGAACATATCATCGCCGCGATCCAGCGCCTGTCCAGCTAGAATTACGTTCGTCAGCCGCGATGTGGTGAGGCGTGCGCATGACCATGGTGGTGATGCGGCGCCGGTTCGTCATGGTCGTCATTGGTGTCGACGCCGATCATGTTGATGGCGCCAAAACGCACGCCGCGTTCGGCGCTGACGCGGTCGGCAAAGCCCTCTACCGCCGCTGTCGAGCCACGCAGCAGCACTGTTTCCAGCGACGATTCATGATCGAGCACAACATGGGTGACCGCCACCACGAGCGTGTGGTGCGCGTGCTGGAGATCGATCAGGCGCGCCGCCAGCGCCCGGGTGCGGTGGTTGTAGACATAGCTCAGGCTGGCAACGCAGGTGCCGGTCCGTGCGGCGCGGCGGTCGGCATCGACGCATTGCCTGACGAGATCGCGCACCGCTTCCGATCGACTCGCATAGGCACGGTCACGGACCACCGCATCGAACTGCGCCGCAAGATCATCGTCGATCGAAATGTTAACGCGCTGCATCGTCGGCGGCTCCGTGAATTTTGGTCAGCATAGCCGCTCTTGCAAGCGGGCGACGCTAAATTCGCAGCTGTATGCAACTTCGCCAGCCGGCCATGCGTAGCTGCTCTGGCGTATTCAATTTCGCCTGATTCTGCTTACAGGAGTGACGATGAACGGCTCTTCTGGCGTAACCGTGCTGGCGGTGCTGACAATGGCCGCAAGCGGGCAGGCTGCGACGCTGGCAGCCGCCAATGATGCGTCCGCAGTCATCCTGACCGCCGCCAGCACGACATCGCCCGACATCATCGTCACCGGCCGCGCCGCAGATTTGATCGGCATCGCCCGGTCGGCATCCGAAGGCACGATCGCCAAGGTCGATCTTGACGACCGGCCGATCCAGCGCGTCGGCGAATTGCTGGAGATCATTCCGGGGTTTATCGCCACCCAGCATTCGGGCGGCGGCAAGGCGAACCAATACTTCCTGCGCGGCTTCAATCTCGATCATGGCACCGATTTTGCAGTGTTTGTCGACGGCGCGCCGATCAACATGCGCAGCCACGGCCATGGCCAGGGCTATCTCGATCTGAATTTCGTCATCCCAGAATTCGTCCAGCAGATCGATTTCGCCAAGGGGCCGTATCACGCCGACAATGGCGATTTCGCAACCGCCGGCGCGGCGCGTTTCCAGACCATCGATACAGCGCCAGCCTTTGCCAAAATCGAGGTCGGGACCAACGAATTCTACCGGTTGGTGGCGGGCGGATCGACCGGATTGGGGGCGGGCGAACTGCTGCTCGGCGGCGAAGCCCGCTATGACAATGGCCCGTTCAAGCTGCCCCAGGACCTGCGGCTGTTCAGCGGTCTGGCAAAATGGACGGGGCCCGTCGGCGCCGGCACATTGCGCGCCGGCGTCACCGCCTATCATGTCGATTTCCGATCCCCCGAACAGGTGCCGCTGCGCGCCATCACCGCGGGGTTGATCGACAGGCTGGGCTTTCTCGACAGCGACCTTGGCGGCGAAACGACCCGGATCGGCGCCACGCTGAACTGGACCGGCGATGGCAAACAGCCGCTTACGGTGCTCGCCTATGCGCATTATTATAAATTCCGGCTGACCTCGAACTTTACCTATTTTCTCGACGATCCGATAAACGGCGATGAATTTGAACAGCAAGATGAGCGGCTGGTCATCGGCGGGCGCGTTGACAAGCAGTTTGCGACCGACATCGGCGTCCCCGTCGATTTCCTGATCGGCGCCGAGGGCCGCTATGATTTCATCGATCCCGTCAGCCTTGCCCGCACCGCCGTCCGCCAGGTCATCACGCTGGTGCGCCGGGACAAGGTCTATGAAGGCTCGGGCGCGATTTTTGGCGAGGCGAGCATTCAAGCGACGCCAAAGCTGCGCGTCATCGTCGGGGCGCGCGTCGATGGCTATACCTATGACGTCCGCGCCGACCTGGCCGCCAATTCGGGCAAATCCACCGCCGGTATCTTCAGCCCAAAGGCGGCCATCGCCTGGACGCCGATCCGGGAGGCCGAACTTTATGGCAATTACGGCCGCGGCTTTCATTCCAACGACGCCCGCGGCACCAGCATCAATATCGACCCCAACACCGGCGATCAGGCCAGCCCGGTCGACCCTTTGGTCAGGGCGACCGGCTATGAAGGCGGCGTTCGCCTGCGGCCGCTGCCGGGGTTGACGCTGACCGGCGCCTATTGGTGGCTCGACATCGATTCCGAGCTGTTGTTCATCGGCGATGGCGGCACCACCGAGGCGCTGGGCAGCTCGAAACGGCGCGGCTATGAATTGTCAGCCTTTTACCAGCCGGCAAAATGGCTGACGATCGATGCCGAATATACAAATTCACGGGGGCGGCTTTCCGATCTTCCGGACGGCGCCAATTACATCCCCGGCGCGATCGAGACCGTTATCGCCGGCGGTATCGTCGCCAAATATGAACGTGCCAGCGCAGCGCTGCGGGTGCGCCATTTTGGCAGCTATGCCCTTATCGAGGATGATAGCGTGCGCTCCGACCCGCTGACTGTCGTCAACGCCAGCATCGGCTACCAATTGGGTCGCGTCCTGATCAGCGCCGAATTGCTCAACGCGCTCAACGCCCATGACAATGAAATCGAATATTTCTATGCATCACGGCTGGCAGGAGAGCCGGCAGGCGGCATCGAGGACCGCCACATCCGGCCGATCGAGCCGCGCCAGTTGCGCGTGTCCGCCACGGCGCGGTTTTGAGCTGCCGGCTTACAGCCAGGTGACATGGCCCATCTTGCGGCCGGGTTTCACTTCGCTTTTGCCATAGAGATGCAGATGGGCGCGGGGGTCGGCGAGCAAGGTCGCCCAGTCATGGACATCGTCGCCAAGCAGGTTCCGCATGAAAATGTCGGGCGCGGTCAGCGCGGTCGAGCCGAGCGGCAGGCCGCAGATGGCGCGGATATGGTTTTCAAACTGCGAGGCGCGGGCGCCCTCGATCGTCCAATGGCCGCTGTTATGGACACGCGGTGCCATTTCGTTGAAACGCGGGCCATCGGCACAGGCGAAGAATTCCAGAGTCAACACCCCGACATGGCCAAGCGCCGTCGCCACGCGCAGCGCCAGCGCTGTTGCAGCCTCCACATGCACGGCGATTTCAGGCGCCGCCGGAAGCTGGCTGGTGGCGAGCACGCCCGCCTCATGGCAATTGTCCGGCACCGGCCAGATCGCCATCTCGCCATCCGCGCCGCGCGCCAGAATGACCGAGAATTCATGGCTGAAATCGATGAATTCCTCCAGCACCGCCGGTTGCCCGGCGATTGTTGCCCAGGCGGCATCGGCATCGGCAGGGCTATGGATGCGGGCCTGGCCCTTGCCATCATAGCCCATGCGCCGGGTTTTCAGCACCGCCGGCAGGCCAAGTTCGGCAATGGCCAGATCCAGATCGGCGCGGCTGTCGATGGCGCGCCAGGCGGCAGGACGCCCGCCCAGCGCTTCGACAAAGTTTTTTTCGGCCAGCCGGTCCTGCGCCACTTCAAGGCTGGCGGCCGCCGGATGCACCGGCACGCGGGCGGCGAGATGGTGGATCGCCATGGTATCGATATTTTCAAATTCGAACGTCACCACGTCGACGCTGGCAGCAAAATCATCGAGCGCGGCACGGTCGCTGTATTCGGCACGCGTGACCAAAGCCGCGACATCGCCGGCCGGCAATTCAGCCTCGGGTGCCAGCACATGCACGCGATAACCCATGGCAGCCGCCGCCAGCGCCAGCATGCGCCCCAGCTGGCCGCCACCAAGGATGCCGATGGTAGACCCTGGTGCAATCATGCCGGCGTTTCAGCGACGCCATCGGCCTGCGCCTGTCGCCAATCGGCCAGCCGCGCCGCCAGCGCCGGATCATGAAGGGCAAGGATGCTCGCCGCCAGCAGGCCGGCGTTGATGGCGCCGGCCTTGCCGATGGCCAGCGTGCCCACCGGCACGCCCGCCGGCATCTGGACGATCGACAACCGGCTGTCCATGCCGCCAAGAGCCTTTGATTCTACCGGCACGCCGAGCACTGGCAACGACGTCAGTGCCGCCGCCATGCCGGGCAGGTGCGCGGCACCCCCGGCGCCGGCGATGATCACACACAGCCCCCGCGCCGCAGCGCCGCCGGCATAATCATAAAGCCGCCGGGGCGTGCGGTGGGCGCTGACGACGCGGCTTTCGTGCGCGACGCCGAGCAGGGCGAGTATTTCGGCGCAATGCTGCATCGTCGCCCAATCGGACGTCGATCCCATGATGATTCCGACCAGTGGATTGGTCATTCTGCGGCTTCCCCCAGCGTCAGGAAGCGGTGATGTTTAGGGAAAGCCCGCGCCAAGGGCAATCGGCGAGCGGGCCGATGCCGACGCAACCAAAAACGCCCTGCCCCGGCCGATCAGAAATTCGCCGCAAGCTGGAAGAACAATTTCCCCTTGACGATCGATGATCCATCCTTGGTCGATGACAGATTGGGCTGCAGGTACAGGGCATCCTGTTCGCTGATGTCGGTGCCGGCGAAATTGATGCTGAAAACGATGGGGCCATAGACCGCCCAATCGACACCGAACAGATAATCCCAATATTTCCCGGTCGGGGCGATGCTGGTGCCATTGGGGCCAAGCCCCGGGTTGCCATCCGAATAACCGACATGCGCCTTTAGTGTCAGCGGCAATTTGGGGATGCCGCCCGAAATATCGGCCCAGAGGTAAAGATTGTCGTTTTTGGCAAAAGGCGCATTGGGGATGCCGGTCTGGTAACGGGCGCCGGTGAAATACCATCTGCCCAGCGCCTGCTGACTTGGTGCATAGGCGATACCGCCCAGCAGCGAGACCGGGCCGAGCGTGCCACTGATCTTGGCAAAGGGTTCGGCATAATCGGTTTTATCGGCGCCGCCCGGATACATGTACCAGGTCAGCCCCGCATCGATGGCGCCATTGCCGACCGGGAATTTGAAGCCGCCGATCAGATCGAATTCGATGTTCGGGCCGCCAAACGTGCCCCAGCCGGCCAGGCTCGATGAAAAGATACCGGCATAAAGCCCGCTTTTGTGCGCCGCCGTGATCGCCAGTTGCGCCGCAAAGCCCTTGTCGGATTGCGAAACACCGCGCAGGCGATAGTCGGTGACGACCGCGCCGGTTCCCGAAACCTTGAAATCAGGGGTCGCTTCTTCGGCGGCAACGGCTGGAACGGCAATGGCTGAAACGGCAATGGCTGCCAGCAATGTGGTGGCGCCAAAGGCGCGGGCGGAATTTTTGAAACCTGTTGCGAGACGCATGGACATTTCCCTTTTCTGGGGTTGAATGTCCCTCTCCCAATTACCGTTCCAACCTCTCGTTCGTGAAAATCACGGCGGGGCGGGATACGATGCTCGCGCAAAAACTAGGGGCCAAGGGGCCACCTTGTATAGCTGCAATGCAGCATAACCCGATTGTTTTGAAATTGTGTTGCTGAAATATCACGCCAAGCGGCATTATCATGCCGCAACGGAGCCGACAAACGCCGCAATCAGGGCAGTAACAGGTCGATCTGCCGTTCAATCAACCGCTTTGCCGATTCTGCCGGCAGGCGTTGGTCCAGCCGCAGCCGTTGCCAGGTTTCAAAGCTCATCAACATGTCGAGCGTTTCAAAAATCAGGCCATCCGCCTTGATTTCGTCGGGGAGAATGGCCTGCAGCCGGTTGCGCAGGAACGCCTGCACGGTCTGGTAATTTGTCTCCAGCGCCGGCGATTCGTGGCGGTGCACATCGGCGGCGCGTTTGAAGGCCAGCAAATTGTCATAGACGTCGACGCGGCGGCCAAAGGCTTCCATCAGGCGGCCGCGCCAGTCCTTGGCAACAAATGGCACCAGCGCGCTTTCATAGCCGCGGCTGATCGTCGTTGCCATTTCGGCGTAAAGACTTTCCATATCGTTGAAATGCCGGAAAACACTGCGCAAGCCAACGCCGGCACGCATCGCGACATCGTCGGCAGACGGCCGGATGGCACCTTCGGCCACCAGCGCCAGCATGGCTGCAACGATGTTGCCGCGACTGCGTTCGGAACGCCGCCGGCGCCCGTCGGTGGAAGCGTGAATCAAAGCCATACTAATACCCCGGTGTCCCGAACCCCAAGTTCGAGACCATTCGATATAATGGTTAAGTGTTACACTATCCTTTTGGTTCCAAGCCCTGCCTGTTTCTGAAGCCCGCACCCAAAAATGGCGAACTTCAGGCGAGCAACACTAACGCATTTTTCAATTTGCCCAATAGATATATGGTTCGCCTTTGACAGCGGCCGTGCCAAGCGGCCGGTCGATCGCAATCGGGGAGCGGATAAGCGCCCGCCAGGCCGGCGGCGCCTGTTCGGCATCATGCGATTTAAGGCTGGCGATCAGGCTGGCGACAAGCGCCGGGTTGGCTGCTGCCAGGTCATGCTGTTCGGTCGGATCGGTACCGAGATCATATAGTGTTTGCTGTCGCGGCAGGTCGAGCGACTGTAATTTCCAGTTGCCGGCGCGCACCACCCGATAATTGCCGCTGCGCCAGAACAGCGCCCGATGCGGGTCGCCCGGCGCGCCGCCGAGATAGGGCAGCAGATCGACGCCATCGATCTTGCGATCGACCGGCAGGGGCGCACCGGCAGCGGCGCTGGCGGTTGCGTAAATGTCGAAATGGCTGATCGGCCGGTCATAATGGCTGCCGGCCGCGATCCGCCCCGGCCAGCGCATCATGAACGGCACATGCGTGCCGCCTTCGAAAAATGTCGCCTTCCAGCCGCGAAACGGCCGGTTGATCCCGGGTAGCCCGATATAATGCGCGCCGCCATTGTCGGAGGTGAAAATCACCAGCGTATTGTCATCCAGCCCCTCGGCCTTCAACGTCGCCATGACGCGGCCAACGCCGCGATCGACCGCGCGGATCATCGCTGCATAGGTGCGCAGGCGATGGTCGCGGATCTGCGGCAGCGCATCATAATCGGATTTCAGCGCCTGCAACGGCGTGTGCGGGGCATTATAGGCGAGATACATGAAAAATGGCCGGTTGCGATTGGCCTTGATCGCCGTCACCGCCTGTTCGGTCAGATAATCGGTCATGTAGCGATCGGGGGCAAAACGCTTGCCGCCGTTGAATTGCACACCGAACGGCAGATTGGCCCAGAGAAACCTGTCGATGGGATCGAAATCCTGTTTTGAATTTACGACATTCGGGTCATTTTCGGGCAAATACATCTGGCCACCGATGATGAAACCAAGGCTTTCATCAAACCCCTGGTCCTCGGGCCGCATGCCAGCCGCCTCCCCCAGATGCCATTTGCCGAGATGGATGGTGTGCAGCCCGCGCGACCGCATTTGTTCGGCAATGGTGATTTCGCTGGCCGGCATGCCCTTGGCACCCGGTGCTGCGGCGCGCGCCGCCTCGGCTTCATCAAAAATCGCCTTATGTTCCGACGGGTTCGGGAAATCGGCGATATTGCGCGCAAACATCGCATCGGGGCGGAAGATGCTGGTCGGGAACCAGGCCGGCAATCTGGTATCGGTGGGCGTGAATTCATAGCCGAAGCGCGTTGCATAACGCCCCGTCATCAGCGCCGCGCGCGAGGGCGCACAGGTCGCATTGCCGGCATAGCCATTGTGAAAGACCACACCGTCATGGCCGATGGCGTCGATATTGGGCGTCTTGATGCCGCCGGCGCCCGTGCCGGTCAGGCTGATATCATTAAAGCCCAGATCATCGGCGAGGATGAGGATGATATTGGGGGGCCGCTGGCCCTTTGCCCAATCGGCCGGTGCAGTGGCGGGCCCCTGCGCCCAGGCGACAGCGTGGTTGGCAGCGGTCGGCCCCGCCATCCAGCCGGGCAGATGCAGCTTGATATAATCCCGGGCCGAAAAGACGCCGACCACCAGCGCGGCGGTGGTGCCGAGCGCCAGCTTTGCCCTGGTTTTCATGGCCGCTACCCCATCACCGTTTGAAACTGCGATAGCCGAGCAGCAGGATCAGCAGCATGCCGGCTTCGACAAGCATCGGTGTCGCCGTCGTCGGCGTCATGCCATCGGCGATGATGCCGATGATGCGGCCAGAAAAGGCCAGCGCCAGCAGCAGCACCGGCACCAGCAACGGCCGCTTCGTCGCGCGCCAGGCGCCGATGATCGCAAACACCGCGGCGCCCAGAAAAAAGCCCGCAAAATCGGCACGCAGCGTCGACAGCCCCTGAACCCCCAGCGGCGCGATCGCAAAGGCCGCCGCCATTTCAACAGGATTCAGCAAAAAGCCGAGGCCGATGACGATATTGAACAGCCCGAGCACGAAAATCAGGCCGCGCATGATGGTCCGCATATCTCTGCCCCGCCCCTGTGCCTTGCCTGCGGCTGCTTTGCCGCCTCCGGATCGCCCTGCTGCTTATCCGCCTGTTTGCCGGCACCGCGCAAGCATTGCAATATTCCAGCATTGATAATGCCAAAATATCGTTGCATGATCATGGCATGCCCAAAATCCTGGTCGCTCGCGCAAGCCCTGCCGCCATCCCTGCCGGAAGTCCTGATGCCAGCCGCTGATTTTTTGCCGATATTGGCGCTGTATTTCGGTTGCGCTATGAAACCAGCCCTGCGCCGTGCCGCCAGCGGCGGGTTTTGAGCGGGGGAGGTCGGGGGCATGGCCAACAGGCTGTATGGCGCGCTGGATGGATGGCGATGCTGCACCCTGGCCCTGTTGCTGACCAGCGCAGCGGCGGCGGCGGCGATGCATGCGGCGCCGCCTGTTGGGCCGGCTCGCCCCAATATCGTCATCCTGCTCGCCGATGATTGGGCCTTTGCCGATGTCGGGGCCTATGGCGGTGAAATTTCGACGCCCAATATCGATGCGCTGGCAGCGCGCGGCGTGCGCTTTGCCAATTTCCATGTCGCGGGAAGCTGCGCGCCGACCCGCGCCATGCTGCAGACGGGCGTTTCAAACCATCGCGCCGGCCTTGGCAACATGCCCGAAACCATCCCGCCCGAACATCTGGGCAAACCCGGTTATGAGACTGTTTTAAACGCGCATGTCGTCACCATCGCCGACCAGTTGCGCGCCGCCGGCTATCGGACATATTTCACCGGGAAATGGCATTTGGGGACAGCGCCCGCCGACCTCCCCAACGCGCGCGGCTATGATCACAGCTTTGCCCTGTCGCAATCCAGCGCCGATAATTTTGAACAAAAGCCCAATCTGCTTTTATATGACAAGGCCGACTGGAGCGAGGATGGCCGGCCGGCCAATCTGCCAACGCCATTTTATTCATCGACGTTCATCGTCGAGAAGGCGCTCCACTATATCGATTCCGGCGACGCTTCCGGAAAGCCGTTTTTTGCCTCGCTGAATTTCCTCGCCAATCATATCCCGGTGCAGGCGCCCGATGCCGATATCGCCGCCTATGCGAACCGCTATCGCGCCGGCTGGGCGGCGTTGCGGGCGGAACGCCACAAGGGCGTTGTTGCAAAGGGCCTGTTGCCGCCGGGGAAAGCCCGGGTGACAATGACCAGCATGGGCGATTGGGCCGCGCTTGGCCCCGCCGAACAGGCACAGCGGGCCCGCGCCATGGCGGCCTATGGCGGCATGGCGACAGCGCTGGACCGCGAAATCGGCCGGCTGGTGGCGCATCTGAAAGCCAGTGGCCAGTATGAAAACACGGTCTTTGTCTTCATGTCGGACAATGGCCCCGAAGCGCTCGATCCGATGGCCGGTGTTTTCACCGCCGCCAACGCCCGATTGCTGTACAATCAGAACGCCGATCAGCAGGGCCGGCCCGGCAGCCTGACCGCCATCGGCAGCAGCTTTGCCGCCGCACTCGCGGCGCCGTTTCGCGGCTATAAATTCTCGGCCAGCGAAGGCGGGCTGCGCGTGCCGCTGATCATTGCCTGGCCGGGCAATGCCACGATCACGCCGGGTGCCATCGCCAACGGCTTTGCCCATGTCACCGACATTGCGCCGACATTGCTCACCGCCGCCGGCGTCGCCCCGCAACACGGGCAATTCGCCGGCCGCAAGGTCGAACCGATGACCGGCATCAGCCTGTTGCCGATGCTGACCGGTAGCGCCAGCAGCGTCCATCCCGCCGGCCAATCGCTTGGCTATGAATTGTCGGGCAATGCGGTCGTCTGGCGCGGCGATCTGAAACTGGTCAGGAACCTGCCGCCCTATGGCGATGGCGACTGGCAGCTATATGACATCGTCGCCGACCCCGGTGAAAGCCGCGACCTTGCCGCCGCCCGGCCAGCCGATTTTGCCGCCCTCCAGGCCGATTATGCGGCCTTTGCCCGCGCCGATCGCGTGCTGCCGATGCCGCCGGGCTATCGCGCCCCACAACAGGTGCAGGACAATGCCGTCGGCGCGTTGCTCATACCCCGGTTGCTGCGGCTGTTGCCATGGGCGGCAGGGGTGTTGGGGCTGATCCTTGGCGGCGGGCTGGCGCTGCGCCGGCGGCGGCGACTGCCGCCGGTTCGATGACGGAATGACGATGATCAGCGTTCCACCAGCCCCTGTTGCCGCAGGCGCCAGACCAGCTGGTCGAAACGATCCTGGCCGAAAAATGGCTCCCCTGCCAGCACCATCAGCGGCACGCCATAATGGCCGCCCTTGCGCTGGTCGGTCTGGTTGGCTTCGATCTGCGCACCATAATGCCCCGGATCGGCGGCGATGGCGGCGTCCATTTCGGCAAGATCAAGGCCAGCACCGGCCGCCGCCCGCGCCAGATGGTCGCCCTTGTGCCAGTCATCGGTCCGGCCATCCCAAATGAGCGCGCTGACCGCGGCGATGAATGCCAGCCCCTGGCCGCGCTCTGTCGCTGCAACGCCAAGATGGCTGAGGCGATGGATATGCGGCTGATCCTTGGGATAGCTGCGGGTCGCGGGGTCCATCAGCACCGGATCGGGTTTTGGCCAGCGAAACGGCAGCCCCAGGAATTCCGCCGTCCGATAGGCATCCTTTATCAGATAATAAACCCATAGCGGATCGGCATTGGCAAAGAAATCGGCCTGACGCACCGCGATCGGGTAGACGATGCGAACGTTGCAGGTGACGTCGAAATCCCGCTGCAGCGCCAGCAGCCGCGGCGTCACCAGATAGGAATAGGGCGATCGAAACGACCAGAACAGCGCAAATTCGAGGCTCATGGCGTTGACTTGATGAATGCGTTGACAAGGGCGACGAGTTCATCGGCAGCATCTTCCTGCAGGAAATGCCCGCCGCCGCTGATGATGGTGTGCGGCTGGCCGCGAGCGCCGGGAATGCGCTCGATAATGATTTTCTCGCCGCCGGCGGTCACTGCATCCTTGTCGGAAAAACAGGTCAGCACGGGTTTTTGAAAGCCCTGCAGCACTTGCCATGCTGCCTTGTTTTCAGCGACCGAGGCATGGTCGGGCGTGATCGGCACCAGCAGCGGAAATTGCCGGGCGCCTTCCTTGTAGCTTTCATCCGGAAAGGGCGCGTCATAGGCGGCGATTTCGGCGGCGCTCAGATCGCGGCTGGTGCCGCCGTTGACAATGACGCCGACCGGAAATGCTGGCACCGACTGGCTGAATTTCAGCCAGGCATCAAAGCCTTCCGACCAGCCAGTGCCGATCGGCAGGCCGGTATTGGCAATCACCAGCCGGGCAAAGCGATCGGGAAACGCCGCCACCAGCCGCAGCCCGATCAGCCCGCCCCAATCCTGGCAGAACAGCGTGATGTTGCGCAGATCCTGCGCCACCAGCCAGTCCGACAGCCATTGGACATGGCGTTCATAGGTATAATCGCCGCGGCTGGCCGGTTTGTCGGATCGACCGAAACCGATCAGATCAGGGGCGATGACGCGATGGCCGGCCGCGACCAACGGCCCAATAAAATTGCGATAAAGATAGCTCCAGCTCGGTTCGCCATGCAGCAGCAGCACCGGATCGGCGTCGCGAGGGCCTTCGTCAACGCTATGGATGCGCAGTGGCGTGCCGCTTGCGGCGTCGATCACTTCGCTATAGTGCGGCGCGAAATCATAGCCATAAAGGCCGGCGAAGCGGTCATCCGGTGTCCGCAAAATCTGCATCGTGACCCACTCCCGTCAAATTGACAGTCATAATGCAAATATTAACATCCAAAGGTCAACAAAGGTTCCCTTCAGCCATCGAACTGACAGGCTGGCAGCCCGGTGGCGCCGCTTTCCAGCTCGAACAGCGCCCCCGCCAGCGGGTCATCCGGCCGGCCATCGCCAGCGGAGGTAACGAACATGCGGTCGAGCCCGGCGCCGCCAAAACAGACGTTGGTGATTTGCGGGGTGGGCAGCGCGATGGTCCGGTCAAGGCTGGCATCGGCGTGGTAACGCGCCACCCGGGCGCCATTGTAAAAGGCGATCCACAGGCCATCGTCGGCATCAGAGGTCATGCCATCGGGCGCGCCGCTGCGGACATCGAATTGCAGATGCACGCTGCGCGCCCCAAGGCTGCCATCGGCGTGCAGCGGAAACCGATAGACCGTGCCGGCGCGGCTGTCGGTATGAAACAGCGTGCCGCCATCGCGGCTGATTGCCGGGCCATTGGCGATGGTCAAGCCGTCGTCATGGCGGCTGACGCGGCCGTCCGGATCGAGCCGATAAAGCCCGCCCGCAGCCGGCCATTGATCGACCGGCAGCGGCGATCGCAGCATCGACCCGGCCCAGATTCGCCCAGCCGCATCGGCCTTTGCATCATTCAGGCGATTATGCGGGCGTTCGGGGTGCGGATTGGCGATCGGCGTCAATTGAAAGGGTTCGAGCGTCAGCGCCCAGAACCCCGATTGCAGCCCGACGACAAAGCCGCCGCGCGCGCGTTCGATGATCCAGCCGATCGTTTCCGGCATGTCCCAATGCTGAATCCTGTCGTCGCCAAGGTTGAGCCGCCAGAGTTTGCAGCCGATGATATCGGTCCAGTACAACGCCTTGTCGCGAGCGCTCCAGAGCAGGCCCTCGCCGAGCGTATCGCGTTCCGGGCGAGCGATGACGCGCGGCGCGGGCGGTGTTTCAGCCATGGTGGTGACCCTCTCCAGCATCGTCAAAGGCAGCAACAATCCGCCGCCCGCCATTGGTTTGCGCCGCCAGCGCCCCCAGCGCCAGCGCCAGCGGTGTCAGGTCATGGTCGCTGCCACCTGCCGCGCACAGCAGCGCAAAATGCCGGTACAGGGCGGGATATTCGGCCATTGGCGGCAGCTTTATCGCTTCGCCATCGATCGACAGGGTGGCGCCGCCGGCATCGAGCACCAGCGTTTGCCCCGACAATGTTTTGACCGTGATGCGCCAGATATCGGGGCCGGCGTGCCGCCAGTCGAAATCGCAATCGACCCCGAATTCACTGCCATCGCTGTTACAGCCAGCCAGCGCCAGCCGGGCGGCAATGGGCGCCGCGCGATTGGCCGGAAAATCCAGTGTCGCGTGTTGAAGGCCGAGCTGTGGCCAGATCAGCGTCAGGATCGACAGCGCATTGATACCGGGATCGAGCACGCCAAAGCCATCGGCCGCCCAGATCCAGGCCTGCCCCGGGTGCCAGCGCCGGACGTCCTCGCGCCAGGCTACATGGACCGAAGCAATCGCCTTGCCATCGAGCCAGCCCAGCGCCGGCGCGACGCCGGCGGCAAAGCGCGAATGCCAGGCGGTGAACAGCGTCCGCTGTGGCGCAGCGACCATCGCCTGCGCCTCTGCAAGTGCCGCCGCCGGCGGTTTTTCATTGAGGATATGGAGGCCAGCGGCGCGGGCAGCGGCAGCAAAAGCCGGCCTTGGCCCCGGCGGCATGCACAGCGCCACCGCATCGACCCCGACGCCCGCCGCCAGCAGCGCCGCCAGATCGGGAAAATGCGGCACGCCGAAATCGGCCGCCGTGCGGCTGACCGTCGCCGCCAGCGCAAAGCCTGGATCGGCCGCAATGGCCGGCAAATGCTGATCCCGGGCGATCTTGCCAAGGCCGATGACGGCAATCGAAAGCGGCGGGACCATCGCGCCAGCCTAGGGCAAGATGTCTCGCCTGTCATGCCGCTGGCGCAAACACAGCCGGCTGTTATGACGCGGGCAAAAGGGAGTGTCGCAATGCCTGTCCGACCTTTGATATTGTTCGCCGCAATGGCAGCCATGGCGTTGCCCGCCGCCGCCACGGGCATCGTCGATCGTATCCCGGGGGCCGATGGCGGCTGGGATTATGCCAGCATCGATAGCGCCGGCAACCGGCTGTTCGTATCGCGCAGCGATGGTGTGATGACCATCGATCTCGCCAGCCGCCAAATGCTGCCGCAGTTCGTGCCGGGCGGCCGGGTGCACGCGAGCTTCATCATCCCCGGCACCGGGATCGGGGTGGCAACCAATGGCGTTAGCAATAGCGCAACGCTGTTCAACGCCCAAAGCGGCGCCATCACCGCCAGCATCCCGACCGGTGCCAAACCCGATGCCGCCGTCTGGGATCAACGCAGCCAGCAACTATGGGTGATGAATGCCGATGATGGCACCGCCACTATCATCGATGTAAAAACCGCCCGCGCCATCGGCAGCCTGGCCATCGGCGGCGCGCTCGAATTCGCGGTTGTCGATGGCAAGGGGCATTTGTTCGTCAATGTCGAGGATAAATCCGAGCTGGTGACCATCGATATCCCCGGCCGCCGCGTGCTGCGCCGCACCGCGCTGACGGGTTGCGAGGAGCCGACTGGGCTGGCCCTGACCAATCGCGGCATCCTCATTGCCGCCTGCGCCAATGGCATCGCCAAAACCGTCAACGCCGCCACCGGCAAAACCGCCGCCGACATCCCCATCGGCAAGCGCCCCGATGCCGTCATCAACGATCCGGCCCGGCACCGCGCCTATGTGCCGGCCGGTGCTGACGGCAACCTGACCGTCATCGACACCACGACCGCCAGCCCGCGTGCCATCGCCACCATCCCCACCCAGCGCGGCAGCCGCACCGGCACGGTCGATCCGGCGACGGGGAGCCTTTATCTACCCGCCGTGCGCTATACGGAGGTGGCTGGCGGGCGACCCAAGCCGGTGCCCGGCAGTTTCGAAATTCTGGTGATAACGCCCTGAGGGCCTGAGCGGGGCCTTGGCCGCATGCTGATTTTGCTGCAGGCTGAAACATCACAGCGGAGCCTGACAGCATGGGCGATTTCATCACCACCGAACGGCAGGGCCGCATCGCCATCTTGCGGATGAACCGGCCGGACACGCTCAACGCCATCGGCACGCTCGCCGATTGCGATGATTTCGTCGCCGCCATCGAAGCCGCGGGCGATGATCGCGGCATCAGCTGCATTATCCTGACCGGCAGCGGCCGGGGTTTTTCGGCCGGCGGCAATCTGAAGGCCATGCAGGACCGCACCGGCATCGGCCCCGGCAAACAACCCGCCGACACCCGCGACACCTATAAACGCGGCGTCCAGCGCATCACCCGCGCCATGATGGCGCTTGAAGTCCCCGCCATCGCTGCCATCAATGGCCATGCCATCGGGCTGGGCTGCGACCTCGCCTGCCTCTGCGACATCCGCATCGCCGCGCAAAGCGCGCAGTTCGCCTGCAGCTTTATCAAGGTCGGCATGGTGCCCGGCGATGGCGGCGCCTGGTCCCTCGCCCGCGTCATCGGCTATGCCATGGCCGCCGAGCTGTTCTTCACCGGCGAGCGCTTCGACGCGGTGCGAGCCAAGGAAATCGGCCTCGTCAGCCGCATCGTCCCCGACGCAGAGCTTCTCTCCACCGCCATGACGCTCGCCCGGACCATCGCCGCCAACCCGGCCCGCGCGCTGCGCCTGACGAAGCGCCTGCTCCGCGAAGCCCAGACCGCCCGCATGAGCGAAATTTTGGAACTCTCTGCCGCGTTCCAGGCGCTGGCGCACGAAACCGACGACCATCAGGAAGCGGTGGCCGCGTTCATGGACAAGCGGGCGGCGGTGTTTACGGGCGATTGATGTCGCCATCCGGTCACGCCCGGTCGATCCGCCGGGCGCTGCGCAGTCGTTAAACTTGAACTTCATGCTTGCCGTTTTTATGAACAGCAGTTAATATTTGCTCGGTGTCGATTCCAATTCAGCCGTACGTTTTGCAATATTTTCACTGATAACTTGCTGGCCATATTGTTGGCCGTCAATCGGGAGCAGTAAAATGATCAAGACAATCATTGCTTTGGCGCTTGGCGTCGCAGTCACGGCGCCTGCCACTGCCGCAATTACCTGGACCGACTGGACCAGTGCCAGCACCACCGCCGCAACGGGCACGCTGGGCAGTATCATTGTCACCGAAAGAGGCGACCTCGATAATTGGCAGGTAACTGGCGGCACCGACTTTTGGCGCACTGGCGGCGGCACCGCCTTTGCTGCTTATGATGCGGTATCGAACCTGCCGGGCAATAATGACTTCATTGCGCCAACGACCAATCAACAACTGCACACCTTCCTCTTCTCCGCGCCGGTGACAAATCCTTATCTCGCCATCATCAGCCTCGGCCGCACAAATTTGAATTCGACATGGACCTTCGATCAAGCATGGAGTTTTGTTGACCAGGGTGCCGGCTTTTTTGGAAATGGCCTCCTCACCCAGACTGGCAATACCCTTTCCAGCGGTGAAGGCCATGGCATCATCCGGTTTAGAGGCACATTCACCAAGCTTGAGCTGGTAACGAATGATGTCGAATTCTGGTCCGGGCTGACATTTGGGATCAGCGCCGTTCCCGAAACCGCCACCTGGATGACATTGATTGCCGGCTTCGGCCTTGTTGGCGCAGTGTCACGCCGTCGCCGCAGCAACATCGTTTCGGCCTGACCTTCGGCTTTTGATCGGGCGGCGCGCTGGCAACGGCGCGCCGCTTTTTTTTTGCGCGCACGCAGCCTGCAACCGCCATGACCAAAGGATGAAGCTGTCCCATCGGCAACGGGCGCCAGTGGCGTCTGACGGCGATTGATGCGCCGGCGGCGGCTGGTGCCAGAAGGCGAAACACGGTATCCTGTCGCCAGCAGAGGAGGTCGCCCGTGTCGCCCCGTTCGGATTCCTGCGAACAGATTGATCTGGCGGTCGAATCGCCCTTTCTCTTGGGCGAATTGGCCGTTGATCCGACTCGGCTGTGCGTGAGGCGCGGCGTGGAAAGCTTGCGGCTTGAGGCGCGCGTCATGCAGGTGCTTGTGGTTCTTGCAAGGGCCGACGGCCAGGTCGTCAGCCGCGCCGACCTTGTTGAACGCTGCTGGGACGGCCGCATTGTTGGTGAAAATGCGCTCCAGCGCGTCATCTCCCGGCTGCGGCATCTGTCCGCAACGCTGGGCGGCTTTGAATTGGAGACCGTTACCAAGGTCGGTTATATTCTGCACCCCGAACTTGCCGAAATGCCGCAACTATCGCCGCCGCTACGGCCGCAATCATCCGCGCCGGCGCCATTCGTGCCAGCAGGCCCTGCCCCCGCTGGCGTCAGCCGACGCCGTCTGATCTGGGCCAGCGGCGCCATCGCTGCGGGCGGCGCGGCCATTCTCGCCTGGCCGCTGACAGCGTCGGGCAGCTCGAATGCCGAGGCCGCCCGGCATCTGGTGCGCAAGGCCTATGAAGCCGGACTGACGGGGGAGCTCAGCAACAACACCCAGGCCATTGCCTATCTGAAACGCGCCACCGAACTCGACCCGACATCGGCGACCGCCTGGGGCGACCTCGCGCTGGCCTATCAGGGGCGCATGGGCGAAAGCGATGATTCTGCGCTTGCAGCGCTGGCGGCATGGGTACGCAGCGCGGCGGCACGCGCGCTGGCAATCGATCCGGCCACCGGCAGTGCGCACCTGGCACTGGCGACGATCCCGCCCAATTTTCGGCACTGGGCCGCCAATGAGCGCAGTCTGCGGCAGATCCAGCAGATCGGGCGACCGCATCCGGCGCTGCAAGGGGCGTTGGGCTGTCTGCTCAGCGACACCGGGCGCTGGCAGGAAGCGATTATTTGCCTGCGCGGCGCTCTGGCCGTTGAGCCTTATGATCCTTGCAACCAGCTCAATATGGCCTCTGCGCTATGGGGTGGTGGCAAGCTGGACGAGGTTGAGCGGGTGCTCGAAAACGCCTATAGCCTCTGGCCGAACAGCCGGTCCGTCTGGCAGTCGCGTTTCAACTTTCTGGTGCTGACCGGAAAGACCGGCATGGCAGCGGCGGCGCTGGATGACAGCAGCGCCCGCCCCCTGATCGACCCCGAACAGGAACCGCCGCCCTATGCGGCACTGCGCGATTTCACGCGGGCCATGCACGGCGCGCGGCCGGCCGAGGTTGCGCAATTGGTCAATCGCCTGATCGATCTGCGGGGCAGTCTCGGCACCTGTTCGGTTGTTGCCTATCTGTGCGCCCTTGGACAGATCGACGCCGCCTTTGCCATGCTCGAAAGCTATTTTTTCGGTAGTGCAACCCGGCCAGCCCCCGGCCCCCTTGTCCGCCGCGCGACATCCATCCTGTTTTCGGCCCAGAGCGCGCCGCTGCGAACCGATCCGCGTTTCGCGCGGTTGCTGTGGCGGATCGACCTTCAATCCTATTGGCGCCAAACCGGGACGCGGGCCGACCCCCGGCTGGCGAGCATGATAACGCTTTAGAGCGTGGTGACATTAGGTAGGATTGCCAGGACGGTGTTGATTTTGGTGCGTGGCAAGGAGCGCGGAAAGCAGCGATGCAGCGCATCGGTGCCGACAAGTGACGCCGCCATGCGCCAAAAGCGACACCGCCCCGCAGGGGTTGCCCAAAGGGCAATCATGGTGATG
>JBBRIC010000016.1:0-37131 GCA_038221665.1 Sphingomonadales bacterium
CAGATGCCGCTGCAAAAAATCGTCAAATGTCGCCAATGTTCCCGCATAGGCCCGCACACTATGGGGTGACAGGCGCCGGCTGTCGGCAAGGCTGGCAAGCCAGATCGCGGTAAGGCCGGCAAGGCTGACTGCGTCGCTCAGAGAATGCTTTGCCCGGTCTTTGCCCAGTCATCCAGAAACTGCGCCAGGCCCTTGTCGGTCAACGGGTGGTTGGCCAGCGCCCGGATGACGGCGGGCGGCATGGTTGCGACATCGGCGCCCAGCTTTGCCGCCTGCAGCACATGCACCGGGTGCCGAACACTGGCGACCAGGATTTCGGTGGCAAAACCATAATTGTCATAGATCAGCTTGATGTCTTCAATCAGCTGCATGCCATCAAAGCCGATATCATCCAGCCGGCCGACAAAGGGCGAAATGAAGCTGGCACCGGCCTTGGCCGCCAGCAGCGCCTGATTGGCCGAAAAACACAAGGTGACATTGGTCATCACGCCTTCATCCGACAGCGCCTTGCAGGCTGTCAGCCCATCCAGCGTCAGCGGCAGCTTGATGCAGATATTGGCCCCGAGTTTTTTCAAGACTTCGGCTTCGCGCAGCATCTCGGCCGTGGTGGTGGCGACGACTTCAGCCGAAACCGGGCCATCGACAAGGCCGCAGATTTCACGGATCACATCGAGGAAATTGCGGCCCGATTTGGCGATCAGCGAGGGATTGGTGGTGACCCCATCCAGCAACCCGGTCGCGGCCAGCGCGGCGATTTCGGCGGTATCGGCGGTATCGGCAAAAAATTTCATGCTGTCATTCCCGAAGGCGGTTTTTTGGTCCTTAACCCAAGCTCAGGCCGAACGCAGCACCCAATCATAATCGAGCGGCGTGACGATGGCATTATAGCGTTCCTGCTCCACGCGCTTGACGGTCGCAAACATCTCGGCGGCCCGCCCGCCCCAATAATCCGCGATGCGGCTCGAGCCTTCGAACAGTGCCAGAGCATGGGCCCAATCGGTCGGCAGGCGTTCCCCCATGGCATAGCCATCGCCGGTCACGGCGGGGCCGGGGTCGATGGCATGGGTGAGACCATGGTGGATGCCGGCAAGCACTGTTGCCACCGCCAGATAGGGGTTGGCATCGGCCCCCGCCAGCCGATGTTCGAGATGCCGCGACGTCGGTGGCCCGATTGGAATGCGCAGCGGCACCGTGCGATTGTTCACGCCCCAACCGGCCCGCACCGGGGCATAGCTGTTGGGCCGGAACCGCCGATAGCTGTTGGCATTGGGGGCAAATACCAGGGTCGATGCCGGCATCAGCAGGGCGGCACCGCCAATCGCATGGGCCAGCGCATCGGAACCCTGCGGCCGGGCGTCGGCAAAGATGTTGCGACCTTTTTCATCAAGGATCGAAACATGGATGTGCAGCCCCGACCCGGATACTTCGGCAAAGGGTTTTGCCATGAACGTCGCTGCCTGGCCGCGGTTCGCCGCAACGCCCTTGGCGGCGCGTTTGAAGCGCACGGCATCATCGGCGGCGGCCAGCGCGTCGGGCCGATGCGCCAGTGTGATTTCATACTGGCCGGCGGCATATTCGCCGATGGCAGCGCCCGTCGGCAGGCCCAGTGCGTCAGCCGCCGCCCATAGCGCCCGCAAATAACCGCCATCGAAATCCTGGGCGTCAAGGCCATAGACTTGCCGATGCTGCGGCGGCCGGCCATCGGGGCCGGCTGCCAGCGCGATACCACCATCGACAGTGCGGCGGGCATCGACAAGGTAGAATTCCAGTTCGCACGCCACCACCGGTGTCAGGCCATCGGCGGCAAAACGCGCCAGCACATTTGCCAGCACGGCGCGCGGATCAAGGTCGCACGGGCGGCCGTCTATTTCGTGCATCGCCAGCATGACTTCGGCGCTGTCATTGCCAAGCCAGGGCGCTAGCGACAGGGTGCCAGCCACCGGCCAGGCAATGCGATCGGCATCGCCATCTTCCCAGACCATCCCCGATTCCTCGACATCCAGCCCGGTGATATCGACGACCAGCACCGATCCGGGCATGTAGCGCCCATGATCAAAGGCGCTGGCAAATTCATGAACGCGCAAGCGTTTGCCACGCGGGACGCCGGCAAGATTGGTATAATAGACATCGAGGAACGCGATGCCGGGATTTGCAGCCAGAAACGCCGTCAACGCGACATTGGGTGCGGATGTGGCGGGGCGCTGCATCCGCAGGGGTTAGCGCGGGTGGTGCTGCCCGCGCAACCACCGGGCCAGGATCAGGCCCGGTGGCGCGCGTCAGATAACGTGGAAAAGATACAGCAGAATGATGATCGGGATCGGAATGCCGACAGCCCAGAGAATACAGCCCTTGCCCATGTTGAACCCTTCCGGTTGCGCGACGCCCGGTTGGCGTCCGGTTTTAACGATTATCGGCAATATCGCTAACGAGCGGCCCTGCAAAAGGTTCAAGCCGGCAGCAGCTTCTTCAGCTCCGATTTCAAAATCTTGCCATTGGCATTGCGGATCAGCGGTTCATTCGAAAATTGCACGGCCACTGGCACCTTGAAAGCCGCCAGCCGCGCCGCGACAAAGCTGCGCAACTCGACTTCGCTGGCGAGGCTGCCGGGTTTCAGCGTCACAAAGGCATAGGGTTCTTCGCCAAGGCTTTTGTGCGGGCGGCCGATCAGGGCTGCGTCCATGATGGCGGGGTGTTCGTACAGGGCGCTTTCGACCTCGACGCAATAAATATTCTCGCCGCCCCTGATGAGCATGTCCTTGGCGCGATCGACGATGAAGCAGAAACCTTCCTCATCGATACGCGCCAGATCGCCGGTGCGCACCCAGCCGTCGATGAACGTTGCCGCCGACGCCTCGGGCTTGTGCCAATATTCCTTGACGACATTGGGGCCAAAACCATAAAGCTCCCCGACTTCATTGGGCCCCAGCACCTTGCCGTCGGGGTCACGCACTTCCAGGTCGCATACCGGGCAGGCGGGGCCGCAGGAATCGGGCCGGCGTTCATAATCTTCGCCGACATGGCTGGTAAAGGTCGCGCTGGTTTCGGTCATGCCCCAGCCATTGCCCGGCGCTGCCTTGAATTGCCTGGCGATTTGGCGGACGAGTTCGGGCGCGGATGGGGCACCGCCATAGGAAACCGTCTCAAGGCTCGACAGATCAAAGCGGCCGCGATCAGGATGTTCCAGGATCTGCCAGGCAATCGTTGGTACGCCGCCGCAACCGGTGACGCGTTCGCGCTCGATCAGCGACATGGCCTCAAGCACATCCCATTTTTTCATCAAAACCAGCTTCGCGCCGGCAAATAGCGATGGCGACAAAACCGCATGGCAACCGGTAGCATGGAAAAACGGTACCGATAGCAAGGTGGCTTTTTGTGGCGCGTTGGGATCTGGCGCCGGTGGTGTTTCACCACGCCGCAGGAACGCCCGCGCCGCCGACGCTGCACTCGCCATGATGTTGGAAACGATGTTGCGGTGCGTGCCGAGCGCGCCCTTGGGTTTTCCGGTGGTGCCGCTGGTATAGAAAATCGTCGCGTCATCCTCGGGCACCAGCGCCACCGCTGGCAAGGGCCGGTCGGCAAGCCCGCCCCAGCTGGCCGGGACGCCGATGATCGATTCCAGCTGCACCTCGCGCGGATCGCCCAATGGTTCCTCGCTGGCGCGGGTGACATAGATGCGTTCGAGTTTGGTCAGATCGGGGAGATGCGGGGCAATCCGCGCCAGGCGTTCGCTGTCGCAGATCAACAGCTTGCAGCCTGAATCAGCCAGGCCATATTCAAGCTCGCCACCCGTCCACCAGGCATTCAGCGGCGTCACGATGGCCCCAACGATACTGGCTGCAAAAAACGCTACCGGCCATTCGGGCAGATTGCGCATGACGATGGCGACGCGATCGCCCTTTTCAACACCATCGGCGACCAGTTGCGCCGCCAGCCGCAAGGTGGCGCGGTAAAATTCTTCAAAGCTGACCCGGTCGTCGTCGAGCACCAGGAAAATCTTGTCGCCATGGGCCCGGCCGGCCATGAACACCTCGCGCAGCGTTGGCGGCACATTCTTCCAGGTCCGTGTCGGCCGGCCGGCGATGGCGACGGTAGTCATTTCCAGCGGCTGTCCGGGCGCTGTCAGCAAGGCATGGGCGGCAGCAATCGACATGGCCGGAAAATTGGCTGCTACGGTCATCGGCAAGTCCCCAGAATTGATGCGTTTGTTTTGCAGCATCAAAGCCCAAGGCGCGGCGCCGCGCCAGCACCAATTTTTGCGGGGCAATTTTGACGGGCGGTCAGCCGGATGGTGCTGTCGGGGAGGATTGAACTCCCGACCTCAGCCTTACCAAGGATGCGCTCTACCACTGAGCTACGACAGCATTCCGGCGAAGGTCCGGGCCTATGGGCGAGGCGTGCCGGACTGTCAAGAATTCCAGTGTCGGCTCAGGCAGCTGCCACCCGGCCGCCGGCATGGCGGACCAGCAAGCCGGCCAGTTCAAGATCGAGCAGAACGGTTGCGACCAGCGGCGTGGCCAGCCCCGACAGGCGCACGACCTCATCAATGGCGACGGGCGTCGGCGACAGCAGCGCCGCGACCAGATCGCGATCATGATCGCTGGCATCTTGGGGCATTTCGGCAAAGCCCGTTGCTGGCTCGGCGGCGCTGTAGCGCATGCCGAGCTGCGGCCCGCTGCCAAAAGCCGACAAGGCTTCGATGACATCGGCGGCGTTCTGGACGAGGGTGGCGCCTTCGCGGATCAATATGTTGCAGCCCTGGGCGCGGGGATCGAGCGGGCTGCCGGGGATCGCCATCACCTCACGGCCATATTCGGCGGCCAGCCGCGCCGTGATCAGGCTGCCGGATTTGGGCGCGCCTTCGACAACCAGCGTGCCTGCGGCCAGCCCCGCGATAATCCTATTGCGGCGCGGAAAATGCCGCGCCTGGGGTTCAACGCCCGGCGGCTGTTCGGCGAGAATCAGGCCATTTCGGGCGATTTCAGCCATCAGCGCCGTATGATCGGGCGGGTAGACCACATCGACCCCGCCCGCCACCACGGCAATGGTGCCACCCGCCATCGCGCCCTGATGCGCCGCCGCATCGATGCCGCGTGCCAGCCCCGAAATCACCACCAGATCCTGTTCGGCAAGATCGGCAGCAAGGCTGCGCGCCAGCCGCACCCCGGCGGCGCTGGCATTGCGCGCGCCAACGATGGCGATTGCCGGTCTATCGAGCAGGCCCGTATCGCCGCGCGCGTGCAGCACCGGCGGTGCGCTTTCGGTTGCCGCGAGCAATGCGGGATAGGCCGGCGTGCCGATGAACAGCGGCACAGCGCCCAGCTTTTCCAGCAGCGCCAGCTCGGTTTCGGCGGCGGCCGCGCTGGCAACGACAAGGCTGCGGCTGCCCCGCCGGGCAAGATCGGGCAGGGCCGCGATCGCTGCATCGGCGTTACCAAAGCGCGCCAGCAATTGCCGATAGGTGACGGGGCCGATCGATTCGGTGCGGATCAACCGCAGCCGCGCAACGGCATCGGCCGGGATCATTTCTGGCCGATCCGGCTTTCGGTGCCGGCGCGCAGCCGGGCGATGTTTTCGCGATGCTTCCAGATCAGGATCGCTGCCAGCAGCGCCAGATGCGTCGCCCAATAACCATCGCCCAGCGCCAGCGCCGCAACCGCCATCGCCACCGCCGCGACCATGCTGCCAACCGATGCAAAACGCGTGATGACAGCCGCCGCCAACCAGACGAGCAGGCCGATGACGCCGGCAATCGGCACAGCGGCAAGCGCCACGCCAAACAACGTCGCCATGCCCTTGCCGCCGCGAAACCCCAGCCAGACCGGATAGCAATGCCCCAGAAACGCCGCGACACCGGCGAGCACGCTGGCCTCTGCGCCGCCATAATGGCTGGCCAGCAACACCGCGGCAGCGCCCTTGCCGCCATCCAGAAGCAGGGTCGCGGCAGCCAGGCCCTTGTTGCCGGTGCGCAGCACATTGGTGGTGCCGATATTGCCCGACCCGACGCTGCGGATGTCGATCCCGATCGCACGCGTCAGCAACAGGCCGAACGGAATGCTGCCAAGCAGATAGCCGACAAGTAACCAGAGCGCGTTGTTCATGGCCGCAACGGTAAAGCCCCCGGTCGGTGGTTGGAAAGCGCTTTCTGTCCGCCGCAGCAAAGCATAAGCTGGCAGTGTTTCGGGGGAAGGGGCGCAATGAAGTCTGGAAAACTGATCGTAGCGGCGGTGTTGGCGCTGCTGGCCAACCCGGTCTTTGCCGACGCCATGCTGCCAACGCCGCCACGCGCCGCCGATGAAGGCGCCGGCCCCTATCCGATGCTGGTCATTCGCGGCGCCACCATCATCACCGGGAATGGCGGGCCGCCCTATGGCCCTGCCGACATCGTTATTCGTGGCGGCCGGATCTCTGAAATCCGCAGCGCCGGCACGCCCGGGCTGCCGATGGCTGGCAATCGCCTGCCGACAGGCGCCACGCGTGAGATCGATGCGACCGGCATGTATGTGCTGCCTGGCTTTGTCGACATGCACGGCCATAGCGGCGATGCCGACAAGGCGCCCGATCCCGGCTACGCCTATCGGCTATGGCTGGCGCATGGCGTTACCACGATTCGCGGTGTGCCATTATTCGGTGATGATGCGGCGCATGCGCTGGACGACAGGCGCCGCAGCGCTGCTGGCGAGATCACGGCGCCGCACATATTTGTCTATCAAACCCTTGGCAGCGGAGCCACGGCCGGATGGCGCGGCGGCCGTGTGCAGACGCCCGAAAAAGCCCGGGAATGGGTGCGCTGGGCCGCAGGTGCTGGAATCGATGGCATCAAATTCTTCAATCGCGGCGATGAAACCCCGGCAATCGACCGGGCCGCGATCGAGGAAGCCAAGAAATTCGGGCTGGGCACCGTCGCGCATCTGAGCCAGCCCAATATCGCCGAATTCAACGCCCGTGACGCCGCGGCAGCAGGGCTTGGCACCATCACGCATTTCTATGGCCATTTTGAATCGCTGCTGAAGGATCGCCGGGTACAGGACACGCCGCCTGCCTATAATTTCAACGATGAACAGATGCGTTTTGGCGGCATCGCTGAAATCTGGAACCAGATCTATGATCCCGGCGGGCCGGAATGGCTGGATTATCTGAAAACCCAAAAAGCGACCGGCGTGGTCTTTGACCCGACCCTCAATATCTATTCTGCCAGCCGCGATCTGATGCGCGCCAAAAACGCCGATTGGCACGCGCGCTATGCATTGCCATCGCTGACCCGATTTTATGAATCGAACCGTGACAATCATGGTTCGTATTTCTTTGACTGGACATCCGAACGCGAGATCACCTGGCGCAATTTCTACCAGCGCTACATGCGGCTGGTGAATGATTACAAGAACATGGGCGGGCGGGTGACCACGGGCAGCGACCCGGGTTTCATCTGGCAGCTTTGGGGATTCAGCTACATCCTTGAACTTGAATTGCTGCAGGAGGCAGGTTTTGCGCCCCTGGAGGTCATCCAGTCAGCGACGATCAACGGGGCCCGAACCCTGCTGGAACCAAAGCGGCAGGCGCCTGATTTTGGCCTTGTCCGCGTCGGCATGCGCGCCGATCTGGTGGTGGCACGCGAAAACCCGCTGCAGAATTTCAAGACGCTGTACGGCACGGGCTTTGAACGGCTGAATGAAATGACACAGAAAACCGATCGCGTCGGTGGCGTGCGCTGGACGATCAAGGACGGCATCGTCTTTGATGCCCCGGCGTTGCTGGCCAGCGTCGCAAAACAAGTCGAGACGGCCAAGGCGGCGCGGTAGCGAGCCACTGCCAGACAATGCTATGCTGTGGCAGAACAGCGCAGGCAGCGTCCTGCCGTATCGACCAGAACGAGGCCTTCATGACCATAGCAACGACCAATCCCAACCAGGCCTTGTGGGAGAAGGGGGATTTTACCCGCCTTGCCGCCACCATGCGCGATAGTGGCGCGGCGCTGGTGGCAAGCCTTGGCATCGAACCGGGGCTGAAAATTCTCGATCTTGGCTGTGGTGATGGCACCACGGCCGTGCCGGCGGCGCAATTGGGGGCCGATGTGCTGGGTGTCGATATCGCCAGCAATCTCGTTGCCGCCGGCAACGCCCGGGCCAAAGCCGAAGGGCTTGCCAATTTGCGATTCGAAGCCGGCGATGCGTCCAACCTCGCCGGGCTGGCGGATCACAGCTTTGACCTGGTGATCAGCATGTTCGGGGCCATGTTCGCGCCGCGTCCCTATGATGTCGCGCGCGAAATGCTGCGCGTCACCAAACCGGGTGGCCGCATTGTCATGGGTAACTGGATCCCGGGCGATGTAACGCTGGTTGCCCAGGTGTTGCGCATCAGCGCCGCCTACACGCCGCCGCCGCCCGCCGGTTTCATCAGCCCGATGACCTGGGGAAATGAAGCCGAAGTCGTCGCACGCTTTGCAGCGGCCGGCATCGCTGCAGACCATGTCAGTTTCGAGCGCTGTACCTATGTCTTTGATTATCCCGGGACACCGGCTGCATTTCTGTCAGTTTTCCGGGATTATTATGGCCCGACGATGAATGCCTTTGCCGCCGCCGGCGATCGGAAGCGGGATTTGCAAAGCGAACTCGAAGCCTTGGTCACGGCGCAAAATCGATCGACCGCGCCAGATCGGACGCTGGCCCATGCGCTGTTCCTGAAGGTGACCGTGATGGTCTGATTGTTGCAGGCCAATATCAAATCTCAAAGATACTGCCCTGTCAGCAGGGCCAAGGGCCTCCGGCGGGTAGGGACGACAGGCTCTGCACCCAGTCGATTGATTTAACCCTGTTTCCAAAACATGCGACCCAATTGGCAAAAGTGGGTGCAGGGCCTCAGGCCCTGCCCGCCGGAGGCATGTTTTTTGCTTTCGATGAGTCATGCAAAGCGGTTTTTGGTATAAATCGCTTCGGTTGGCGCTGGGTCGCAACGTGTTGCGGAATTTCATGTCGAGGCCTGCGCAGCGTGCCGAACATGGGCGATCTTGCAGCGCTGCGCGCAACAGTTGCTCCTGCCCGCGCCCGCTTCTAGACCGGTGGCATGACTCAGACCCTGTCGATCGGGCTTGCCCAGTTGAACGCCATTGTCGGTGGGCTCGATGCCAATGCCGATGCCATTCTGGCAGCCCGCGCGCAGGCGCCCGACGCCGATTTGCTGGTGACGCCGGAATTGTCGGTGGTCGGCTATCCGCCCGAGGATCTGGTGTTGAAGCCGGCGCTGGTCGAAGCGGCAATGGCGCGGGTTGTCCGGCTCGCCGCCGCCACTGCCGATGGTGGCCCGGCATTGCTGGTCGGCGCGCCGCTGGCTGAAAATGGCCAGTTGTTCAACGCGGCGTTTCTGCTCGATGGCGGGCGCATTGCCGGTATTACCCGCAAATATGACCTGCCCAATTATGGCACTTTTGATGAAAAGCGGGTGTTCAACGCGGGGCCTTTGCCGGGGCCGCTGGGTTTTCGCGGCTGCCGGCTGGGCGTCGCCATCTGCGAAGATATCTGGACGCCCGACGTCACCGAATGTCTTGGCGAAACCGGCGCCGAAATCCTGATCGTGCCCAATGGTTCGCCCTATGAAGTGGGCAAGGACGACCGCAGATTGAGCCTTGCCGTATCGCGGGTCAGCGAAACGAAATTGCCGCTGATCTATCTCAACCGCGTCGGGGGGCAGGATGAACTGGTGTTCGATGGCGCCAGCTTTGTGCTGAACGCCGACCGCAAGCTGGCCGTGCAGCAGCCGGATTGGGAGGAGAGCCTCGTCACAACGCACTGGCGGCGATCGAGCCTTGGCCATCACTGGCATTGTCAGCCCGGCGTCATTGCGGTGCGCGATGAAGATCCGGCCGATATTTATCACGCCATGCTTGTTGGCTTGCGCGATTACGTCAATCGCAACGGCTTTCCGGGCGTCATCCTCGGGCTTTCGGGCGGCATTGATTCGGCCTTGTCGGCCGCGGTTGCCGTCGATGCGCTGGGGGCCGACCGGGTCTGGTGCGTGATGATGCCATCGCCCTATACCAGCGCCGACAGCCTTGAGGATGCAGCGCTATGTGCGCAGATGCTGGGCTGCCGGCTCGACACGATCGGGATCGGCCCGGCGATGGCGAGTTTTGAGACGATGCTGGCGCCACTGTTTGCCGAAAGGGCGGCCGACACGACCGAGGAAAATATCCAGTCGCGGATCAGGGCGCTGTCGCTGATGGCGCTGTCCAATAAATTCGGGCCGATGCTGCTGACCACCGGCAACAAGAGCGAGATGAGCGTTGGCTATGCGACTATCTATGGCGACATGGCCGGCGGTTTTTCGGTGCTGAAGGATGTTTACAAGACCACCGTGTTCAAACTTTCCGAATGGCGCAACCGGCAGCGGCCGCGCCTGTCGATCGGGCCGTACGGCCCGGTGATGCCACAACGCGTCATCGACAAGCCGCCGACGGCTGAATTGCGGGCCAATCAAAAGGATGCCGACAGCCTGCCGCCCTATGATCTGCTCGATCGCATCCTCATCGGCCTTGTCGAACAGGAGCGCGCCGCCGCCGATCTGATTGCCGAAGGAATCGATGCCGCCACTGTCGCGCGGATCGAGCGGCTGCTCTACATCGCTGAATATAAGCGTCGACAGGCGCCACCCGGCGTCAAAATTGGTGGCCGCAACTTTGGGCGGGACCGGCGCTATCCGATTTCGAACGCGTTCCGGACGGCCTAGAGCATGGGGGTGCGGCGTTGCCGGTTCGCTGCCTTGCTGCTGATCGGCCTTGTCCTTGTCACGGCAGCTTCCAAGCCACTGCCGCCCCCACCCGCGCCGCTTCCACCGCTGACCCTTGATGCGGCCCACCCGATCGTCGATGCGACCATTGCGGGCATGGCGGTGCGGCTGCGCGTCGATCCATCTGCCGATAGTTTCATCATTCTGGCGCCCGAAGCGACGGCGAGATTGCAGCTTGGCGACCCCGTGCGCACGATTGCCGGCCAGCCGATTCGCCGCGGCACTTTGCCGACCAAGGTCGGCCGTGTCGAAATAGAAAACCCCTATAGCTGGGAGGAAGTCGTAATCGCCGGCCGCCCGGCCATCATCCGGATCGTCATGCCGGCCAACGCCCATTATGCCGAAGCGGACGGCAGCATTTCGCCTGGCTGGCTGCCGCAGCCGCAGGTCCGGCTGCTGCGCCGGCCCGGCACGACCAACGACGTCTGGACCATCGTGCCATCGCGGCGCGATGCGCAGGACGGAATTGTTTCGGATATCAGGCTGGGCAAAAATGAAATCATGCTGCAATTTGCCCCCGACCGGGCCGTGACCATTGCCACAGCATCTGCCGGATCGATCCTTGCCGAGGCTGGTGACGGGCTCCTTACCGGGCCGGTGGAGCAGGTGCAGATCATGTACGGCGTTGCGCGCCCGGTGCGGCGGATTGCGCTGGCCCAGCCTATTATCGTTGCCGGGCGCCGCCTGCAGCAATTTCAGGTCAGGCTGTTCGATTGGAGCGGCAAGCGCAACCTGCCGATCGACAATGATCCCGACGCCGATTTCAATGTTACTGGGGAACGCGGCCGCCAGCGCGGGTTGGCCATGCTGCACCTTGGCGCCGACGTGCTGGAGGATTGTGCCGAGATCGATTGGGACGCCGCAACGCAGAGTTTTGCTTTGCTGTGCCCGACGGCACCGTGAGTCTGTCATTTAATCGTCAAAATCAATCTTAGCCGTGCATCTGATCGACGCAATCAATCACTATGCTTCAAAAAACCAATTGGCTCCAGTGTCGGCGACCGCCTAACTAACGGCTGTTCAACCCGGCGAGGAGCCTTCGATGTCCCTTATCAACACAATGATCAAACCTTTTTCAGCCATGGCCTATAAAGCTGGCAAGTTCTTGCCGGTGACGGACGCCGACATGCTGGGGAAATGGTCGGTGGTGTTTTTCTACCCCGCCGATTTCACCTTTGTCTGCCCGACGGAGCTTGAGGATCTGGCCGATAATTATGACCATTTTCAGCAGCTTGGCGTTGAAATCTACAGTGTTTCGACCGATACGCATTTCGCCCACAAGGCCTGGTCGGATACCTCGCCCGCCGTCGGCAAGATCAAATACACCATGGTCGGCGACCCAACACTGACGATCAGCCGCAATTTCGACGTGCTGATCGAAGCCGATGGCATGGCTGATCGTGGCACTTTTGTCATCGATCCCGACGGCAAGATCCAGATCGTTGAAATCACCGCCGGCGGCATCGGCCGCGATGCTTCGGAATTGCTGCGCAAGATCAAGGCGGCCCAATATGTGGCTGCCCACCCCGGCGAAGTCTGCCCGGCAAAATGGCAGGAAGGCGATGAAACGCTCGCCCCGTCACTCGATCTGGTTGGCAAGATCTAACGCCATCCGGCAGCGGCGAGCCTTTGGGTTTGCCGCTGCCCAACCAAGGGACTTTGCATCATGCTCGATACCAATATGAAACAGCAGTTGTCGGCCTATATGGTCAACATCCGCCAGCCCATCACACTGGTGGCGAGCCTTGATGCCAGCCCCAAATCCCTTGAACTGGCGGGGCTGCTGGCCGAAATCGCAGCCCTGTCAGACAAGGTCAGCTATGATACGACGGGCACCGACAGCCGCATGCCGAGTTTTGCGATCAAGCGCGATGGCAGCGACGTCGAAGTGCGCTTTGCCGGCATCCCGATGGGCCATGAATTCACCTCGCTGGTGCTGGCCTTGCTGCAGGTCGGCGGCCATCCGTCAAAGGCCGCGCCGGAATTGCTCGAACAGGTCCGCCTGCTTGCCGGCCCACAGCATTTCGAGACCTATTTTTCGCTGTCGTGCCAGAATTGTCCCGATGTCGTGCAGGCGCTGAACCTGATGGCCGTGCTCAACCCGCTGATCACCCATACCGCCATCGATGGCGCCCTGTTCCCGGCCGAGGTCGAGGCGCGCAAGGTGATGGCCGTGCCGATGGTGTTCCTGAACGGTGAAATATTTGGCTCGGGCCGCATGGAACTGGAACAGATCGTCACAAGGCTCGACAGCGGTGCAGCAGCCCGCAATGCCGCCCTGATCACTGCCAGGGCGCCGTTCGACGTGCTCATCATCGGCGGCGGCCCGGCCGGCGCGGCGGCCGCCATCTACACGGCGCGCAAGGGCATTCGCACCGGCATCGCCGCCGAACGTTTTGGCGGGCAGGTGCTCGATACGATGGGGATCGAAAACTTCACCTCCATCCAGCGCACTGAAGGGCCAAGGCTGGTAACCGATCTGGAACGCCACGTCCGCGATTATGATGTCGACATCATGAACCTCCAAAAGGCCATCAAACTGCTGCCGGCGCAACAGCCTGGTGGTCTGCATGAAATCCTGCTGGAGGGCGGCGCCAGCCTGACCGCACGCACCGTCATCCTGACGACGGGTGCGCGCTGGCGGCAGATGAATGTGCCGGGCGAAGACCAATATCGCAACAAGGGCGTTGCCTATTGCCCGCATTGCGACGGTCCGCTGTACAAGGGCAAGCGCACCGCCGTCATCGGCGGCGGCAACAGCGGCGTCGAGGCGGCGATCGATCTTGCCAATATCGTCGCCCATGTCACGCTTATCGAATATGACAGCCAGTTGCGCGCCGATGCGGTGTTGCAGCGCAAGCTCCACAGCCTTTCCAATGTAACGGTGATCACCTCGGCACTGACCACCGAAGTCAATGGCGATGGCGAAAAGGTCACCGGGTTGACGTATCGCAACCGCAACGATGAGACGCTGCATAGCATCGGGCTCGACGGGATTTTCGTGCAGATCGGCCTTGTTCCGAACACGGAATGGCTGGCCGGCGATATCGGCCTCAGCCGCCATGGCGAGATCGAAATCGACGGCCATTGCGCCACTTCCATTCCCGGCGTGTTTGCAGCCGGCGATGTGACGACGGTGCCGTTCAAACAGATCGTCATCGCCATGGGTGAAGGCTCAAAGGCGGCCTTGTCGGCATTCGACTATCTGATCCGGCTGGCCCCTGCGGCGGATGAAGCACCCGCGGCTGCCAAGGCTCTGGCCGCGTGACGCTTCAGACGAGCCATGGCTTTGTTGTCGTCATGCGTTAAAGACGCCAGTATGATCGTTACGCGTTTCGCGCCTTCGCCCACCGGCCATCTCCATGCCGGGAATATCCGGACGGCGCTGGTAAACTGGCTGATCGCCCGCAAATCCGACGGGCGTTTCATCCTGCGCATGGACGACAGCGATCTGGCGCGCTCCACCGAAGAATCGGCGCGGTCGATCCGGCAGGATCTGACCTGGCTGGGCCTTGCGCCCGACACCGAGGTGCGCCAGTCGGATCGTTTTGCGGCCTATGCAGCGGCGTTGGCGCGGCTGGCTGCCATGGGGCGGGTCTATCGCGCCTATGAAAGCCCCGAAGAACTTGATCTGAAACGCAAGGTGCAGCAATCGCGCGGCCTGCCGCCGGTCTATGATCGTGCCGCGCTGGCTCTGACTGACGCAGACCATGCTGCCCATGCGCTGCGGGGCGTTGCACCCGTCTGGCGGTTCAAGCTCGATACCGACGCCGTCATCCGCTGGCATGATGGCGTGCGCGGCGATTGCCATGTTGATCCTTCGTCCCTGTCGGACCCGGTCGTGCGCCGCGCCGATGGCAGCTGGCTGTACATGCTGCTGTCGGTTGTTGACGATATCGATCTTGGCATCACCGACATTGCCCGCGGTGAGGATCATGTCACCAATTCCGCCATCCAGATCCAGATGTTCGAGGCGCTTGGCGCGGCCGTGCCACGACTTGCCCATATGGCGATGCTGACCGGCGTCGACGCGGCGCTGTCAAAGCGCCTCGGCTCGGACGGCGTTGCCACCTGGGCAGCGGACGGCATCGAGCCGCAAGCCATTACCGGCCTGTTGGCGCGGCTGGGCACGTCATTGCCGGTCGAAGCGATTGCCGGCAATGACGATCTGCTGCCGGGCTTCGATCTTGGCAGTTTTGGCCGCGCGCCGGCGCGGTTCGATCCGGCCGATCTGGTTGCGCTTAATGCCCGGACCCTGCATCTTTTGCCCTATGCGGCCGTTGCGTCGCGGCTGCCGGCGGGCATGACCGAAGCCGGCTGGCTCGGCGTGCGCGGCAATCTTGGCACCCTTGGCGACGCTGCGGATTGGCAGGGCGTGATCGACGGCCCGATCGCTGCGACCAGCGCTTCAGTCGAAGATTGCGAATTTTTGGCTGAGGCGGGGGTCCGGCTTGCAGACCTCCCATGGGGCGATGACATCTGGGCGCGCTGGGTCGGCGTGCTAAAGGCTGATACCGGCCGCAAGGGCCGCAGCCTGTTCCACCCGTTGCGGCACGCGTTGACGGGCCGCGACAATGGCCCCGAAATGGCCGTGCTGCTACCCTTGATCGGCCGCGCTGCGGCACTTGCACGCTTGAAAACGGCCACGGTTTCGGGCGACTGACGCGAGCTGTCGGGGCCATATTGGCAGATACACGGCCAATCCCGTAGATAGGCGCATTACGGAGTGATCGATGTCGTTTCTCAACCCGCCTGCCGCCGAGGTTCGCCGCCGCCGACTGCTGGTCGGCGGGGCATCCGTCACGCTGACAGCGATCGTGATGACAGGATTCCTGCTCGAATCGCGGTCGGGCTATATGAAGCCCGATCCAAAGATCATTTTTTTCCAGAATTGGCAGAGCGATCGCAGCCGCGCCGACGCGCTCGATGATCGCGCTGCAACGCTTGCGGCCCAACAGGCAAAACTGGCCGAAGCCCAGCGCTTTATTGCAACGCTGACTGGCAAGCCGCGCGCCGATGCCCAGGCCAAATATGACGCCTATGTCAAAGGCGGCGGCGCCGACAAGGAAATTCCCTATGTCGCAGCGGTTGCCCCCAAAACGGCCTCAGCTTCCGAAGTTCCCGTCCTGTAACGGCGCCTTACAAAGGGGCAGCATCAATCGCGCGCGCCAGCGCGAAATCGCGATCCGACAGTCCGCCCGCATCATGGGTCGTCAGGCGAATATCGACACGATTATAGACATTCGACCATTCCGGATGATGGTCGGCCTTTTCAGCCAGCAGTGCCACTCGCGCCATAAAGCCGAACGCCGCTGCAAAATCGCTGAACACATAGCGGCGTTCGATGCCATCGCCGCGCTGTTCCCAGCCCGGCACGGTCAGCATCGCTGCAACAAGGGCCGTGTCATCCAGTTTTGCAATCATCTGCGTTCCTCGCTTTTGCGCCAAAAACCTATCGTGCAAAATAATGTTCATAGGCCGGTACCGTCAAAAACGGCTCCAGATTTTCGGCCAGCACCAACGTTCGAAACACATCGGCGGCGTCGAGATATTTGCCCGTCGCAAAAAAATTGTCGCCGACCTCGGCCTTCCACACGGCCAATTGTTCATCGATGACCCGGTTGATCAAGGCGGCATCAACCGCCTCGCCGCCATCCAGCACCACGTCCGAAACGCGCCAGTGCCAGATCTGGGTGCGGCTGATTTCCGCCGTTGCTGCGTCCTCCATCAGATTATGCAGCGGCACGGCGCCCTGCCCGCGTAGCCAGGCGGCGATGTAGCCGATGCCGACATTGATGTTATTGATCAGGCCGGCGAGCGTTTTTGCGCCCGGAGGCGGCGTCGTCAGATCCTCGGCGGTCGCTGTCCCGGCCGGGATGAGCCCGAGCTGGTTCGGCCCTGGCATCAGCCGGTCAAAAACCTCCCGGGCGATGCCGACAAGCCCCGGATGCGCGACCCAGGTGCCGTCGTGGCCAAGCGTTGCCTCGCGTTCCTTGTCGGCGCGAACGGCGGCAAAGGCGCGTTCATTGGCCGCCGCGTCATCCTTTACCGGGATAAACGCGCTCATCCCGCCCATCGCATGGGCGCCGCGTTTGTGGCAAATTCGCACGACATGGGCGGCATATCTGGCCATGAACGGCACCGTCATGGTCACCGCGCCACGATCCGGCAGCACCTTGCCGGGATCGGCCTGGAAGGTCTTGATATAGCTGAAGATATAATCCCAACGCCCGCAATTCAGGGCGGTGATATGATCGCGCAGTTCATACAGGATTTCTTCGGCCATAAAGGCGCCCGGCAGGGTTTCGATCAACACTGTCGCGCGGATGCTGCCCAGCGGCAGCTGCAACAGCGACTGGGCCGTGGTAAAGATATTGTTCCACAACCGCGCTTCCAGATAATGCTCAAGCTTGGGCAGATAAAAATACGGGCCCGAGCCGCGGGCGATCAAGGCGCTGGCATTGTGGAAAAAATACAACCCGAAATCGACGATGGCGCCGGCAATCCGCTCGCCATCGATGCTGATATGGGCTTCGTCCAGATGCCAGCCGCGCGGCCGGGCAATCAGAGTCGCGGTCTTGGCATTCAGACCATAGGATTTGCCCTTGTCGACAAGGCTGATCGTGCCGGCGGCGGCATCGCGCAAATTCACCTGCCCCTGCATCATCACATCCCAGGTCGGCGCCGAGGCATCTTCGAGACAGGCCATGAAGCATTGCGCGCCAGAATTCAGCGCATTGATGACCATCTTCCTGTCGCATGGCCCGGTGATTTCTACGCGGCGGTCGGTCAGATCATGCGGCGCCGGTCGCACCTGCCAACCGGGGTCGCTGCGCACGGCGCTCATTTCACCCGCGAAATCGATCGGGTTGCCGGCGTTCCACCAATTCTGATGCTGGTGCCGCGCCGCCAGCAGTGACCGCCGCGTCGGTTCGTACATTCTGTGCAGTTGGGCGATGAACGCCAGGGCGCCATCGGTCAGGATCGTTTCATAGCCGGGGGCCAGGGCACCGGTTATGGTTACGCCGGGAATTGCCATCGATATTCCTTTTTCAATCTTCGGTGAAACGAAACGGCGTCAGCCCGCGTTGCCGCTCGTCAAAGGCCAGATGCGCGCCGGCCGGCGGCAGGCCGCGCTGCCGGCAGGCGGCGCGATGACAGGCGGCGCAGCCCGGCCCGATCGGCGCCGCTGGCCCGCCCAGATCGAGCCCCGCACTCCAGACCAGTGCACCCGCGTGCCGCGCATCACAGCCCAGCCCGATGGCGAATTCGGCGCGCGGCGACCCCCAGGATGCCGCAACCGGACGAACCGTACGCGCCAGCGTCAGGTAACGATGGCCATCTTCCATTTCAACGAGCTGGCGCTGAACCTCACCTGGATGGCCAAAGGCCGCATACAGTCCCCAAAGCGCGCAACCGCCGCTGAGCGGAATCGGCGACGGGCCGGGCGCAAAGGATTTTGAAATGGTGCCGGCACGATCGATGCGCAGGAAAAAGAACGGAATCCCGCGGGCACCCGGTCGCGCCAGCGTCGACAGTCGATGCGCAACCTGTTCGAGGCCGCGCCCAAAGCGCGCCTGCAACAGTTCGACGTCATAGCCCGTCGCCTCACAGGCAGCGAGGAAACGCGCATAGGGCATCAGGATTGCACCGGCGGCATATTTGCCCAGCGCCACGGTCGCCGCCCGCGCCGCCAGCGGATCGGCGATCCCGGCAACAGCGATCGTATCAGCAACAACCGATTTCAGCTCGATCAGCCCCAGCTGCACGGCAGCGGCAAAGCCGCGTGAGGCAGCATCAAGGCTTTCCGACAATTGCAATTGGCGGGCGTGGAGATCGAGCCGCCGCAGCGCCGAAGGCAGCACATCGGTCGGCATGGCGCGTACGGTGATGGCATGGCGGGCGCGCAGGCGTTCGACCACCGCAGCGTTCAGATCGGGGCTGGATTGGCGCAAATCATCGGCCAGCGCTTCGGCGGCAAGATCGAGCGCCGGGAAATAATTGCCGGCCATGTCGATCATCCTGACAACGGCATCCAGCGGTCCTGGCCGCTCCACTGGTGCCGGGCCGGCCGGCGCGCTGGTTGCAAGGCGCAGTACGGCCTGGGCAACACCCGGGGAACGCGCCGCCAATTCGCGCAATTCGGCGCGCGGCACATCGATGCCGATCAGGCGCGGATCGGTGAAAACGCGCACCAGATCGTCGACAAGGTCGCTGCCATCGCCGCCGGCGAGGCTTTTCAGATCAAGATCATAGCTGCCGGCGAGTTTTAACAAAAACGCCGCCGACAAGGGCCGCTGATCCCGCTCGATCAGGTTGAGATAGCTGACCGAAACGCCAAGGTCGCTGGCCATGCGGGTCTGGGTGATTCCCCGCGCGGTGCGAATGCGGCGGATGCGAGCCCCGGCAAATAATTTGCGGCCGCCATTGTCCAGTGGCTGGGCGTCAACAACGAGGCTGGGCGAAATTGTCAAAATTTTTACAATGTGACCATGAATTCAGAGGAAATAGCGACACTTACACACGATTCTTTGACCAATGTGCGTTGACCTCGCCCTAGCCCAGGCCCAGAGACGGCGCAACAGTTGCAATGAACAAATGGGGAGGATGTGGCGGAGGCAGCAATCAATGCAGCCCCGCCACAGCCGTTTCTGGCAACTGGCTCGAATTTTCAAGGATCGCCCGATGTCGTATCAGGATCATATCAGCAAGACCCAGGCGCTGGTCAGCAGCCATGATGGCACCTGGGACGGCATAAACGCCGAAAGCGTTGCCCGCATGAGGCTGCAAAACCGGTTTCACACCGGTCTCGATATAGCCCGTTACACCGCCGCCATCATGCGCCGCGACATGGCCGCCTATGACGCCAATCCCGCCAACTACACCCAGTCGCTGGGGGCCTGGCATGGTTTTATCGGCCAGCAGCAGATGATCGCCATCAAAAAGCATTTCGGATCGACCGAGCGGCGCTATCTATATCTGTCGGGGTGGATGGTTGCGGCGCTGCGTTCCGAATTCGGCCCGCTGCCCGATCAATCCATGCATGAAAAAACCAGCGTGCCGGCCTTGATCGCCGAGCTTTACACCTTCCTGCGCCAGGCCGATGCCCGCGAATTGGGCATGATGTTCCGCGATGTCGATGCCGCCCGCAACGCCGGCGACCGGTTGAAGGAAAAGCAGCTGCTTGCCGCGATCGAAAATTATCAGACCCACGTAGTGCCGATCATCGCCGATATCGATGCGGGCTTTGGCAATGCCGAGGCCACATATCTGCTGGCCAAGAAAATGATCGAAGCCGGTGCCTGTGCGCTGCAGATCGAAAACCAGGTTTCGGATGAAAAACAGTGTGGCCATCAGGATGGCAAGGTCACGGTTCCCCATGAGGATTTTCTGGCCAAGGTCAGGGCCTGTCGCTACGCCTTTCTCGAATTGGGCGTCGAAGATGGCATCATCGTCACGCGTACCGATTCGCTTGGCGCCGGACTCACCAAACAGATCGCTGTTTCGAAAACACCGGGCGATATCGGCGATCAATACAACAGCTTTCTCGACTGTGAGGAGATCGACCCGGCAACGGCCAGGAACGGCGATGTCCTGCTCAATCGCGACGGCAAATTGCTGCGGCCAAAACGCCTGCCGTCAAACCTCTTTCAGTTCCGCGAGGGCACCGGCGCCGATCGCTGCGTGATGGATTGTATCGCTTCGCTGCAAAATGGCGCCGATCTGTTGTGGATCGAAACCGAAAAGCCCAATATCGAACAGATCGCAGCCATGGTCGACCGCATCCGCGCCGTGGTCCCCAATGCCAAGCTGGTCTACAATAATTCGCCAAGTTTCAACTGGACGCTGAATTTCCGTCAGCAGGTCTATGATGCCATGGTCGACGCCGGCCAGGCTGTGGCGGCCTATGACCGCGCCCGGCTGATGAGCGTCGATTATGACGCGACCCCGCTTGGCGTCGAAGCCGATGAGCGTATCCGCACCTTCCAGCGCGACGCCGCGGCGCGGGCCGGCATTTTCCACCACCTCATCACGCTGCCGACCTATCATACCGCAGCGCTTTCGACCGACAATTTGTCACGCGAATATTTCGGCGACGCGGGCATGCTCGGCTATGTCAAAAACGTCCAGCGGGCCGAAATCCGCCAGGGCATTGCCTGTGTCAAACACCAGAACATGTCTGGGTCGGATCTGGGCGATGATCACAAGGATTATTTCGCCGGCGAAGCAGCGCTGAAGGCCGGCGGCGCGCATAATACGATGAACCAGTTCGCCGCATAACGCCCAACCGGCGCTTGCTGCGTCTGTCGAAAACCATGCGCCGAAATTTTCGCGGTCTGGTCAAGACCGCGTTAGCTGCTTGAGGATTGGCGCCGCCTCAATCCGCCGTCCAGCCGCCATCGACAATGATGCTGGTGCCGGTGACCAATGCCGCGGCGGGCGAAGCGAGGAACAACAAGGCGCCGGTCAAGTCATCGACCTGGCCAAGCCGGCCGAGCTTGATGCGCGAAAGCACATCGGCCTTGAAGGCCGCGTTTTCAAAATAGGGCCGGGTCAACGGCGTTTCGATAAAGGTCGGCGCCAGCGTGTTCGACCTTATGCCATGGCCGGCAAGATCGAGCGCCATTGCCTTGCTCATCCCCTCGACCGCCCATTTGGAGGCACAATATAGCGACCGGTTCGGGCCACCGACATGGCCCATCTGGGAGCTGATATGGATCAGCGAGCCGCCATGGCCGGCCGCAATCATGCCGCGCGCCGCACCCTGCGCCACAAAAAATGCCGATTTGACGTTGAGGTCAACGACGGCGTCAAAGTCTGCCTCCGCGACATCCTGCATCGGCATCGGGCGATTGGTGCCGGCATTGTTAACCAGAATGTCGAATGCTGGCCGGGCCGCAAAAAAGGCCGTGATCGCCTTTAGATCGGTTACATCGAGGGTTGCCGCCTCCGCATTGTCACCACGGCCGGCAAGTGCCGCCGCAGCCGCCTCGATCTCGGCCGTCGATCGCGCCACCAGCGTGACATGGGCGCCGGCCCCCGCCAGCGTCGCCGCCGCCGCCAGCCCGATCCCGCGCCCGGCGCCCGTGACCAGCGCGCGCTTGCCATCCAGCCGGAAATCCGGCGGCGGCGGCAGTTGCACAGTCATTCGGCAGGCTGTGGTTCGGCTGCGCCGGCATAGGGCACATTGCGGCCGCCATAACGGCGGACCCGGATATTGGCCTGTTCGCCATGGCCGGCAAAGCCTTCGAGCGCGCAAAGCCGGCTGCAATATTCACCGATCATCGTGCTGGCGGCATCGCTGAGCACGCGCTGATAGGTGCAGGTTTTCAGGAATTTTCCAACCCATAGCCCGCCGGTAAAGCGCGCTGCCTTTTTGGTGGGCAGCGTGTGATTGGTGCCGATAACCTTGTCGCCATAGCTGACATTGGTGCGAGCGCCGAGGAATAACGCGCCATAATTGGTCATATGGCCAAGAAAATAATCGGGATCGCGCGTCATCACCTGCACATGTTCCGAGGCGATTTCATCGGCGATGCGGACCATTTCGGCATCATCGGCGGCAATGATGACTTCGCCAAAATTTTCCCAGGCACGGCGCGCGATTTCAGCTGTCGGCAGGATGGTCAGCAGCCGTTCGACCTCGCGCATCGTATCTTTGGCAAGCGCCCGCGATGTCGTCAGCAGGATCGCTGGCGAATCGGGGCCATGTTCGGCCTGGCCCAAAAGATCGGTTGCGCATAATTCGCCATCGGCGCCAATGTCATCGGCGATAACCAAAGTTTCGGTCGGCCCGGCGAACAGATCGATGCCGACGCGGCCGAACAACTGGCGCTTGGCTTCGGCGACAAAGGCATTGCCCGGGCCGACCAGCATGTCGACAGGGGCCATGCTGGCCGTGCCGAGCGCCATCGCGCCTACGGCCTGAATCCCGCCGAGGCACCAGATTTCATCGGCTCCTGCCATGGCCTGTGCCGCGACAATGGCCGGCGCCGGCTGGCCATGGAACGGCGGCGCGCACGTTACGACCCGGCCAACGCCTGCGACCTTTGCCGTAATCACGCTCATATGCGCCGACGCCAGCAAAGGGTATTTGCCGCCCGGTACATAACAACCGGCAGAATTCACCGGGATATGCTTGTGGCCAAGCACCACGCCCGGCAGCGTTTCAACCTCGACATCCTGCATGGACTGGCGCTGGATCTGGGCAAAATTCCGGACCTGTGTCTGGGCAAATTCGATATCCTTCAGCGCCTGGCCGGAAAGCTGATCGATGCAGCCCTGGATTTCGCTGGCGCTCAACCGATAGCTGTCGCGATCCCAGCCATCGAATTTGACCGACAATTCGCGCACCGCCGCATCGCCGCGCCCGGCAATATCGGCCAGGATTGCCTCGACCGTGTCGCGCACCTTGCGATCGCTATCGGCCCGGGCTTCGCTGGTGGCACCGCGTTTCAACCATTCAGCCATGTCTCAGCTCCTGTCGGAAAGCGCGGAAAGCCGCGCGAATATATCGATGCCCATCTGCAATAGCAGGTCGGGGATATCGATCATCACCCAATTTTCGACAAGGCTGTCCGCTTCACGCCGCCAGAAATCCATCACCCGCATGGTGACGGCGCGGTCACTCGGCGCCAGGCCAAGCCAGCCACCGCCCTTGTGGGTCGCGGTGATGCTCGGCCAGCCCGTCGAGGCGATGAAATGCCCATCGCCAAAACGCGCCCGGTGATTGCCGCCGACACGATCGGGAAAGGCGGTCAAAAAGGGCAGTTGATGGCCGCGTTCATAATCGCGGTGGCCACGAAAACTGCCGATCGGTCCAGGGCCATACCACCAGAAATCGTCGCTCCAGAAAGACGTCATGCCCATTTTTGCAAGGCCTTCGCCATCATAGCGCATCAGCCCGCCAATCATTGCCTCGACCAGCGCGAGGCTTTTGGCGCTTTCCGACGCCGGTTGCGGCCAGATGCCGCCGCCGCCGGCGGGGCCAGGTGCCATGATCAGCGGGCCCATAGGCGGCGCCAGCGGCCAGGCCCCGGCCTCGGCCATCAACGCCGGCAGATCGAGCAACAGGATCGTTTCGGCGACCATGCCATGCCGCCAATTTTGGAAACAGCCAAAGCGGATATGGGCAATCCGGCCGGTAGCCGGGATATCGAATAACGGCGCCATGAAGCGACCGAACAGATGCCCGCTTGCCGCCGTCCACAATTGATCGTGAAAGCGGCCACGCATCGCGATATCGGTGCGCGCTTCAAAGCGCGGCAACGCGCGGGCGAGCGGCGACAGCAAGTGTTCCGCCACGAAATCAGCACCGACGCCGGCATTGACCGGATGGAAGGCATTGAGGCGATGGTCGGCGGCAAGTCTTGCGAGTCCATCGTCGGCAAAGATTCCACGCGGGTCAAAGTTTGGCGAACTATCGGACATCGGGGTATATTGACTGCGAATGCAAAGACCTTCAAGCACAGAAGCGTCAAGAGGTGGCCAATGACCCAGATTGCAACCAGCCGGGCGTGGAGTGCAGCAACCATATCACGCCGCATCGTGCGCTATGCGGAGCTGCAGCCCTGCTACAATGCCTTTATCGACACGCGCACGCCTGGCTCCGAAGCCAAGGAAAATTTTACCATCATCGGCCCGGGCGTTTCGGAAAATCCCGAACAACATGTACATATCGCCGAACCGCATGGTTTCAACATCGGTGGCGCCCGCCAGCCGCCGCATTGCGTAAATTCCCAACACAGCCATGACACGGCCGAAGTCTTTGTCGTCCACAGCGGGCGATGGCGGTTCGACCTTGGCGAGGACGGCAGTGATGCCCGGGTGCTGCTTGGCCCCGGCGATGTAATCTCGCTGCCGGTTGGCTGTTTCCGGGGCTTTACCAACATCGGCGACGATACCGGCTTTTTATGGGCGGTGCTGGGCGGCGACGATCCAGGCCGGGTGACCTGGGCGCCGCAGGTTTTCGATCTTGCTGCCGAACATGGTCTGGTACTGCTGGAAACCGGGCAATTGATCGATACATCGCTCGGGCAGACACCGCCACCGGGGGCCAAGCCGATGGCGCGCACATCACCGGAACAGGTCGCGGCGCTGCGCCGGATGACTGACATGGAGGCCGCTGCGCTGGTATGGCGCAATTCGATCGGCCGGGGCAGCACCCCGATCATTGCGCCCGGGGCGCGGCTTGGCTGGCCGCACCCGTTCAGGCTCGATCGCATCGATCTGGTTGCCGGGGAGGCCGGCGTGGCCCGGTTGCACGACGGGAGCGCAGTGCTGTTTGTTCATTCGGGCCAACTGTCGATCCGCTGGGATGGCGGCGAAACCAGCCTTGGCGCCGGCGACACGATGAGCGTTCCCGCTGGCCTTGGGCACAGCCTGTCGAGCGTCGGCGGCTGCATTGCCTATCGGGTCTGCAACGGGGCCGATTTCAGGCCCTGATGCCGGCCGCCAGCAGCGCCGCGCCGCGCAACAGAAATTCCTGATCGGATTGCAGGATGAATAGCGACGCCCCCCGGGCGCGCCACAGCGCCACATCGTCGATCCGGCCAAGAAACATGCCGGTCGTTCGCCCGGCGGCCTGACCCGCTGCACAAATGCGTTCGACGGCCGCGACGACGATCGCATCGTCGGGGGTTTCGGCACCAAGCGAGATGGTCAGATCGGCGCGACCGATGAACAGCGCATCGATCCCGACGACAGCGGCGATGGCATCAATGTCGGCCACGGCCTCGGCATCTTCGATCTGGGCAATGATGGTGACGCCACGGGCCGCAGCGCGGTGCGCCGCCAGCCCAAATGTCGTGTATCCGGCGGCGCGGCTGCTGCCGGCATAGCCGCGACCCCCCGGCAGATAATGGCAGGCCAGCACCGCTGCCTCGGCTTCGGCTGCCGAGCGGATGTGCGGGATGATGACGCCATCGGCGCCGCAATCGAGCGCGTTCAAAATCTGTTCGGGCGCTGCCGATGCCGGCCGCACCAGCACCGGCATGCCCCCGGCACGCGCCGCCAATATGCAAAGATCGAGCCCGGCGCGATCGAATGGCGCATGTTCGGCGTCGAGCACCAGGCAATCGAGCGGCGACAGGGCCAGCACTTCAACACCATGGGGGTGCGGGGTTTTGACCCAGGTTCCCGCCAGCAAGGCCCCGGCGCGCAAACGGCTGCGAAAATCCATATCGGCCGCCATCAGGCCGCCCTGCTGGCCAGCGCCGCGCCTTCGACAAGCGCGCCCAATTTCGCATAGACTATATCGGGGTCGACCGCGCCAAAGCCCGCAAAGGTTGAAAAACCGCAATCGGTGCCGGCGATCACCCGTTCGCGGCCGACGATGCCGGCAAAGCGCTGAATTCGCTCAGCCACGACGCGCGGATGTTCGACAAAATTGGTGGTGGAATCGATGACGCCCGGGATGAGGATCTTGTCATCGGGGATGATATCCGCCATTTCGACAAAATAATTCCAGTCGTGCTGATGGCGGGGATTCGATGTTTCGAACAATAGCCCGGCGGGCTTTGCGCCCATCAAGGTCGGCAGGATGACGCCCATTTCGACATCATGGGTGTGCGGCCCTTCGTAATTGCCCCAGCAGACATGCATCCTCACCCGATCGGCGGGTACGTTGCGCAGCGCATGGTTGAGCACGGCAACATGGGCGCCGATCAAGTCCAGATATTCGGCATCGCTGCGGCCTTTGTACATCATGTGGCGGCCCAGACCGAGATCGGGGCTGTCGAGTTGCAAGATCAGCCCGGCGGCAACAATCGCCTCATATTCGGGTCGCATCGCTTCAGCCAGCGCTTCAAGATAGGCATCCTGCGTCGGATAAAATTCATTCGGCTGAAACAGCGCGATGACGCCAGGGGACGCGGCATTCATGAAACCACCGGCGGGGGCATGCCGGGCGATCGCCGCCGCCAGATGTTTCAGATCATCCTTGAGCGGCGCCAGCGTTTTTGGCGCCACGGCGCCTATGCATCTGGGCCGGCGATAGGTTGGCGTGCCCCCGCCTTTTGCCTGGCGTTCGAGAAAGCCCGGAAAATCTTCGAGATCGGCGGGCGGCGTGCGCGGCGAATCGCCATCGAACCCGGTAATCCGATCCTTGATATAGGTTGCATAGGATATTTTTGACATTTCGCCGTCGGAAACAAGATCGATGCCAACGGCGACCTGACGCGCAACCGCCGCATCGACTGCCGCGCCGATGACGCTTTCAAAAAGGGCCACGTCGACCGTTTCGCCGCGTTCCACGGCAAAAACCAGATCGGTGACGGCCTTTGATCGCGGCAGGGAACCAACATGCGTCGTCTGAAATGCTGCTGTCATGGCGCTATTTCCTTTACCTGCAGTCGAGGGCCGGATTTGTCATGCGGAGATGACCGGCGACCAGATCGCGGCGGCCACTGCGGCCTCGCCGGCAATATCACGGACGATATGGAGCGTATCACCGCTCCAGAGCGCCGCTACATTGGCAAAGCCTGCCGTCCGGACCGGCCCTGAACCAAGGCGATGGATGGCAAACAACGCGGCGCCGCAAGACGCATCGCCAAAGGCCCGCAGCGCAAAGGCACGGGCGCGGCCCGACGCTTGTTCCCCCGCCGGGCGATCGGTGATGGAAACGCCGATTGCTCTGACGCGAGCGATGGCGTCGGGTTTCAAGGCAGGATGGTCGGAGGCGGCAAAGGCCAACCCGCTGCCGGCCTGCATAAGATCGGGATCAAAGGCGACATCGATGCGTGGTTCCGGCGGCGCGGGCGCTCCGGGGCCCAGCCGCCACAACCGCTGGATGCCGCCCTCCGCCAGATCGGCTATCAGGGCTGTATCAGCGTCGAACATTGCCAGATGCACCGGTACCGCGACGCTGTTGCCTGTTTCGGAAAAATCCTGCGGCTGACGTCGAAAGGCTTCGGTGATGGCATCGATACCGTAAAACTCGATTCCCCAGCCGCATAACCGGCAGGTCTGCAACAGGCAGCTGCCACCGCTGTCACCGCGCGCCAAGGCAGCCATGTCGGCAAGATACGCAACGGCCCCGGTCATGCGCCAAGGCCGCCGCAAACTTGCCGCAGCACGGCGAGTTCATCAAAAACGCTGTTGTCTTCGATGATGAGACCGCCCCGCAGCCGATAGTGTGACACCGCCATCAGCAGGATTTCACGCCCCGTCGCGTTGCCCCAGACGCCATGGCCGCGATGCAGTCCCGCCAGGGTCCAACGCAGCGCCACGGCAATATCGCCGCCGGGCAATGACCGCGCTGCGACATGGCCGAGCCGCCATGAAACATCGTGCAGCGCGGCGCGAAGTTGCGTCAGACAGCCGATCCAATAGCCCCGGCCAACGCCTGTCCGACCGCTTGGCCAACGCACCTCGGCCGCTGCCGACAGGGCCTCTGCCGCATCGCCGAACTGGTCCGAGCGAAACGCCAGCGCCAGCATCGCCGCTGCAGCCCCGGCCGGATGGCCGGCAGGAATGGCAACATCCTCGCCATCACGGGTTTGCGCAATCATCGCCGCCCGCCAGCCATGCCGGCCTGTATCGCCGTTGCCATCGGCCTCTGCCTGGGCGCGAGCGACCGCCCGGGGATCAGCACCGACCTGCATCAGACCACGCAGATTATCGCGCACCAGCCACTCCTCGACGATGCGATTTTCGCGGACCAGGCAATCGGCGATCGTCATCACACCAGCCGATCGCATCGTCGCGGCCCCGAGCAGGCTGTCCATCCCCATATGTGTCGAGGTGCTGACAATGCGGTGCGAGCTGTAAAGTCCCGCGCCTGCGCCGGCCTCGGCGCTATCATCGCTCCAGATAACATCCTCACCGATCAGCCGCCGGTCGGGCGTGGCCGCCAGCGTGGTGACGGTGTTCTGGACCACGGCTTCAACGCCGGTGACGGGTCCCGCCAGCGTGTGAATGGCGCAATCACTGGCATAGTGGCTGCGGCAAAGGCCGACGTTCTTTTCTTCCCAGATCCGATGCGTGCAGCGGATTATATAATCGACAAAGTCACGATAGACGGGATCATAGCCGGGCAATTCCTGCCGGCGTGGCCCGGGTTCAAGCAGTGCTGCAAGACTGCGACCCATTGGCGAGCGCACATCGGGAAGCGCGTCCCAAGCCATCATGCCCGGCCCTCACGCGCAATTGTTTCGGGCAGCGACAGCCAGATCAGCGCCGCCCCCGCAAACGCTGCACAGCCAATCAGCATGACCGGCGCCATGCCCCAGACCGGCACCAGGGCGCCCGTGATCGGTGGCGCCATGATCGAAATGATCCGCCCCCAATTATAGATGGAAGCCGCTGTCGAGCGCAGGTGCGGCGGATAAAGTTCTGAAAACCAGGGTCCCCAGACGGCGCTCGCCGACAGCATGAAACCATAGGAAAAACCGATGAGGGTGAACATCGGCGTTCCCAACGGCACGAACAGATAGACGGGGATGATCAGCGCGGCGGCAATAAAGCCCAATGCCCCGATGCGACGGCCAAAGCGGTCCGACAGCCAGCCCCAGGCAAAACCGCCCAGCGCCGCCGCGATGAACTGAAACGCCAGAACCGTGCCGACGACATCGGGGGGGACCATGCGTACTTCCTTTAGGTAGGTCGTCGCCCAGCCGGTAAATGCCTGATAGGCAAAAAAATTCAGGCCGGTCATGCCGACAAGCAGCAGCGTCTGGCGGCGCACGCCCGAATCGAATAATTCGGTGATCGGCAGTTTTCGCGGCACGATAACCGGCGCCGTCGGATCGACGCCCCATGGTATCAACGTGCGATCATCGGGGATGAACAGTGGCGCAAATAATGCCGCCGCCATTGGCACCACACCGACAATGAGCAGCAGCCGCCAGTCATGCCCGGCAGCGATGACCTGTCCCGAAACAAAACTCAGCACGGCGACGGCGACATTGTAGATGCCAAGCACAAAGCCCGCGACGGTGCCGCGCGTCGTCTTGGCAAACAGCCCCGAATAAATGCCGACGGTGATCGGGAACATCGACCCCATGAAAAACCCCATCACGGCACGTTCGGCCGCAAGCTGCCAGAATTCGGTGACGAAAATCCCGGCGACCAGCGCGCTGCCATAGCCCAGCATGACGACCGTCAACGCCGTGCGGCGCCCGATGCGGTCAGCGACCTGGCCCATCACGACGGCGCCAAGCAGCGCGCCCGATGATTGAATGCTGTAAAGCCAACCCGACTGCGCGATCGACATGCCGACGCTGTCGCGAATATAGGGCCGCAGGATGTCGACGGTATTCCAGGCCCAGGCATAGAAGAAATAGCCCAGCATCAGGAAGGCCAGGGCGCCAAAACGGCGGGCCGCTGAAAGGTCTTCAGCGCGTTGCTTCCCTGAAAAGCTCGGGGCGGGCGAGGTCATGGCGTGGCTATCACGGCCACGCCATATGGTTGCAATGTCAGGTGCGAGACGGGCGCTTTATCGCCCAACAAATCGATTGCGGCGGCCGGCAGATCGACACTGCGCGCCGCCGTAGCCCAGTTGATGATGATCTGCAGCCGGCGCGTGTCCGCTTCACGGGCGGTCACTTCGACGCCATCGGGGATATTCGCCAACAACGCCGCTGCTCCGGCCTCGCTGGCGCACCAGGCCAGCAGGCGCGCCAGCGCCGCATCATCGAGCCAGGCCCCGACATAGGTCACACGACCCTTGCCGACGCGGCGCGAAATCACCGCCGGAGCGTTGTCGAGCCAGTCAGTGCCGGCGGGATAGCTGAACAACGTCGTCACATCAGCAGCGTCGATGGCAATACGCTCGGCCCATTTTTTAACAATGCCCGTGCCAAGGCTGGCGGAAAGGCTGGCGGAAAGGCTGCCGGAAAGGTTGATCGTCTCCGGTGGCACGTGCGTCTGATCGATATGCGCCCCGATCAACTGGCCGAGCGGCCCCGGGGCGCCGGGCAGCCACAATATATTCTCCGGATCCTTGACGCCCGACCGCGGCCCCAGCACGAGATGGCCGCCACCGCGCACATAATCGGCCAGAATTTTGGCATCGCCCGCGCTGATCACATGCAGGCTCGGCGCGACGACCAACTTGTATCGGTTCAAATCCTTGGGGGTCCGCAGCACTGCGATGCCTGCAACGACCGGTTTTGTGGCACGATAAAAATCGGTGAACAACGTGAAAGGATCGAAATCGATCGTCATCGGCTGACGGCGCAGCGCCCAGCGGCTGGGAAAATCATGCAGGATCGCGGTATCGACGACGGGCACGCTGCCGGCAATCGCTGACCTGACCCTGGCGAAATCGGCACCGATCTCGGCAGCTTCGGCATAGGCGGGTTGCGGCCGGCCGCCGGCATCCGTCAACGCGCCGTGGAATTGTTCGATGCTCCCCAATGATGGCCGCCACGTCCAAAAGGCGTAGCCATCGGCACCATGCGCCACTGCCTGCCAGGCCATGGCCCGCATCTCTCCCCTTGGCATCGTGTAATTGCGGTCGGCCCAATTCGTGTTGCCCGCCGCGGTTTCCATGATCCAGAAATTTCGGCCCAGAAAGCCTCGATTCATGTCGTTGAGAAAGCCACCTTCGGCCGGATCGACACGCGCGCCCGGAAAATACCAATCCCATGATACCAGATCGAGCGCCTGCGCCGTCAGGCCGAAATCGAAATTGTCATAGCGCCCGGTATAGTTCGTCGTGATGAATTTGTGTTGCCGCAGCTTGGGTCTGATAGCGTCGATCTGGACTTGTTGATAATCGCGCCATTGCACACTGAAAAACCGCAGCCAGTCCATGTACAGCGGCGGGCTGTCGCGAGCATCCGGGATTGGCACTTGCGCCCAATCGGAATAGGCGAGGCTCCAGCTGGCGGCGTGGTAAGCTGTGTTGAAAGCAGCGATGCCGGTATATTTCGCCTTGAGCCAGAGCTGGAATCGGGCTCGCATGGCGTCGTCGAACGTGGCGCGGCCATATTCATTGTCGATCTGAAAGCCGATGACCACGGCATTGCTGCCGTAGCGATCGGCCATCGCGGCGGCGATCCGGGCTGCCTTTTGCCGATAAAGCGCGCTGCCAACTGAAAAATGCCGGCGGCCGCCATGGCGACCTGTTTCGCCATTTTGCTCGACGAGCAGGATTTCGGGATATTTGCTCGTCATCCAGGCCGGTGGTGCGGCAGTCGGCGTGCCCAGCACCACCTTCAGCCCATGGCTTTTGGCCCGCGCAATGGCATCATCCAGCCAGGTCCAATCAAACCGGCCTTCGCTGGGCTCGATTGTCGACCAGGCAAATTCAGCCAGCCGGACAAAGCTGAAACCCGCCTCGTGCATCAGGCGCAGATCATTATCCCAGCCAGATTCCGGCCATTGTTCGGGATACCAGGCGACGCCATATTCGAGCGACGCAGGCGCAGTCCCGACAGTAACCTCAGGCGCTGGTTTGCCCGCGCCGCTCGTTGCGGCCGCAGACATTGCATTCCCACAGGTAAATCCTGCCAGCAGCGCGCAAAGGCCGATCGACAATCGCATCCCATGCCTCCGGCTCGCGGGTTTCAGGCGCCGCCGCTCGGATCTACCGGGCAGCAGCGTCCCAGTTTATCGGCGAAACGTCACCTGGACACCATAGAAACGCGGTGTTTCATAGCTGGCGTTGAGGCCCTGCGACCCGAATACACCACGGTTCTTGACCGCTTTGTCGCCGATGTTTTCGATAAAGAGATCGACGCCATAGCGGTCATCCTTTGATCGCCAGCCAAGTCTGGCATCAAACTTGGCATAGGAATTCTGCCGATCGAGCAAGGTATTGAAATCGGTGTTGTAAAACGAGCTTGAAACGATTGCATTTCCCGATGGGGTCAAGACGCCGTGATTGCCCAGATCAATGTCGTAGCGGGCGCCAAATGTGAATTTTGTCGACGGCGAGAACGGTATGCGTTTTCCGGCCAGCGAAATACCATTTGGAGCGGCCGGATAGTTTGGCGGCGCCCCCGTTACATATTGCGTATATTCGGTTTTCATGAGCGTTGCCGTTGCATTCAATGTCAATTCCGGCACCGGTCGGGCGACGAATTCGGCTTCGATGCCCTCGGAAAAGGCTTCACCGGCATTTCGAATGGCTGACAGCGTCGAATTTCCTACGATGAACTGGTTTTGAACCTGTAAATCTTTGAAATTATTGCGATAAAGTGCAATATTGAATTGATAGCGGCCGTTGTCGAAGCGGTTTTTGGAGCCGAGTTCAAAGGCTGTAACCGTTTCCGGGTCAAAGGTGGCCGGAATCAGCGGATTCGTGCCAGCGCCGCCGTTGAAACCGCCCGACCGGAAACCGGTCGATACGCTGCCGTAGAACAGATTGTCGGGCGTTGCGAAATAATCGATGCCGCCGCGCCACGTCGTTTTCTTGAACTTGCCGGCTAATTTAAAACTGTTGTTGATGACATCGACGCCAGCGACGATGCGATAGTTGGTGACATCGAAATCCTTATCGTCTTCGGTATAGCGGATGCCCCCTGTAATCCGCAGGGCCGGTACGACAAAATAAGACGCCTGGGCATAAACGGCCTTTGATTCCACCTTGGCATTGAAAGGCCCGCGGCTGCCATTGAAGCCATCATTTATATTGACGCGGAACGATCCGAATTCATCGAAAACCTTGTCGTTCAGATAATAAAGCCCAAAAATCCATTGGAATGGCTTGGTTTGGGTGCCGCCGATCTGGAATTCCTGGCTGGTCGCCTTGCTGCCACGCTGCTGACGGCTTTCAGCGGCGGTGGGGCCAGCCACTTCACCGGAATTCGCCTCATAGCTGAAATCCTGATAGCCGGTGATCGACCGAATGAAAATCGTATCGTTCGACCATTTGATCTGGCCCGATACGGCTTTCAGTTCAAGATCGGCAAATGACCGAAGCTGGCCTTGCCAGACATAGGGATCGGGGTTGACCGTCACGCCCAGATCGCGGCCCTGAAAATCCGGGCGGCCGTCGCGCTGCCCGGAGGCCAACGAGAAGAAGTTCAGATTTGGCACCAGCGTGCCATTCAGATCACGACCACCACGCGTGTCGAATGCCGATTGCGTGGCATTCGGATCGACAAAGCCACCTTGCGGCTTATAGCCAAAGGCCTGCCCACCGGTTCCGCCCTCGCTCCAATAGCTGCCGCGGACGATGATTTCGAGGCTGTCGGTCGGTGTCCACAGCGCCGTCGCCCGGATGAATTTTGAATCCTGGGAATAGAGATCATTGTCCTTGACGACGATATTCTTGACATAGCCATCGCGGGTTTCGCGTGATCCAGCGATGCGGATGCCGAATTTATCGCCCAACGGAATACTGACGAATGCATTCGCCCCGACGCGGGCATAATTTCCGACCGTGACGGCGCCGCCAAAATCGAAATCCTTGCCCGGAAGCGCGCTGATCACCGATACGGCGCCACCAAAAACGTTGCGGCCGAACAAGGTGCCCTGCGGTCCGCGCAATACCTCGACCCGCTGGACATCGACAAAAGGTTGGCCGGCCTGAGCGGCACGGCTTTGATAAATGTCATCGACGTAAAAGCCGATCGTCGTATCGCCGTTTCCAGCGACATTTTCGGTGCGCACGCCGCGAATGGCCGGGCGGGCTTCAAGACCTGATCGGCCAAAACTGAAACCGGGGGTGTTCTGGTTCAGCCGGGTGATGTCAGTCGTCCCCGTGCGTCGCAAATCTTCGGACGTAAATGCGGACACCGAAATCGGCACGTCCTGCAGCCGTTGTTCGCGGCGCTGCGCGGTCACCACAATCTCATCAAGACCAACGCCCGATGCGGTTGCATCGGCAGTCGAGTTCGGCGGCTTGTTCGCATCCGCAGTCGTTTGCGCAACCGCCGCGCCGACACCGATAAAGCCAAGGGAAGTACCTAAGGCCGTGGCAAGATATAACATGATCCGGACGTTAGTGCGCATCGGTTTCCCCTCTGTTTACGCGTCCGATGCTATGAATTTTTGACTGCCTATGCAACAAAATAGTCATTAAGACGGCGTGGAAGTTTTCTCTATGATATTCAGCAATTTAACGCCTTCAATTTGCGATTGCCGGGAATTTTGACGCTGCGCCCATTGTAATGGTCCGGCCATCAGCCGAGCGTCGTAAAACGTGCCGAAGCCCCTTCGATGAAATCCCCTGCAAAGCTGCGGGCCTCGGGCGGCAGGGCCGAATCCTCGATCCGTTCGATCACCATGGCCACCGCTGCTTCCGTCATGCGGCGAACCGGTTGGCGAATGGTTGAAATCCTGTAGTTGGCCCAGAATGCCGGCGCCACCCCATCAAAGCCGACGATCGACAGGTCTGCCGGCAGCGAAAGTCCAAATATATTGCGTGCGCAATCAACGGCACCGATGGCCATCAGGTCATTGGCGCAAATAAGCGCATCGAGATTGCCATCAGTCTGCGCCATCAATGCCTTAAGGCCGTTCGCGCCGCTGACATAATCAAACGCGCCGTTGACGACCAGGGCATGATGGCCGTGATGCCCGAGACGCACTTGTGCGCCGCGCACACGTTCCTGGCTGACGTAGGAGTCGTCGGGGCCCGTGATGATCCCAAACCGCTTGTGCCCCGCGCCGACAAGGCGATCGACAAGTTGCCGCTCACCGCCAAGTGAATCGCAGCAGACGCTGGCCACCGGTTCGCCATCGCCAAGCCGATTATAGAGCACCACGGGCACATGGTGACGGGCAAAATCGTGCAACTGCGCCGGCGACAGCCGCGCTGCGACGATGGCGCCATCGACGCGATAGCGCCAGACCTGGTCGAGCGCTGCGTCGACATCGCTTTCGGCCTGCAACGTGAACAGCAGCACGCGGATGCCATTGTCAGAGAGCCGTTTGGTGATTTCTGCCAGCACTTCGGGATAATAAAGGTTGGTCAGATTGGAGATCAGCACAGCGACCAGATTTGAGCGGCGGGTAATCAACCCGGATGCCATGGCATTTGGCAGATAATCGAGTTCGCGTGCGGCCGCGAGGACGCGGGCCCGGGTTTTCGGCGCAATGCTGGCCCCGGCGCGAAAACAGCGCGATACTGCCGATTGCGACACCCCGGCCAGTAGCGCGACATCATAGGATGTCGGGCGCTCGCCGGTTCCAGCCTGTCGGATTTCGGTGCGTTTTGCGCTGGTCATGTGCAGACGATCCGCTGAAATGCCCGACCACTCAAGCAATTGTTCACTATGGCTGGTCGGGCAGGCCTCCGGACCGGTTCGGACTCTCCTGTAAGCGAAAAACGCTCTACTGTTCAGGCGCGTGCTGCGCCAATCCGGCCTCGACTATTGGCGTTGACTGAACGAGATCGGATAGGCCGCTGTCCGGATGTCTATCATCGGATCGGCGGCTGCGATGCCGTCGGGCACATTGCCCGGCAGAAATATCAGGCTTTTGTCATCACCGGCCTGGTCGGTCGAAAGCTTGTTGATGGCAATGCTGCCAAGTTTTACCAGCCGGCGCGTTTCGGGCCAGGCGATCGATGGGTCGTCGCGCTTGTCCCCGGCCTCGGCAATCTGGGCGTACCAGTCGAAACGGACAGGGCCAGTGGCGACACGGCTGGCAATTTCTGCTTGCAGGTAATTCGGGCCCTTGGCCTTGGCGGCAGTGCCATCGAGGAAATGTTCGCCCGCTGCCGGCACAAAGCGATAGCGGACGGCGGTTTGGCGGCCCCGCGCATCGGTGAAGGTAAAGGCGTTGACGCCAAAATAGGCCTGGCTGGCATAGCTTTCGGGTGGCGGGCTCTGATGGGTCAGGAAAGCCACAGCGACCGGGTGTGCGCCAAGAAATTTGTCGAGCGCCGTCGGTTTAGCCGCCTTTGGCCCGCTGGCACCGATGGCGCGCATCAATTGGCCAAATTCCACCGATGTCTTGACCGGAAAACCGTTGAATCCGTGCGTGACAATGTCCATCGACGCAGCGTCTGCCGGGCCGAATTTTATGGCGAGGCCGCGCGGGCTCGAATCGCCGATATTGTCGGGGATTGTCGGGATGCCGGTAAAATCCGAAAAACGCACCGTGACCGGGGTTGCCCGGGTGAACACCGACGCCTTGCTGAGGCTGCGCGCCAAAGGGGTGGGCGTGAAAATACCGGTCAACACGATGCCCTTGGCATGGACGGCGCGGGCATGATTATCGCCAAAGGCGCTATGGAGGGAGTCGACCAGCACGGCAGGTAAATTATCCTCTGCAGCGGCTATGGACGCAGCGTTTGCTACAACCAGCACCATGCTGACCGGCACTATCATGCGCTTTTTGAGTCTCGACGCGATCATCGACATGGTCTGGCTCCTGCGTTTGTGTTGAGCCCCTGTTCTATTCGCCGCGGTGCTGCACTATAATCCTGCTGCGCTGCACAAGAATGATGCCGGAAAC
>JBBRIC010000017.1:0-37085 GCA_038221665.1 Sphingomonadales bacterium
CAGCGGCACCAGCACCTGGCTTTGCTGGGCGTGGCGAGCGGCGCCGGGATCGGTCTTGCCCATGACGATGGCCAGTGTGCAGCGCGGATCGCCAACACCCGATGACCACCATTTGCGGCCATTGATGACATATTCATCGCCCTGGCGGACAATCGAGGTTTCGATGTTCGTTGCATCGGAGGATGCGACGGCGGGTTCGGTCATCAGGAATGCCGAGCGGATCTGGCCGGCCATCAGCGGTTTCAGCCAGGTCTGCTTCTGGTCTTCGCTGCCATAAGTGCGCAATACTTCCATGTTGCCGGTATCGGGCGCCGAGCAATTGAACACTTCCGATGACCAGCCAGCCCGGCCCATTTCTTCGGCGAGCGGCGCATATTCGGAATTGGTCAGCCCCGGCCCCTGCCATTCGCCGGTGTCATGGTCGGAAATGTTGAGGAACATGTTCCACAATCCGGCCTCGCGGGCGATCGGCTTCAATTCCTCGATGACCGGCAGCACTTTCCAGCGCTCGCCGGTTGCGACTTCATGATGATAGCGCTCCTCATTGGGATAAATGTGATCGTCCATGAAGCTGCGGACACGCTCGATATAGTCACGGGTCTTGGCGCTATATTCAAAAATCATCGCTTCTCTCTCCTATGGCTTTCGGATCGACCCTGTCACGCCGCCGTCCCGGAATCCAGCGCTATTGGCGGCTGCGACAACTGCCTTGCCGTTTCGATAGGGTCGGCCGGCGTTGACGCCGGGGCTTGCCGGCCACCGGGCCCCGATCATTGTTATCCCGGCGTCATCCACAGACTTGCCAACCAAAATTGCACGGCAACGCTGCCGGCCAGCATTGCCCCCGACGCCGCAGCGCGCGACAATAGCGCGATGAATATCCTCACCCCGCTGCGTGTTGTCGAACAGGCCCCCGATGCCGTGATGCCGCCGCAAAATCTCGAAGCCGAAGCCGCGTTGCTCGGCGCCTTGATGATCGACAATCGCGTGCTGGAAGACGTTACCGATAAATTGCGCGCCGAACATTTCGCCGAGCCTCTGCATGGCCGTATTTTCGATGCTATCGTGCTGTTGACCGGCCGCAGCATGGCGGCAACGCCGGTGACGCTGAAGCCGCTGTTCGATGCCGATCCGGCGATGATCGAAATGGGCGGCCTCGCCTATCTGGCACAATTGACGCAAAGCAGCGGCGGCCTGCTCGCGGCGCGCGATTTCGCCGATCAGATCTATGATCTGGCACTGTTGCGGGAATTGATCCGCGTCGGCCGCGACATGGCGGTCAATGCCGCCGATACGTCAAAGGACGTGGCGCCGCTGGAACAGATCACAGCAGCGGAAATGGCGCTGTATCTGATCGCTGAAAAGGGTGAGGTTTCAGGCGCCATCAAAAGTTTCGGGATTGCGACCCGCGAAGCCATTGCGATGGCCGATCGCGCCATGAAGTCGGGCGGCCATTTGTCGGGTTATACAACAGGCCTGTCATCCCTCGATGCCAAGCTTGGCGGGCTCCATAATTCCGATCTGGTGGTGCTCGCCGGGCGGCCGGCGATGGGCAAGACAGCGCTTGCCACCAATATCGCCTTTGCCTGTGCGCTGCGCTATGTCGATGATACAGCGAGGGGTGTAGAGCCCGAACGCAACAGCGGCGCGCCGGTGGCGTTTTTCAGCCTCGAAATGTCATCCGATCAGCTGGCAACGCGCGTTCTTGCCGAACAATCGGGCGTCAATTCCGAAAGCCTGCGGATGGGCAAGATCAGCCAGGATGAATTCAACCGGCTGGCCCGCGCCGCCAGCGACCTGTCGGCGTTGCCGCTATACATCGACGATACGCCGGCGCTGAGCATCGCGACCTTGCGTACCCGGGCTCGCCGGCTCAAACGCAAATATAATATCGGGCTGATCGTCGTCGATTATCTGCAATTGCTGCAAGGCTCGGGGCGCAGCAGCAGCGATAATCGGGTCCAGGAAATTTCCGAAATCACCCGCGGGCTGAAGACGCTGGCCAAGGAATTACAGCTGCCGGTGCTGGCGCTTTCGCAACTGAGCCGGGCCGTTGAGGCCCGGGAAGACAAGCATCCGCAACTGTCGGACCTGCGCGAATCAGGCACGATCGAGCAGGACGCCGACATCGTGCTGTTCGTCTATCGGGAGGAATATTATCATTCCCTGAAACAACCCGACCCTGAAGATGCCGACAAGCATATGAAATGGCGGGAAAAAGCTGAAAAAATCTTTGGCCTTGCCGAAGTCGTGGTGGCCAAGCAGCGCCACGGCTCGACGGGCACGGTGCCCTTGACCTTTCACAAGGCGACGACGAAGTTTTCGGATCGATCGCCGGATGAATATATGCCGGACGGCCGGGATTGAACGGCTGACTTTTCAGCGGGGTCGGGAGCCGCCGGCGCACCTGTTCACGATCGGGTTGCCGCCGGCGCCGTTCATGGCACCCAACCGGGTCAAACGGTGATGCGACGAAGGGGTCAGCCAAAAGCGATGATTATAATGCCGGTGGTCGAATGACGTCGCTGTGGCGGCTGACGGCATGTTTAATTTGTCTATGGACATGCTCAGAACGATCACGAATGGTCATGAATGACCCATTATGTTGAAAACCTGTCGCTTTGAATCATCTGGCATCACATTGAAAGAGCCGAGGAAAATGCCAATTCGCTGCATTTTGGGACTGGCCATGCTGATCGCCGGCAGGTCGGTTTTCGCCGCGCCTCTGCCGCTTGCCGATGAGGCGCAGGTGCTGGCGGTGCCGGGGTTTGCCGATTTTCTGGCGGTCGATGGCGATGGCGTCTGGGTCACCAACAAGGCCCGCGTCGAGCGCTGGTCGAGAGATGGCAAACGCGCCGAAGTCGCCATGACGGAGCCCTGTGGTGCCATGGTCATCGCAGCGGGGTCGCTATGGGTCGCTGATTGCAAAGCAGGAACGGTTAACCGGATCGATTTGAAAACCGCGCAAATCGTCGCCGCCATTGCAACGGGTATCGCCAACCCTGACGGTGAATTGAACGTGGTCGCCGGTGCTGGATCGATCTGGGTGCCGAGCGCGGATGCCGGCAGCATTGCCCGCATCGACCCCGCCACCAACATGGTCATTGCAACGGTCAGCGTTGACCCGGGCAGTTATTATATGAGCTTTGGTTTTGGCGCGCTATGGGCGGTGAGCAGCAAGACGCATGCCATTCAGCGGATCGATCCGGCCAGCAACGCCGTCACCAAAAAGACCGAGCTTGGCAAACAACCAGGCTTTCTTGTCGCTGGCGAAGGCGCCGTCTGGGTGCAGGAACAGGGTGACGGCACGCTTGCCCGCATCGACGCCGCGACTGGCGAAGTATCCGGCCGCGTCAAGGTCGGTGCAAATTTGCGCTATGGCGACATCGATACCGGCGGTGGCAAAATCTGGTTGCGCACGACCGATGACCAGAATTTTGTAGTAATCGATCCCGTTACCCTCGAAATCCTCGGCCGTTACGGCAAGGCCGTCGGCAGCGGCGCGCTGCGCTATGCGGAGACCGGCCTGTGGACCAGCGCCCATGACGTCCAGACGCTGTCATGGTGGCGCCTTGCTGCGAAAACCGCCGAGTAGAACACGCTCGGGTTGATCACGACAATCTGATGCTGCCAGGTTCCGCTCAGTCTGCCTTGGAGATTGCGCGCCTAGGAAGTGGCCGGTTTCCAGCAGGACGCAAGATGTTTCAACGACGTATCGATCCACGCCGCAACCGGCGAACCGACATTTGAATTTATCGTCATTTTCCCCATAGCGTCCGACGATGGCGCTGTGAAAGCATAGAGCGCTCCATCAACGGTGAGCGCTTTTGACCGGTCGCCCACGCCATAAGCTGCCGGTGACGGCATCTGGATGCCTTGCATGCTGTTGATGACGATGCGAATGGCAGGACAGGTGGCGCTGTCGGCCCATTTGATTTCAGAGGCGCCTTGCAGTTTTCTGTTTTGTATAGCGAAGCCTGTACGGAAATTCCGAATCGCCCGACTTGTTACCTGTCGCGATTTCGACCGTCTCGGTGATATGGTCAAGGGCGCCAGAACGACTGAATTCTGCCCATGGCGTTGGCAGCGGCGCTTGCGCACCAGTGGCGAGCAGGACGAGCAACAGCGTCAACATCGACTGATTCTTTCGCCAGCTTGGAAAAAACTGCCTCGAACTGGCTTTGGCTACCAATGGGCTCGGAGCCGCGCAAGGGTCGAGTCCTACCTCCCCCGAGCGGCATAACGGCAGCCGACATCGGGCTGCGTTCGGTGGTTGAAGGCTTATCGGGTGTATCGATGGCCTTGCCGACAATATACCTAAAATGGATGCTCGGCCCATGGTCTTGGCGGCATGGGCCGGGACGGTTAAGCTGCGTCGATGTCTGCCCCGACAACATCTGAGGATGGTTCCTTCTCCATGGACTGGCTGCAGTCGGAGGCCATCAAACAGGTTGGCGAAATCCTCGTCCGGACGACGTCCGACGTGGACCGGCTGGTTCGCGCAAGCGTCGACTATGCCGATGTTGTTGCTGGCACCGACTCCAAAGGCGCACCGGAAATTATCGTGGACGCCGGGGCGCTGATCCGCGCGCTGGCATTTGAAGGTTCGCTTCAACACCCGGATTATCCAACCAGCGTATCGCAAGCGTCGGACGTGGCGCTCGGCATCGTTAGCCAGTGGCTGAAAGACACGCGCTTGATTGCGATTGCGCAGCCGTACGCCAGCCTTGAAAAACAGCTGGCAGGAGCGCGCGGCGTTAATCTGAAGCTGTCCGTTACGGTGCGGCAGCGTGTTCTGCCTGCCGCAAAGAAGGCCGCAGCCGAATATGGCGATAACGCCACGGTTGAGCTTTTCCATCTGGTGGAGGCCCTGATCGGGCTCGGGACCGAAAAATGGCAGCCGTTGTTCAGCGGCAGGATTGATCCAAACGAACTTGCGCGGCTCGGGCGCATCGTCGGCTCGGCGGGGCGCGAACAGGCGCTGCCACAGTCCGGCGGTGAAACGACACAAGCCCGCGCCGCGCTGCGCGAAGACACGCCCGTTCTGGACGACGCGCCGAGTGAGGAGGATCTGCTTGGCCGGGCGCCCTTGGCAGATATGCTGGCCGCTCGCTTGCAGACGATTTATCCCCGGCTGAAAGCCCGCAATGAAGCGTTGGTGGTGCATCTGCACGGGCCCTGGGGATCGGGCAAATCCTCGCTTCTGCTTTTCCTGACGACGAGCCTGCAACAGGCCGACCCGCCCTGGCTGGTGGTGGATTTCAACGCCTGGCGCAGCGCGCGCGTGCGGCCGCCCTGGTGGAACATGGTCCAGACGCTGCGGCTCGCCGTTGCAAACCATGGCTTGCCGCACCGGCAATTTCTTGTCGATGCGATCTGGCTGTGGTGGCGGGTGAAAGCCGATTGGCTTGTAGCCATGAGCGCGCTGGCGCTGCTTGGCCTCGCATTCTATCTGGGGCTGGGCGCGGCGGTGGCGCAAGCGCTGGGTGGCGAAAAAGCCGATCTGCTCGGCGTTGCCAGCGGCCTTGTCACCCTCGTCGGCGGCATGCTGCTGTTGAATCGCAGCCTGTTTTTCGGATCATCGGATGCATCAAGGACCTTCGATGCCTTGCGGGCTGATGCCTATAAGCCGGTGATGGACCTGTTCTGCAGGCTGGTTGCTGCGGCCGATGCGCCGGTGATCATCTATCTCGATGATCTCGATCGCTGCGAACCGTCCTATGTGACCGAATTGCTGGAGGGCGTGCAGACGCTGTTTCGCAACGCCCCGGTGGTGTTTGTCGCGGTTGGCGATCGCGACTGGATCTGCGAGAGTTTCGAGCGGAAATATGCCGATTTCGCCGGCCGCGTTGGGGAGCCCGGGCGGCCGATCGGCTATCTGTTCCTCGACAAGATTTTCCAGATGTCGATCGCCGTGCCGGAAATGACCGCCGATGTTCGAAACGATTTTCTGGCCGCCTTGCTCGGCCGAAAACGCGGGCAAGCTTCGATCACGGCCAAAGCCGCCGAACAGGCGCTGACCGGCAAGACCGGTCAGGAGGATGTCGAAGCCACCATCGCTGCCGCCCCGGACGCCGAACGCCCGCAGCTTCGGGCGGCGGCGGTAAAGCAACTGGCGCAGCCGGCGGCCGTGCAGGAATCCGAGCATCGGCTGGAAGCCTATTCCGACCTGATCGAAGCGAACCCGCGGGCGATGAAGCAATTGGTGAATGCCTATGGCATCAACCTGTCGCGAAGCATCCTCGAAGGCCGACGCCCGGGATTCGATGCCCTGGCGCGCTGGACGATATTGGAACAGCGCTGGCCCGCAGCGGCGGCGCAACTCGCCGCCCGTCCGCAACTGGCCGATCCGGCAATCTCCGGGGGCGGCCGCCCGGAACCCCTTGCCACATTATGGGAAGACCCCAAATTTCAGAACATCATCGGCACTGCGGCGGGCTATCTTTGCTTGACGCCCGAAAAGCTGGCTTCATTACCCGGCGTCGTGTCGGTTTCCAAAAATCAGCGCTGACAGGATCGAACATCACCGCCAACCGGGCCGGACGCCCGGTTCAACGCGCCCGCAAGATCAGCGCGGGGCAATCACCATCAGCATCTGCCGGCCTTCCATCTTGGGCGTCTGTTCGACCTTGGCATATTCTGCCGAATCGTCGCGCACGCGTTCCAGCAGGGCCAGACCCAGTTCCCCGTGCGACAGTTCGCGGCCGCGAAAACGCAATGTGAGTTTAACCTTGTCGCCTTCCTCGATGAACCTGTGCACCGCCTTCATCTTGGTATCATAGTCATGATCATCGATGTTGGGACGCATCTTGATCTCCTTGATCTCCTGCGTCTTTTGATTCTTGCGGGCGGCGGCGGCTTTTTTCTGCGCCTCATATTTGAACTTGCCGACATCGAGGATCTTGCACACCGGCGGATCGGCACCCGGCGACACCTCGACAAGGTTCAGCCCGACTTCGTGCGCGGTGGCGATGGCTTCCTTGGTGTAGAGGACTCCCAGATTTTCTCCATCCTGATCGATGACGCGAACCTTGGGAACAGTGATGAATTCATCATAACGCGGGCCGTTCATCGGCGCGGGCGTGTTCATCATGCGGCGTGGGGGCGGTGGTATGGCAGTGTCTCCTGACGTCAATCACATACCAACATAGCGGGTTACGCCGCCGACCGAAAGAGAGGCCCGCCGAAAATCCTGCGGCTGGGGCAAATAGGGCACATTGCTTGAAATACAGGCCATTGCATGGGGGCCCCTGCTGCCGCATCATTCCCGCTGTACGGTGCAGGGGGCGGATATGATCTGGTTGCGGGCGTTGGGCGTGATGCTGGCCTGCGCTATGGTGGCCACACTGGCGCCATTACCATTGCTGGCGGCAAATTTCACCCTGCCGCAGGCGCTTTCCTATCCATTGGGCAGCGATCTCAGCCCCACCCGAACGGCCGACCGTAACGCCTGGGTGCGGATCATTGGCGGTGTCCGCAACATCTGGATCGCCGATGCCCCGGGCTTTGCCCCGCGCCAGGTCACCCAGTTCAGCGCCGACGACGGGCAGGAGCTGACCCAGCTGACCTGGGGCCCCGATGCCCGGACATTATTGTTCGTGCGTGGCGGCGATCACGACGGCAATTGGTCGGCCACCGGAAATTTGCAGCCCAACCCGACTTCGGACCCGAGCGAGCCCAAGGTCATGCTGTGGCGTGCTGGCCTCGCGCCCGGCAGCAAGGCAGCGCGTGTGACCCCCGGCGACGCACCGACCATTTCCGCCAGGGGCGAGGTCGCCTTTCTGCGTGACGGCCAGGTCTGGCTGACCCGGCTGAAAGTGGCGGGCGATGCCAATGACGTGCACAAGGCGTTTTTCGATCGCGGCAAAAATAGCGACCTGGCCTGGTCACCCGATGGCAGCCGGCTGGCCTTTGCCTCGGATCGCGGCGATCACAGCTTTGTCGGCGTATTTTCCGCCCCCGATGTGCCGCTGATCTGGCTGGCACCCGGCACTGGCCAGGATGCCAGCCCGACATGGTCGCCCGATGGCCGCCGCATCGCCTTTACCCGGATTTATGCAAGCGCTGTCGGCTGGCCACGCGCGATGTTGCAGCCAACGCCCGAACCCTGGGCGATCTACAATGCCGACGCGATCAGCGGCAAAGCCGATCGCGTCTGGGCAAGCGGCAAGGGCCTTCACGATTCCTTCCCTGATGTGGTGAATGGCGCCAATCTGCACTGGCTGAACGACCGGCTGTTGTTTCTTGCCGCCACCGACAATTGGCAGCATCTGTACAGCGTGCCTGCCGCCGGCGGGCCCGCGACCCTGCTGACGCCCGGTGCCTATATGGTGGAGCATATCGCACCCAGCACAGATGGCAAAAGCGTCAGTTTTTCTGCCAACACCGGCGTCACACGCGGTGATGACGACCGCCGCCATCTGTTTCGCGTGGCGGTCGATGGCAGCACGCCACCTCTGGCCGTAACCAAGGGGGACGGCCTTGAATGGACGCCGGTGGCACTGGCCAATGGCGTTGCCTATCTCGCTGCCAATACCGATCTGCCGCTGCGCGTCGCCATCAGCACCGACAGCGAACAACGCGATCTGGCCAACCAGAAGCCGCCGGCCGATTTTGCCGGTGGCCAGTTTGTGACGCCCCGCCAAGTCACTATCAAGGCACCGGATGGCATGGTCATTCACGGCCAATTGCTTCAGGCTGCTGGCGCCAAGGCCCAGCCGGCCATCGTCTTTGTCCATGGCGGGCCGCCGCGGCAGATGCTGCTTGGCTGGTCGCACATGCGCTATTACGCCAACGCCTATGCGGTGAACCAATATCTCGCGGCGCGCGGTTTTACCGTGCTATCGGTAAATTACCGGCGCGGTATCGGCTATGGCTGGGATTTTCAGCATCCTGAAAAAGCCGGCCCGGCGGGAGCTTCTGAATATCAGGACGTCCTTGCCGGGGCGAAGTTCCTGCAGGCGCTGCCGGGCGTCGATCCGGCACGTATCGGCATCTGGGGCGGTTCCTATGGCGGGCTGCTCACCGCCCAGGCGCTGGCCCGCAATTCCAACATCTTCAAGGCCGGGGTCGATATCCATGGCGTCCATGACTGGTCCCGTTCCATCGCCGAACAGAGCCGCGTGCCGCAATCAGAGGAGGAGCGCCGGGATTTTGCCACCGTGCTGGCGACGGCCTACAAGGTATCGCCGGTCGCCGACGCCGCCGGCTGGAAATCACCCGTGCTGTTCATCCATGGCGATGATGATCGCAACGTCAGGGTCAACCAGACCATCGACCTCGTCGGCCGGCTCGATGGCGTCGATGTCGAGGAACTGATCATCCCCGATGAAATCCATGATTTCCTGCAACAGCGAAACTGGCTGCGCGTCGATGCCGCAACAGCCGAGTTTCTGGAGCGCAAGCTGAAGCCCTGACGCCCGCCAAAAGCTTACCGGTCAGCGAAGATCGGGCGGCGTTGCCTCCACCTGCAACAGCGCGACCGCATCGGCGAGCGACATGACCTGCTGTTCGCCGCCAGCAAGGTTGCGCAGCGCAACGGTGCCTTCGTCCGCCTCGCGGCGGCCGACAACCAGCATATAGGCCGCTTTTTGCAGTGAATGTTCGCGAACCTTGAGGTTGATCTTTTCGTTACGCAGATCGCTTTCAACGCGGATGCCGGCCTTTTTGAGCGCTACCAGAACATCGAACGCATAGGCATCGGCATCGGAGACGATCGTTGCGACAACCGCCTGCACCGGCGCCAGCCAGGTCGGGAAACGCCCGGCATAATGTTCGATGAGGATGCCGATAAAGCGTTCATAGCTGCCCAATATGGCACGATGCAGCATCACCGGACGGTGGCGGGCGCCATCTTCACCGATATAGCTGGCATCGAGCCGTTCGGGCAGCACCGTATCGGTCTGGATCGTGCCGACCTGCCACGTGCGCCCGATGGCGTCGGTCAGGTGAAATTCGAGCTTGGGCGCGTAAAATGCGCCTTCGCCTGGCAATTCTTCCCAGCCCCAGTCCGGCGTGTCGCGGCCAGTGGCGGCGACCGCATCGCGCATCGATTGTTCCGACCAATCCCACATGGCGTCCGAGCCAAAGCGTTTGTCGGGGCGAAGCGCCAGCTTGATGGCATAGTCGTTGAAGCCCAGATCCTTGTAAACGACATCCAAAAGATCGCAGAAGTCCGCGATCTCGGCGACAATCTGGTCTTCGCGGCAGAAAATATGCGCGTCATCCTGGGTGAATTGGCGCACCCGCATCAGGCCATGCAGCGCGCCGTGCGGTTCGTTCCGGTGGCAGCAGCCCATTTCGGCCAGCCGCAGCGGCAGATCGCGATAGGATTTGATGCCCTGGCGAAAGATCATGACATGCGCCGGGCAGTTCATCGGCTTCAGCGCCATCCATTCCGCCTTGTCGGATACCACCGGGCCGTCGTCGGTGGTGTTGGGCACTTCGTCCGGGATGACGAACATATTCTCGCGATATTTGCCCCAATGGCCGGATTGTTCCCACTGCCGCGCGTCCATGATCTGCGGCGTCTTCACCTCCTGATAGCCGGCGGCGTCGAGCCGGCGTCGCATATAGGCCTCGAGCGCGCGGTAGATGACAAAGCCGCGCGGGTGCCAGAAAACGCTGCCATGCGCCTCGGCCTGCAAATGGAACAGGTCCATTTCGGCGCCGAGCTTCCTGTGATCGCGCTTCGCAGCCTCGGCGAGTTGCAGAAGATGCGCATCGAGCTGTTTTTTGTTCAGCCAGCCGGTGCCATAGATGCGGCTGAGCATGGCGTTGTTCTGATCGCCGCGCCAATAGGCGCCCGATACCCGCGTCAGCTTGAAGGCCGCCGGGTCGAGCTTCCCCGTCGAGGGCAAGTGCGGCCCGCGGCACATGTCGAGCCAATCGCCGCCCGACCAGTAGACCGTCAGATCCTCATCACCCGGAAGTTCGGCGGCCCATTCGGCCTTGAAGCTTTCGCCTTGCTGCCGCCAGCGGCTGATCAATTGTTCGCGGCCCCAGACCTGCCGGATGATGGGTTTGTCGGCCGCGATCAGCGCGCGCATTTCAGCCTCGATCACCGGCAGATCATCATCGGTGAAGGGACCGCGATCCGCCGCCGGCGCGAAATCATAATAGAATCCATCGTCCGTTGAAGGCCCGAAGGTGATCTGTGTACCCGGAAACAGCCGCTGCACCGCTTCGGCGAGCAAATGCGCAAAATCATGCCGGACAAGTTCCAGCGCATCGGCCTCGTCCCGCGCCGTCACCAATGCCAGCTGCGCATCATGTTCGATCGGCAGGGACAGATCGACCAGCGCGCCATCGACCCGCGCCGCCAGCGCCGCCTTCAACAGGCCAGGGCCGATGCTCGCCGCCACATCGGCGCCGGTGGTGCCGCGCGGCATCTGGCGCACGGAACCGTCGGGAAGCGTCAGGGCGATGAGATCGGACATGAAAGGCCTGCAATCGGCGTCGCAATTGACGCGCCGCCACCTGCGGCAAGCAGCACCGTCAAGTCAATCGTTCAACGCACTAACGCCCGGGCGTCTAACGCACCACCGCCCGGGTATAAAGGTGCCAGGTCGCATAGCCGAGGACCGGCAATGCCACCAGCAATCCGACAAACAAGGGCAAGGCGCCAACCAGAAGAATGCTCGCCACCATAAGGCCCCAGCCGATGATGACCGTGGGATTGCGCCGAAATACCGCGATGGACGTCATTACGGCGTTGCCGGCATCGGTGTCTTTATCAACGACCATCGGAAAGCTGAACGCAGCCAGCGCCAAAGTAATGATCGCGAACACGGCGCCGATCGCATTGCCGATGACGATCATGGCGAGCCCTTCAGAAGTGCCGAACAAGCCCTCGATAAAAGCAGCCGGGCTGGCCGGTGCGAGTTTGCCCAGTGTTGCTGCATAAATCACCTGAGCCGTGCCGATCCAGCTGAGGAACAGGGCAGCGAGCATTCCCGTCAGCAGCGCCAGCGGAAACCGCGATCGACCCTTTAACGGATCAATGAAATGCCACCAGCTCGCATCGATGCCAGCCTCGCGACGCCGTGCCAGTTCATAAAAGCCGGCCGCTGCGACCGGGCCGACCAGCGCAAAGCCGCCGACAAGCGGAAACAGCAGCGGAAACAATTTTGAATTGAATGCAAAAAACGCCGCCAGCACACCAACGAGCGGATAAATGAACGGCAACAGGATCAGATCACCGCGTTTTGTCTTGAAATCGTTCCAGCCAGCCGACAGCGCCCAGCGCAGATCTGCGCTGGATAAAACCCGGATCCGGTCTGACAGGCTGGGCGATACGCTTGCTTCCATCACGATCTTTCCTTGACAGCGCCGCCGGCGTTAACCTCGTACGTGATGCAACGATACGCCGATCGGAAGTTTGCGCAATGCAACGAGCGCCTGCGCCTTGGCGCGAGCCTTGCGATGCGCCTATCAATGGCCGAATGACCGAAACAGCGCATTTGTTCCACGCCGGGGCGCGACTCGCCTATCGCCATCGGCCCGGCATCGGCCCATTGATCGTATTTCTGCCCGGCTATATGTCGGACATGACAGGATTGAAGGCCGAGGCACTGGCGGCATGGGCAGCGGGCCGCGGCCGGGCCATGCTGCGGCTGGATTATTCGGGCTGTGGCGCCAGCAGCGGCGATTTCCTTGCCGGCAGTATCGGCCGCTGGATGGACGATGCCCGGGCCATCATTGACCATGTTGCGAGGGACGCCCGGGTCTTGCTGGTCGGCAGTTCGATGGGGGGCTGGATCGCACTGCGCCTCGGCCTCGCGCTCGGGGCCCGGCTGGCGGGGCTGATCGGGATCGCCGCGGCGCCGGATTTTACCGATTGGGGGCTTCATGTCAGCAACGATGATCGCGCCTTGCTGGCAGCGCAGGGCTGGTTCACTCGGCCCAGCGATTTCGATCCCGCCGGCTATCGTTATTCGCGTGCGTTGATCGATGACGCGCCGGTGCAGCGGTTGCTCCATGCGCCCATCGGCATCACGGCGCCCGTCCGGCTGCTGCACGGCCAGCGCGATACGGCGGTGCCTTGGGCGATCAGCCTCAAAATCGCTGAGCTGCTTTGTTCGGATGATGTTCAGGTGACGCTGGTCAAGGATGGCGACCATCGCCTGTCACGCCCGCAGGATATTGCGCTGTTGCCGGGCCTTGTTGCCGCGCTGGTTGAGGATGAAACCCTGTGAAACCTGTCGTGCTCGGGCTGTTGTTCGCTGCCACCCCGGCGCTCGCTGTGCCGATGGCCAGCGACCGCAGCCGTTATGACGCCTGTATCGCCATGGTCGCTGCCGATCCCAACCGCGCCATCGCCGTTGCAACCGCCTGGCGGGTGGAAGGCGGCGGCGTCGCCGCCCGGCATTGCCAGGGCCTCGCCGAGGTGCAACGCAAGGACTGGCCAGCCGCCATCAAAAGCTTTGAAAACGCCGCCAGGCTTTCGGAAAGCGCCGGTGATGGCCAGGCGGCGGCGCTGTGGAGCCAGGCGGCCACCACGGCCATGCTCGCCGGCCAGCCTGGCGCCGCGATGGGTTTTCTTGACAATGGCATCGCTGCGTCCGGCGGTGGCGCTGCCGAAGCCCGGCTGCGCGTCAATCGCGCCGAAGCACTGGTCGATCTGAAACGCAACAAGGACGCTGCTGCCGATCTGGATAAGGCGACAAAACTGGATCCGGACGTCGAATGGGGCTGGTTGCTGAAAGCGACATTGGCCCGCCGTATGGGGGATTTTGCGGCCGCTGAAGCGGCGATACTGGAAGCCGCAAGGCGGCAACCCGATAGTCCCGATGTGCTCTTTGAATCGGGCAATATCGCCGCCGCCGAGGGCAAGGATGGTCTTGCCCGCGACGCCTGGGTGGCAGCGGCGAGAGCCGACCCAGACTCGACTGCCGGCAAGGCAGCGCAGGCGGCGTTGACGGGGGATTAGACCCGGGACGCGGTTCTTTACAGCAAGCGAAAAACAAACCTGGCTCCGGGTCAAGCCCGGGATGGCGAGGCAGCTGCGGGTTCCGGCGGCTGCAACAGATCCGCCAGCAGCGGGTTGGGAAACCGCCGCTGCTGGACGATAGCGTAAAAGCTTTCGGTGATTTCAGCAAGGCTATGGACCTCCACCAACTGCCCGGCGATGAGTTCATCGCGCACCACGATCGGCGGCACCAGTGTCAGCGCAATGCTGTCGCGGGCCAGCAGGCGCAGCATCGCCATATCATCGATTTCTGCAAGGATCAGCGGGCGCACGCCGGCATTGCTGAGGATGAGATCAAAGGCGGCGCGCACATCGCTATCGCGGCTGGGCAACAGCATCGGTTGCTGGTCAAGGCTGTCGGGAAAGCGGAAATTCCGGCCGCGCCAGTACGGTGGCCCAACGATGCTGACCGGTTGCTGGCTGATGCGGTGGCTGTCGAGCGCGTTGCGGGCATCGGCGCGAACCGGGCTGGTGGCCAGCACCACATCGATTTCATGCGCCTGCAACTGGGCCAGCAATTCCCCCATGGTCCCCGATTTCAGGATGAGATCGACATCGGTCCGGTTGACCAGCGGCCGGATGAATCCCAGCTGGAAATTGCGCGACAGCGTCGGTTGCGCCCCCAGCCGTAAAATCTGCTGATCGAGCGCCGGCCGGCCGGCCAGGGTCTGCAACAGGCTGTCACCAGCCGCAAACACCGTATCGGCATGATCGAGCGCAATCCGCCCCGCCTCGGTCAACACCAGGCGTTTGCCGATCCTGTCGAACAATCGATGGCCCAATTGCGCCTCGAGTTTCTGGACCTGTACCGACAGCGCCGATTGCGACAGGTTGAGACGTTCGGCAGCGCGTGTCAGGCTGCCTTCATGCGCAACGGCGCGAAAATATCGCAGATGGGCATAGTTCAGGCCGGGCATGAAATCATTCTATTAAACAGAATGATATTGCGCAATATTTGTATTTATAAATGCATCGCGCTGCCTCTAGAAAAGTCCGGTAGTTCCTCGGAGATTTCTGATGCTGACCCCTTTGCTCTGGCTGCTGGCAACAGGCCCGATTGCGCTGCTCGGCATTGGCCTGATGCCGGCCCCCGCCGCCAATGCACGCCCGATCGGGATGGCCAACACCGCACGGCTGGCGGCGATCGCAACCTTTGCCAGCGCCGTGCTGATGGCGGTGATACTTGCAGCATCAGGTCCGCTGCAAACCGGCAGCCCGGCAATCGGGCTCGGGCTATGGTTCGACAAATTGACCGCGGTCATGTTCGCGCTCGTCTCGTTCGTTGGATCGGTGGTGCTCCACTACAGCCGCAATTATCTTGCCGGTGATCCGGACCATGGCCGCTTCATCAAATGGCTGAGCTTTACCCTTGGCGCCATTTTGATGGTCATCCTGTCCGGCAATATGCTGTTGCTGGCGCTGGCCTGGGTCGCGACGTCGCTGGGCCTTAACCGGCTGCTGCTGTTTTATCGCGACCGCCCCGCCGCCATTCTAGCGGCGCGCAAGAAATTTATCGCCAGCCGGATCAGTGACCTGTGTCTGGCGGGCGCCATGCTGCTGATCTGGCAAAGCTTTGGCAGCCTTGATTATGGCAGCATCTTTGCCGGCGCCAAAGCCATGGCAACAGCGACGCCGGCGATCAGCGGCGCAGCCTTTCTGTTCGTCATCGCAGGCCTTCTTAAGTCGGCGCAATTCCCGCTGCATGGCTGGTTGATCGAGGTGATGGAAACGCCGACGCCCGTGTCGGCGCTGCTCCATGCCGGCATCATCAACGCTGGCGGTTTTTTGCTGCTGCGCTTTTCGGATGTGTTGACCCTGTCGGCACCGGCACTCGACATGCTGGCGATCGTTGGCGGCTTTACGGCGCTGTTCGGATCGGTGGTCATGCTGACCCAAAGCTCGATCAAGGTCTCGCTGGCCTGGTCGACGATCGCCCAGATGGGCTTCATGATGTTGCAATGCGGCCTTGGCGCCTGGCCGGCGGCACTGCTCCATATCGTCGCGCATTCCCTCTACAAGGCCCATGCCTTTCTGTCGTCGGGGAGCGTCATCGATATCGCCCGCACGTCCTGGTCGCCCAGCCCGGGTGGCCAGCCCCACCCGGCGCGCATGGCCATCGGCATCGGCCTTGTACTGGCCATCACCCTGACCGTTGGCAGTCTTTACGGTGCAACGCTGACGCGCCAGCCCGGCGTCCTCGCGTTGGGCAGCATCATGTTGCTCGGGCTTGTTCATCTGGTCGCGCAAAGCATCGATGAACGGCCCAATCTGTTTGTCGTCACCCGTACGATCGGGCTGACGGCGTTGGTTGCTGTCAGCTATTTCACCCTGCAGTTCGGCATTGCCTGGCTGATGGCCGGCACACTGCCTGAAAACGCCGGGGTGCGCGGGCCGCTGATGCTCGGCATCGTCATCGTCATGGTGCTGGCCTTTGCGTCCGTCGCGGCATTGCAATCGACCTTTGCGCGATCGGGCGGGTCGACGCGCTGGCAGGCGCTTTATGTGCATGTGACCAACGGTTTTTACGTCAACACCTTCGCCAACCGGCTGGTGCTGCGGCTGTGGCCGACACGGGCGCCACACCCGGCCAGCCGCTGACCTGATCGATCGGAGAGCAAGCCATGACCATCGCCATTCATCCCGATACCATCACCGCAGCGTCGGTTCCCGACCGCGCCACGATGGAAAGCCTGATCATCGCCGCCGGCAACAAGATCGCGCCGCTCTGGCCGCTGAAACATTTTGTCGCCGTCAACCCGTTCCTGGGCTTTACCGGGCAAAGCTTTGCCGCCACCTGCGCGACGCTGCGCCGGGTGGCGCGCACCGAAATGCTGATGCCGCGCGGGTTTTACCGGGAGGCCATAGCGGCTGGCAGCATCGGCGATGCTGATCTGGCGGCGGCGCTGGCAAAGGCCGGCAACAGCTTTGGCGTCGACGTTGCGGTGCCCGGCGATGTAGCGGCCTTCAAATCCGCGCTGGCCCGCGACCCTGACCCTGCCTCCCGCACCATCCCGGTCGTCGCAACGATCGCGGAAGTGCTCGATCGGCTGGCGGCGGGCGATCGTCAGGCCTCCCGCACCGCCTTCATGGTCGATGAAATCGCCAAATGGTGTGCCGCCTATTTCGATGAAGGCCAGGCGAGCTGGAAATTGCCCGAACGATCGCTATCGCCCTTCGCCGCCTGGCGCGCCGCCATGCGCCACGACCGCAACCCCGAAGCCATGGGCATCGCGCATTTCCGGGCCACTATCGCCGCACTGCCGATCGATCCCGTCGACGCCATAACCCATGTGATCGGCGTGCTCGGCATGCCCGAGCATTCGATTGGCGATTATCTGCACCGCGCTTTGTTCGATATCGGTGGCTGGGCCGCCTATGTGCGCTACCTGGTCTGGGACAATGGGCTTTATGGTCGCCCCGACAATCGCCTCGTCGAATTGCTCGCGATCCGCATGGCCTGGGGTTATGCGCTGTTCATGGAACGCCGCGATCCGGCCTTCAAGGCCGCCTGGGCCGATGAAATGGCCAAGGCGGCAGTCATGCCCGACGACGCGGGGCTGGCCGGCGATCCCGAACTGGTCATCGAATTATTGGCGCAGGATGCCTATGAAATCGCCTTTCAACGCCAGCTATTAGGCAGGTTGGCCAAGGTTGAGCCGCTGGAACAGCCGCTGCTGTGGCCAATGCGGCGGCAGTCGCGCAAGGCCCTGCAGGCCGCATTCTGTATCGACGTCCGCTCCGAAGTCTATCGCCGGGCGCTGGAAACCGTCTGCCCCGATGCCGACACCATCGGTTTTGCCGGCTTTTTTGGCTATCCGATCGAATATATCCCCATCGGCCGGACCACCGGCGGTGCCCAATGCCCGGTATTGCTGACGCCGGCTTTCACCGTCTGCGAAGCCGTCAATGCCGCAACGGCCGAACAGGAAACCGAGATCCTGGGGCTGCGGCTGATGCGCCGGCGCGCTGCAAAGGCCTGGAAATCCTTCAAGCTATCGGCCGTGTCATCGTTTACCTATGTTGAAACGGCGGGGCTGTTGTTTGCAGCAAAACTGCTTGGTGACAGCGCTAGTTTCACCCGCCCGGTCAGCGACCCCAATACCGATGGCCTTGACAAGGATATCCTTGGCAAGGTCGGCCCACGGCTTGAAGCGCGCAGCGTTGGCGGCCGCGCCACGGGCTTTAGCCCCGAACAGGCGCTGACCCAGGCCGAAGCCGTGCTGCGCGCCATGTCGATGACCAGCGATTTCGGCCGGCTGGTCATGCTCGCCGGTCATGGCAGCACATCGGCGAATAATCCCCATGCCTCGGGGCTCGATTGTGGTGCCTGTGGCGGCCATACCGGCGAAGCAAACGCTCGCGTCGCTGCCGGCATCCTCAACGACCCCGATGTGCGCATGGGCCTGCGCAACAAGGGCATCGAGATTCCGGCCGACAGCTGGTTCCTCGGCGCGCTGCACGACACCACGACCGATGAAGTGACGATTTTTGACGAGGATGAAATCCCGGCGGATTTTGCACCCCATGTGGCGGAACTGAAGGGCTGGCTGGCACAAGCTTCGGTGCTTGCCCGGCTCGAACGTTCAACGCTGCTTGGGCTTGCAGGTGATGCAGACGTCGATGCAAAGATGCTGGCGCGCAGCCGCGATTGGGCGCAGGTGCGTCCGGAATGGGGTCTTGCCGGCTGCGCCGCCTTTATCGCAGCGCCGCGCCAGCGCACGCGCGGGCTGGATCTGGGCGGTCGCGCCTTTTTGCACAATTATGACTGGCAGGCAGATGATGGCTTTGGCGTGCTGTCCCTGATCATGAACGCACCGATGGTCGTCGCCAGCTGGATCAGCCTTCAATATTATGGATCAACGGTCAACAACCGGGCCTTTGGCGCCGGTAACAAGGTTCTGCACAATGTCGTTGGCACGCTGGGTGTGCTCGAAGGCAATGCCGGCGATCTGAAAACCGGCCTGCCCTGGCAATCAGTGCATGACGGCAAAAAATTCATCCATGAACCGCTGCGGCTGAATGTGTTCATCGAGGCCCCGCTGGCGGCGATGGGTGATGTCATCATGGCGAGCCCGGGCGTCCGCGAGCTCGTCGATAATCGCTGGTTGCATTTGTTTGCGATCGATGAGGCCGGCCGCGTCAGCCATCGCTATGATCGCGACGGACAATGGCTGGAAATCGTCTGACGCGGCTTGCGGGGGCCGGTCACGTCTGCGCCGGGCGTCAAGCTTCGGCGTTTGGCGGCATTACCTGCGTATCGGCATCACGCGCCACATCCCGGGCGCGGCGGCGTTCCGTCAGCCAGATGCCGAGGATCGAAACTTCGTAGAGCAGCATGAGTGGGATGGCCAAGGCGAATTGCGACCAGATATCGGGCGGGGTCAGCACGGCCGCGATGGCAAAGGCCCCGACAATCGCATAGCGCCGGCCCGCGATCAGCTGCTTCCTTGTGACGATCCCGGCGCGTTCAAGCAGCATCAGCAGCACGGGCAGCAGGAACGACACGCCAAAGCCCAGGATCATGTTCATCACCAGATCAAGATATTCGCCCATCGCCGGCAGCGCTTCCTGGCTGATGCCGGTGACTTCCGATGAGGTTTGAAAACCCAGGAAAAACCGGAAGGCGACCGGCATCACGACATAATAGGCCAGCGCCGCGCCCATTGTGAACAGGATCGGGGTGGCCAGCAGAAACGGCAGAAAGGCGCGTTTTTCGCGGCGGTAAAGCCCCGGGGCGACAAAGGCCCAGAGCTGATTGGCGATGATCGGGAAGGCCAGACAAAGCGCTGCAAAGGCCGCCACCTTGATTTCGACAAAAAACGCTTCGTAAAGCTTGGTATAGATTAGTTTCCCGACAACGCCGTCGCCATAGGCCCGGACCAGTGGCTGGACCAGGAAGCCGAATACCCGCCCGGCCTGCGAAAAACTGATCGCAAAGGCGATGACAAAGGCGACAACGCACTTCAGCAACCGGGTGCGCAGTTCGATGAGGTGATCGAGCAACGGCGCCTTGCTGGCGTCGATCTCGCTTTCATCGTTGATCATGTCGCCGATGTATCTGCTGCGACGGCGGCTTTGGATTTTTTCTTGATGGCACGCGGCTCTCGTGGGACACGGGGCGCGCGTGGTTTCCTGGGCTTTGCCGCCGGCAAGTCTTCGCCAATGGTCGCCAATGATTCCGGCGCTGAAAGGGCAGGCGCAGCCGCTGGCAGCGGCGTCATCCAGTCATCACCGACCCCTGCCAACGGGTTTTTCAGGCCAAGGTCGGGCAGCGCTGTCGCCTTCATGATGGCTTCATTCTGCGCCGCCCAGGTTTTTTGCATTTCCTCCAGTTCGGCCTCGCGCATCATCGTGTCGAAACCGGACCGGACATGGCGGGTCATCGCCCGGCCCTTGGCCAGCCATTGCCCGACCATGCGCATGACGCGCGGCAAATCCTTTGGCCCGATTACCAGCAAGGCGACCAGCGCGATGACCGCCAGTTCAGAGGAGTCGATGCCAAACACCAATGGTCTTTCAGGCCGATCGCGGCAGGATCAGCGCCGCGCCTCGTCATTCAACGGGCTGACCGGCGTGGCGCTGGCATTGGTGACCTGTGGCGGGGCGCTTGCCGGTGGCGGCGTATCGCCTTCGGCAAGGCCTTTTTTAAAGCTGTTGATGCCCTTGGCGAAATCACCCATCAGATCCGATATCCGGCCGCGACCGAACAACAACATGACGACGATAAGCAGGATAACCCAGTGAACGAGGCTGAACGAGCCCATGGCTATTGACCTTCAGAAATGACGCCTGTCGGCCTTTGATACGCGGATCGGCGCCCGGTTGCCAGCGCCAAGGCGATGGGCGGGTTTTGAACCGCGGTAATTTGCTCAGCCTGAACCCTAGATCAGCCCTTGTGCGCGCATCGAGACATGACCGCCAACCCCGATGATGACATGATCATGGACGGAAAGCCCCAAATGCCGCCCGGCTTCGATGATCGCCTTGGTCATGACGATATCGTCGCGCGATGGCTGCGGATCGCCGCTCGGGTGGTTGTGCACCAGCACCAGCCCCGAGGCGCTGAGTTCAAGCGCACGCTTGACGATCTCGCGGGGGTAGACGGGCGCTGCGTTGACGGTGCCCTGGCCCATTGCCTCATCACGGATCATGACATTGCGATTGTTGAGGAAAATCACCCTGAATTCCTCGGTCGTGCGATGCGCCATGGCGGCATGCAGATAGTCGGTCAACGCTTGCCAGCCGCTGAGCACCGGCCGGTCGAGCGCTGCCGTGCGCAACGCCCGCAGCGCCACCGCCTCGACAAATTTGATGGCCGCGACGGCACCGCCGCCCAGCCCCTCGATTCGCGCCAGTTCCTGCGGGCTGGCGGCCATCAGCACCGACAGGCTGCCGAATTCGGCCAGCAGCGATTTTGCCAGCGGCTTGGTGTCGCGGCGGGGGATGGCGAGGCCGAGCAGATATTCCAGCAGCTCATAATCATGAAAACCATCGCCGCCGCCGGCCAGCAGCCGCAGCCGCAGGCGCTCGCGATGGCCGGCACTATCGCTGGCAGGTTCGTTGCTCATGAAAAATCAGCGGACATGGCACGAAGGATGCGCGAAGCGCGGGCGGGGTTCAAGTCGCCGCCGCGCTGTGCCATGATCCTCACACAAGCACCCCGGGGAGGCGAGCGATGCTGCCAACGCTGCGTAATATTCATCACAGTGCCTATCGTTGCCGCGATGCCGAGGAAACGCGCGGCTTTTACGAAGACGTGCTGGGCCTGCCACTAAAGGGCCTGGTCATCGAGGAACGCGAACCCGGATCGGGCCGCAAGAACCCGTTCGTGCATATCTTTTTCGGGTTGGCCGACGGCAACTTCATCGCCTTTTTCGATGCCCCCGGCAGCGCGACACCCGAAGCCTTTACGCCGGTGCATGGTTTTGATCGCCATGTCGCCTTTGAAGCGGATAGCGAAGCAACGCTGCTGGCCTGGCAGGAAAAGCTCAATACCGCCGGGTTCCCCTGCTTTGGTCCCATCGATCATGGCTTTGTCAAATCCGTATATTTTCAGGATCCCAACGGATTGCCGCTGGAAATCACTGCGCGGCTGGCCGGGCATGATGCGGTGATGGCGGCCGAACTTGTCGCCCACCGTGCCGCGCTCGCCGACTGGACGGCCCAAAAACGGGCCGCAGCCGCTTGAGCGCTTTTCAACGTCTGCCGATCATCATCGGCTGGCAGGAAGCAGTGGGATTGCGTGATACCTATGGCGGCGTTGGCGGTGTGGTGGCATTGCAGGCGCACCATCTAAAGCCTGAAACAGCGTCCGATACCATCGTCATATTCATGCACCCGATGGGGATCATGCATTATCTGCCGCTGCCGGGCGCGCTCGCGGCGGCGGGCGTTCACGTGCTGACGGCGGTGTCGCGCTACCCCAACAATGACAATGCCCTCATCATGGAAAAGGTCGTTATCGATCTTGGCAAATGGGTGGCGCATTGCCGGCACAAGCTTGGCTATCGCCATGTCGTGCTCGGAGGCTGGTCGGGCGGCGGCAGCCTCGCGCTGTTTTACCAGGCCGAGGCTGAAAACCCCGGCGTTCGCGCCACCCCCGCCGGCGACCCACCCGATCTGACACTCGCCGGGCTGGAACCCGCCGACGCCGTAATGCTGCTCGCAGCGCATGTCAGCCGGTCGCACACGCTGACCGAATGGCTGGACCCGTCGATCATCGACGAAGCCGACCCGACGCGGCGCGACCCCGAGTGGAATCTGTATGATCCGGCCTGCGCGCAGCCGCCCTATGGTGAAGCGTTCCTTGCTGAATTTCGCGCCCGCCAACTGGCGCGAAGCCGGCGGATCGATAGCTGGGTGCTGTCGAGCCTTGCGGCGTTGCGGTTGCGCGAGGGCGAGCACGCCGAACGGGCGTTCATCGTTCATGGCACCATGGCCGATCCCCGCTGGCTCGATCCCGCCGTCGATCCCAATGATCGGACGCCCGGGCTTTGCTATCTTGGCGACCCGCGGCTGATCAATGATTCGCCCGGCGGGCTCGGGCGTTTCACGACGCTGCGATCCTGGTTGAGCCAATGGAGCCATGATCACAGCAACGCCGATGGCATCGCCTGTGGCGGCCGCATTTCAGTGCCGGTGCTGGTTGTCGGTAACAGCGCCGATGATGCCTGTACGCCGTCGCACACACAGCGCTTGTTCGATTGCGTTGCACAGGTCGAACGCGAGCTGCACAGCATCGCCGGCGCCAGCCATTATTATGCCTATCAGCCCGACAAATTGGCCCTGGCAACAAGCGTTGTTGCTGATTGGCTGCGACGCAGGGGCTTTCTTGGCGGCTGAACCCGGCCTAAGGCCATGGGATGACCATCCATCTGCACCATGGCGACCTGCCACATGACGTTTTTGCCCCGGGGCCGATCGCTGTCGACAGCGAAACGCTTGGCCTCAACCCGCTGCGCGATCGGCTCTGCCTGTTGCAGCTTGCCGATGGCCATGGCGATGAACATCTCGTCAAATTCGAACCGTGCCAGTATGACGCGCCGGTGTTGCGGGCAATCCTCGCCGATCCGGCGCGGCTGAAGCTGTTTCACTTTGCCCGTTTCGATCTTGCGGTCATCCAGCATTATCTCGGCGTTGCCGCAACGCCGGTATTCTGCACCAAGATAGCGTCGAAACTGGTGCGAACCTACACCGATCGCCACGGTCTCAAGGATGTGCTGCGCGAAACCGTCGGCGTCGATATTTCCAAACAACAGCAATCATCGGACTGGGGCGCTGCCGAACTCAGCGAGGCGCAAAAGGATTATGCGGCCTCCGATGTCCGCTATCTGCATCGCGCCTATGCCGTGCTGACGGATCGGCTGGCCCGCGAAGGCCGCACGGCGATGGCCAAGGCCTGTTTTGAATTCCTGCCGACGCGGGCCGATCTCGATCTTGCCGGCTGGGCCGAAACCGATATCTTTGCACATATGTGATGTCGCCCGCAGTCGCTCCTCGCGCGTCGACGCTGACGCCGCGGCAAGTGGCGGCCTTGCCCGGCAGCCGTCGCAGCCGTTTTTTCGGCCTGTTGAAATGGCTGTTGCCGGTGCTGGCCGCAGCGCTGCTGATCACCATCGTCGCCTGGCCGCTGGTCAAGGCGCAGGAATTCAGTTTCCTGCTGGCCAAGGACAAGGTGGCGATGGCCACCGAACGTCTGCGCGTGGCCAATGCGGTTTATCGCGGCGAAACCGGAAAAGGCGAAGCCTTTGTCATTCGCGCGGCAGGCGCTGTGCAACGCAGCAGCGCCGTGCCGATTGTTGAATTGCGCGATCTGACGGCAAAGCTGAAAATGGCCGATGGCCCGGCGGTGGTGACGGCGCCATCGGGGCGTTATTTCATCGCCACCGATCATTTGCAGATCAACGGCCCCGTCCGGCTCGATTCAACGGCTGGCTACAGCCTTGATTCCGCCACCATCGACATCAATCTCGGCACGCGGATCGTGGCCACGGATGCCATGGTTACCGGCACCTTGCCGATCGGCACGTTTCGCGCCGGGGCATTGCGGGGCGACATTCAGGGCCGCAACATGCTGTTGACCAACACCGTCCACTTGCGGATTTTTGGCTCAAAGGGCAGAGCGGCACCATGAAATCAGCCCTGCTTTTCCTCGCGATCATGGCAGCGCCCGCCATGGCCCAGACATCGGCACTGAAAGGCCTCGACACCAGCGGGCCCATCGATGTCGATGCGGCGCGGATCGAGGTCCAGGATGCCGAAAACCAGGCGGTGTTTTCTGGCGCCGTGGTCATCCGCCAGGGCAAGCTGACGCTCAACGCCGACAGCGTCAAGGTGCTGTACAGCCGGGCCAGCGGCAATCCCGAAATGCAAAGGCTGTACGCGCGCGGCAACGTCAAGCTGGTCAGCCCGACAGAACGTGCCAGCGCCGCATCGGGTATCTATGACGTCGAATCAAAGATCATCACCATGATCGGCGGCGTCATGCTGGATCGCGGCGGTTCGGTTTTGAAAGGCGAACGGCTGGTGCTCAATCTGGTCACCGGCCTGACCAGTTTCGATGGCCGCAGCGGTGGCAGCGCCGATAGGGCCGGCACCGCACCGGGCCGCGTGTCGGGCCGCTTCATCGTGCCGCAGCGCACGCCAAAGCCCTGAATCATCGCCCTTCGGTCAATCGCTGCGATTATGCTTGCGCGGCCAAATTTGTCCGGACAAACTTATCACTGTGGATACGGATTTTGATCGCCCCGGCCGCATAAAATGCGGCACGATTTCGACGCCCGATCTGGCGGGCAGCCTTGCTGACTATGTGACCGACCTCGGCCTTGCCATTATCGAGGACGGGATTGTTTCTGCAACGCTCGCGGCGGCCTGGGGGGCAGCAGCCAGTGCCGGTCGTCGCATGGTGTTGCTGCGGCATCCCGAGGCGCGGCCCGGTTATCTGCGGCTGGTCGAGGCCACGCCAACGCCGGGTTTTCAGCCACTGCGCAGCTATGGCTGGGCGGCGTTTGAACATTGTGTCGCCGATTGCACGGCATTGTTTGACGCGATCAGCGTCAGCGGCGCCTTTGCCGTCATCGGTGCGCCAAAGCTTGTCGCGGGCTTTGACAATTTCATTCCCTTTCAAGTGACCGGGCGGGCCGGCGAAACCCTTTATCTCAATCAGGTTTTGAAGCCCGGCATGTCCGATCTTGACCTGCCGATGACCATGGCGCGCGTCGATCACATGTTCATTGCGATCCTTGCCGCGCCCGATCGTGCCGCCGCGATCGCCTATCACCGCGATGCGCTGGGATTCGAGGTCGGGGAAACCTGGTCAATCCCCTATGGCGTCATCAACAACAGCTTTGGGCTGCCGGCGACAAACTTGACCGACATGACAATGACCCGCACCGGGCGCATGCCGGCAACCGAAATCGATCAATATCCAGCCACCGCTTCGCCGCGCGAAATACCGGCCGGCGAATTGCCGCCGGGCAATGCCATGATCAGTTTCATGACGGCCAGCCTTGATAGCGTAAAGGCGCCGTTCCTCGCGCCGCCCCGGCGTCTGGACGGGCCGCTGTACGAGGGCCGACGGGCCGCTTGTGTGCGCGGCACTGCCGGCGAACTTATCGAACTGATCGAGGTATGAGCAGCAAACATTTCATCGATGTCGCCAACCCCGATGGCAGTCGCCGCCGGGTGCATTATCGCCGTGCCGGCAACGGGCCGGTGGTTGTGCTGATCCACCAAAGCCCGCGCTCCAGCGCCGAATATGACGCGCTATTGGGAAAATGGGCGGCGGATTTCACCTGTCTCGCCCCCGATACGCCGGGGTTTGGCGAATCGGCGGCGCTGCCCATCGTTCAGCCGCATGTGAATGATTATGCCGATGCCGTGATTGCCTTTATCGAAGCGCTGGGGCTGGAGCGCGTCGGCGCCTATGGCATTCATTCCGGCGCCATTACGCTGATCACCGCGGCCAAACGTGCGCCGCAGCGCTTTGCCGCCATCGCCGCCAATGGCTATGCGGTCTGGACCGATGCCGAACGCGCCGAATTTGGCGCCAATTACACGCCGGCATTCGTGCCATTGCCCTATGGCGAGCATCTGACCTGGGCCTGGCACCGCGTCCGCGAACAAAGCTGGTTCTTCCCCTGGTACGCCGCCGACGATGGCCATCGCCTGCCCAATGCGCATGACGATGTCGCCACGAATCACGCCATGGTGATGGATGTCATCGCCGCCGGCGCCTCCTATGCGCCGGGCTATGCCGCCATGCTGCAAGCGCCGCGCGACCTGCCCGAACCGGGTGCGCCAACGCCGCCGGTGCTGGTCTTGGGGCGCAACGGTGATCCGTTGCAGGCCCATATCGACCGGTTGGGCGCGCTGCCAGCAAATTGGCGGGCGGAAAAACTGGCCACTGAAACCGATGTCGAAGCCGCGGCCCGGCTGTGGCTGCTGGCGTATCCGGTGGCGGCGAAGCCGGCAGGGATCGCGCCGGTCGATCAGGGCTATGTCGTGGTACCGGGCTTTGGCCAATTGCACTGGCTTGGCGATCTGGCCAGCGATACCTTGCTGTTGCACGCCCCCGGCAGCGCCGCCGAGATGGTGATGCGCGCGGGGGTGCTGGCGATCGACCTTCCGGGCCATGGTCTCAGCGATGCTTTTGGCGAATTCCCCGCCGACGTCGACGCGCTTGTCGGGGTTTTGGCCAAAGCGGTCGCCGGCCTGCCCGTGACGATCACCAGAGTTGTCGGCGAGGGCGCCTCTGCGGGCTTGGCGATGCGCCTGTCGGCACAAATTGGCCTGACTGGCTCGCCGGCACCAAAGCTGGTAGCAACGATCTGGCCCGATCTCAGCCCGGATCGCTTTGGCAGTCATCTAACGAGAGCCTGGGGCCTCGCCCGGTCCGAAGCCGTTTATTCCCCTTGGGATACCGCGTCCGCGGCCACTGCCCGGCCGCTGGCGCCCGGCGATCTTGCTGCCCTGCATCTGCACCGCCGCGCGCTGGCAGCCCTTCGCGCTCGCCATGTCATTCAACTCTTGCAGCTTTTGGAGAACGACCATGGGAATTCTTGACGACATGCCGTTGCTGGCCCGGCACGAAGGCGTCTGGGATGGCAGCTACATTTATTACAACGCTGCCGGTGTGGAGGTTGATCGGCACAGCTCGCGGTTGTTCTGCCGTTTCAGCGACGATGCCACCTACCCCTATCACCAGACCAATTATTACACCTGGGCCGATGGCCGGCAGGATATTCGCGATTTTCCCGCCACCTATCGCGACAAACGCATCTGGTGGGACAATGACCTGATCGTCGGTTCAGCCTGGGAAGTGCCGCAGGACCATGAAGGCCGGGCGATGATGCTGTATTGGCAACGCAGCGGCGATCCCTCGCTATACCTTTATGAAATGATCCAGATTTCCGATGATGGCCAGAATCGGTGCCGGACCTGGCACTGGATCCGCAATGGCAAGCTGGAAACCCGGACGGCAATCGAGGAAATATTTGTAACACGGGACTGGCGCAGCCTCGATCCGGCGCTGAAAGCATAGGGCTGCGCCCGGCGATCGTCAGTAAAACGCCTGAATTCCCGTCTGCGCCCGGCCCAGAATCAGGGCATGGACGTCATGCGTGCCTTCATAAGTGTTGACGGCTTCGAGGTTCATGACGTGGCGGATGACGTGATATTCGTCGCTGATGCCGTTGCCACCATGCATGTCGCGAGCCTCGCGGGCGATGGCCAGCGCCTTGCCGCAATTGTTGCGTTTAAGGAGGCTGATCGCTTCAGGCGCCAGCTTGTGATCGTCCAGCAATCGCCCGGCGCCGAGCGCCAGCGTCAGCCCAAGCGTGATTTCGGTCTGCATGTCGGCGAGTTTTTTCTGCACCAGTTGCGTTGCCGCCAGCGGCCGGCCGAACTGATTCCGGTCGAGCGTATATTGCCGCGCCGCGTGCCAGCAAAACTCCGCTGCGCCCATTGCGCCCCAGCCGATGCCATAGCGCGCATTGTTGAGGCAGCCGAACGGCCCGGCAAGGCCGGTGACGCCGGCAAGCAGGCGTTCGGCCGGCAGATGCACATCGGCAAGCACGATCTCGCCGGTGATGCCGGCCCGTAACGCGAATTTGCCCTCGATCTTGGGCGTTGAAAGCCCGATATCACCGCGCTCGACGATGAACCCTCGGATATTGTCATCGTCGCATTTGGCCCAGATCACCGCCACATCGGCGAGCGGTGAATTGGTGATCCACATTTTTGCGCCGTTCAGCACATAGCCGCCAGCAATCTCGCGGGCGCGGGTTTTCATGCCGCCGGGATCGGACCCGGCATCGGGTTCGGTCAGGCCAAAACAGCCGATAAGATCGCCAGACGCGAGGCCAGGCAGATATTTCTGGCGCTGCGCTTCGGACCCATAGGCCCAGATCGGGTACATGACGAGGCTCGACTGGACGCTCATCGCTGAGCGATAGGCACTGTCGACGCGTTCGACCTCACGCGCGATCAGGCCATAGGCGACATAGCTGGCACCGGCACAGCCATAGCCCTCGATCGTCGGGCCGAGCAGCCCGGCAGTGCCAAATTTTTTCATCAGTTGCGGATCGAATGTTTCATGCCGGTTGGCCAGCTTGACCACCGGCATCAATTCCGCATCGCAAAAGCCGCGCGTTGCATCACGGATGATGCGTTCCTCATCAGTCAATTGCGCGTCGAGCAGCAACGGGTCCTGCCAATCGAAACGCGGCCAGGATGGCGCCATATGCTGGGTGTCGGGCAAAAGCGGTTGATGGATGTTCATGGGATGCTCCGGAGCCGGAATATAGCTTTACGCCCACAGCGCGACCGAGTCACGCCGCTGGCCCCCGCGTCATCGCGACGCCAGCGTTGCCGCCGCCGTCACGCGCCAGACACGATTGCCGACATCGTCTGCAACCAGCAGCGCGCCCTTGTTATCGAACGCGACCCCCACGGGCCGCCCCCGTGCCTTGCCATCGGCATCGAGAAAGCCGGTCAGCACGTCGTGCGGCAGCCCTTGTGGTCGGCCACCCGCAAAATCTACGAAAATCACGCGATAACCCGACGGCGGGTTGCGATTCCATGACCCGTGCTGGCCAACAAAGGTGCCGCTGGCAAAAGCTGTGCCCAGCGCCTGGCCGGGCGGTGCAAAGGCCAGCCCCAGGCTGGCGGTATGCGGCCCCAGTGCGTAATCGGGCTTTATGGCGCGCGCCACCATGTCCGGGCGCGCAGGGGCCACCCGCGCATCGACATGATTACCGTACCAGCTCCACGGCCAGCCATAATGGCCGCCGGGTTTGACACTCGTCATATAGTCGGGGACCAGATCCGACCCGAGTTCATCGCGTTCATTGACGGAAGCCCATAAATCCCCGGTGACAGGGTTCCAGGCGAGGCCGACCGGGTTACGCAGGCCGGTGGCAAACACCCGTGTTGCGCCGGTGGCTGCGTCGATTGCCAGAATATCGGCGCGATTTAGCTCTGCGGCAATGCCGTTTTCAGCGACGTTGGAATTGGAGCCTACTGCCACCAGCAACGTCTTGCCATCGGCCGACGCGACGACGTTTTTCGTCCAGTGATGATTGCGTGGGCCGCCCGGCAAAGTCGCCACCAGGGCACCCTTGCCGGCAATCGCCAGAGCATTTGGCACATAGTCGAAACGCGTCAGCCGGTCGGTTTCGGCGACGTAAAGGCTGTTGCCGACCAACACCATGCCGAACGGTGAATTAAGGCCGGTCAGGAACGGCGTTTTCAGATCGGCCACTCCGTCGCCATCGCTATCGCGGAGCAGGGTAATGCGATTGGGCGAAGCAACCGCGGCGCCGGCCTTGGACATGATCAGCTTGGCAATCCGATTCTTGATGCCGCCTTCATCATCGGGGCGCGGCGGGCCGTTGGTTTCGGCAATCAGCACATCGCCATTGGGCAGCGTGTAGAGCCAGCGCGGATGATCGAGCCCGGTGGCAAAAGCCGCAACGGCAAGGCCGGCCGCCGCCGTCGGTTTGGCGCCATTCGGCCAGCCGATGACATCGGCGATCTTGACCGTCGGCAACAGCATCGATTTTGCCGCCGGCAAGGTCGGATTGGCGCCTTGCCCCGCGCTGACGGGCAAATCCGCCTTGTCACCGCAAGCGGCGAGCAGAAGTGGGGCAAGCAGGAGCAGGGGACGCATGGGCTTCTCCGAAGGACAGATTTTGTGAGACTAACGTTTCGCGGCCTGATTTGGGTGCAGCCCGGCGGCGGCGGCGGCGGCGATGCGGTCGATTGCCGCCCTGACTGCGTCGCCACGCTCCAAGGGGACAAAATGGCTGGTGCCCGGTAGTCGTTCGGCCGACAGACAGCGTCGGTGCGCTGCAAACGCTGCAAATTCGGTATGCGGCACCGTCGAGCCGGTTTCACCGGCAATCAGCGCAAACGGGCAATCGAGCGCGCCAAGCGCCGATTCAACAGCATGAGTCACGCCGCGAAAGGTTGCCGCTTCGAACAGCGGCGCACAGGCAAGCTCGACGCCCGTCGCGGTCGCCCGCAAGCCGCCATCGAGATAAGCATCGAGATCGGCATCGGACCAGGTGGCAAACACCCCGCGCCCGGCATAGGCGGCGCGCGCCGCGGCGCGATCGGGGAAGCTGCCGCGCCGCCGTTCGGCCTTGTCGGCCATTGGATTGGGCAAGGTCAAACCGGCGGCTCGCGCTTCAGCCGCGATGGCAAAAGGCATGAACGGCGGATCGAGCAGCAGTAGCCCCGCCACGCGCTCGGGACGCGCCGCCGCCGCCAGCAACGACACCGATCCACCCATCGAATGGCCCGCCAGCAACCAGGGTGTTTCGGCATCGACCGCATCGAGGAGAGACAGCAGATCGGTGGCAAAATCATCCCAGCTGATGCTATCTCCCGGCGCCACATCGGCGGGCAACCTCGTGGCGCCATGGCCGCGCGCATCGCTGGCGATCATCCGGTAGTGCGGCGCCAATGGCGCTAGCAACCGCGCGTAAAGCGGCGCGTGCATCCCCGTTGCATGGGCAAAGTGCAGGCGTGGTGCCTCGGCAGGCGCTTCAGTCCAGACCAGTGCCGAAATCGGGCCTTTGGTCGTCTGATATTCGATGACCTTCGGGGTCAATTGCGCAGCGCCGGCAGGTCAGCTTGCATAAAGCCGGTCGAGCCGATCACCATAGACTTGTTTGAGGATATGGCGGCGAATCTTCAACGAAGGCGTCATCTGCTGGTTTTCGGTGGTGAAAGGTTCATCGGCGATGATCACCCGCCGCACCTTTTCAACGACTGACGACCGTGCATTGACCCTGTCCACCGCCGCCATCACGGCGCGCTGAAACTCGGGCTCCCTGGCAAGTTTTGCCAGATTGGCGGGCATGCCCTTGTCCTTTGCCCAACCCAGCGCCCATTCCGTCTCGGGCACGACGACCCCGACGAGATAAGGGCGACGATCACCATAGACCATGGCCTGGGCGATTTCATCCTGCAGGGTCAGATTTCCCTCGACGCGTTGCGGCGCGACATTGTCGCCCTTGTCGTTGATCAGAATATCCTTTTTGCGGTCAGTGATGACGAGATGGCCATCCTTGTCGATATGGCCGATGTCGCCGGTCAGCAGCCAGCCATCCTGCAGCACCCGATGGCTTTCGGAATCATTTTTCCAATAGCCATCCATGACAAGTTCGCCGCGCACCAGGATTTCGCCATCGCTGGCGATCTTGACCTCGACACCGGTCAGCGGCGGGCCAACGCTGTGCATTTTCAAGCGCGCGCGGGGGCGATTGCAACTGATCACCGGGCCTGCCTCGGTCTGGCCATAGCCTTGCAGAATGGCGATGCCGATGGCGGCGAAAAACAGCCCGACTTCGGGGTTGAGCGGCGCCCCGCCGGCGACCATGCCCTTTAGCCGACCGCCGAATTTGGCCCGGATCGATTTTCGAATGGTGCGTTCCAGCAACAGATCAAGGCCGCGATCGGCCAGGTTCAGCGGCTCGTTGCGGGCTTCCTTGCGGGCCAGCCGCAGCGCCTGGTTGAGCAGGATGACAGCGACCCCGCCCTGTTTTTCGATCTGTTTGGCGATCCGCATGCGCAGCACTTCAAACAGCCGCGGCACCACGACCATGAAACTGGGCCGCGCTTCCTCGATATTGGCGGCGAGTTTTTCCAGCCCTTCGGCGTACCAGATCTGCCCGCCCATCCCCATCGGCATATATTGGCCGGCGGTATGTTCATAGGCATGGCTGAGCGGCAGAAAACTGAGGAACAGCTCGCCAATGGGCTCACTCGGCACGAAATCCTGTTCGATGACGGTGATCGCGCCGGCAATGTTGCGCATGATTGCGCCATGATGCTGGCGCACCCCGCGCGGCGCACCGCCGGTGCCGCTGGTATAAATTATGCAGGCGAGATCGTGACGCTGCATCGTCGCCCGCGCCCGCACCGCAGCCCGGTCGGTCACCAGATCGCCGCTGCGGGTGGCAAGCATGGCTTGCCATTGATGGACCATGATGTCGCTGCGTTGTGCATCCTTCAACGGATCGAAACCGATTACGATCCGGCAATCATCGCTCCCGGCCACCGCGGGCAACACCAGCGCCGCAAGTTTTGGCCCCGAAACAATGACCGCACGGGCGCCGCTGTTGCCGATGATATGGGCATGATCGGCGGTGGTGTTGGTCGTATAAGCCGGCACGGTGATGGCGCCGGCGGCCATGATGGCAAGATCGGCAAGGCACCATTCCGGCCGGTTTTCGCTGACCAGCACGACCCTGTCGCCTTTTTTGAGGCCAAGATCGATCAGCGCCGCTGCCATGCCGGCAACGATATCACGGCATTGCGCCCAGCTGAGCGCTGTCCAGACGCCCTCGATTTTGCGGGTCAGAAACGGCGCTGCGTCAAGCGTTTCGGCATTGTCCAGAAACATGGTGACAAGGTTGGGCGAGGCATCGACACGGGCTGCCAATAGCGCTGTGCGCATCGGGGGCAATTTGGACTGGCTCATGCTGCTGATCCTCAAAAGCCGTCGGCAACACCTTCACTGCGCGGATCGACCCCGCCGCGCCAGCCACCCGCGATCCGTTCGATGCCATTGGCTTTCAATGGCAGGGGAAAGGCCGCCGTTCGATGCCCAAGTTTTTCCAGCGCCGGCACCATCGCCAGCAATTTTGCCCCCTGCGGGCTTTTTTCAACGATCAACAAATCGTCGCTGACATAGATTTGCGGCAGGGCAATCGCGTCGCCAACGCTCAATTTCCAGTCGAGCACGCCGATGATCGCCTTTGCCACCTGCGCCGGAATGGTCATGCCGCCCGCCGCGCCAATGGCGAGGATCACCCGGCCCCTGGCATCATAGACGATGCTGGGCGACATCGATGAACGCGGCCGTTTGCCGCCTTCAACCCGGTTGGCCACCGGTGCGCCACCGGCTGATGGTTCGAAACTGAAATCGGTCAATTCATTGTTGAGCACCATGCCGCCCGCCACCAGCGAACTGCCAAAGCCGCCTTCGACAGTCGAGGTCAATGACGCGACATTGCCGGCGCGATCGACGGCGGCAAAATGCGTTGTCGACGGGATTTCGCCGCCGGGTGCGGCAGTGCGTGGCCTCGCGCCTGCCGGGACGCCGGGCAGTGCGCGTGCCATGGTCGCATCGGCGCGGATCAGGCTGCCCCTTACCTTTAGATAATCGCCGGCAACCATGCCCTTGACCGGCACATCGACGAAATCCATGTCGCCGCCATAGGCTGCGCGATCGGCAAAGGCGAGGCGCTGGCTTTCAGCGATCAAATGCCATGAAACCGGGCTGTCTGGTCCAAGCGCGCCCAGATCAAAACCTTCCAATTGCTTTAGGATCGCGATCATGGCGATACCACCGGCGGACGGCGGCCCCATCGAACAGATCCGCCATTGCCGATAGGGGGCGCATACCGGCGGCCGCGATTTCGCCTGATAGGCGGCAAGATCGGCCAATGTCATCGCCGATGCATTGGTCGGGGCCGTGCGGACCCTGGTGACGATGGCGGCCGCCGTGTCGCCGCTGTAAAAGGCCTTGGCGCCGCCAGCCGCGATCGCTTCCAGTGTTTTAGCCAGCGCTTCGTTGACGATGCGAACGCCAGCGGCTTTCGGGCTGCCATCGGCGTTGAGGAACAAGGCCGCTGCCTCGGGCGTGCGCTTCAGCGTTTCGGCACTGCCGGCGATGGCGCGTGCCATTCGCGGCGTCACATCATAGCCGTTGCGCGCCAAGGTGATGGCGGGCTGAAACAGCGCCGCCCAGGGCAGCTTGCCCGCCTTGCCATGCGCCAGCGCCAGCATGGCGATATTGCCGGGGACGCCGACGCTTTTGCCGCCGGGTACCGCCTCGCGGCGCGGCTGCACCACGCCGGCTGCGGTCATGAACAGATCGGGTGTGGCTGCCGCCGGGGCCTTTTCCCGGCCATCAAAGGTCAAGGGCTCACGCGCGCCGGCGCGCTGATAGACAAGCAGGCCGCCGCCGCCGATGCCCGATGATTGCGGTTCAACCACGCTTAGAGCGAGCAATGTTGCGGCAATGGCGTCCATGGCATTGCCGCCCTGGCGCAGCATGGCAAGGCCAGCCGCCGTCCCGCGCGGATCGGCCGAGGACACCATGTTTGCCGGCGCCACTGTTGCCGGCCCCTTTGCGATGGCGGCGTCGGACAGAATGGCAGTGGCCAGCAGCAAGGTGATCAGATGTTTGTTCATAACTGAGGACCATGAAGGTTGAAGCTGCGAACGACAAGCGACAAAACGGCTGTCAATGCCCCGGCGATTCAGCGGACGCCGACGGCCGCAGCGACCGAGCCAAAGCCATCGCGGCGCAGCAACGCGGCAAGATCGGCCTTGATGCGCGTCACCAGCCCCGGGCCGCCATAGACCAGCGCCGTATATAATTGTACCGCGCTGGCGCCGGCGCGAATGCGGGCATAGGCATCGGCGCCCGATCGAATGCCGCCGATGGCAACCAGCGGCAGTTGCCCCCCGGTGGCGCTGGCAAAACCCTGTAACGCCGCCATTGCCAGCGCCGCTAGCGGCGCGCCCGACAGGCCGCCGCATTGCTGCGCCGCCGCGCTGTGCAGCGGCGGCCGTGCGATACTGGTATTGGCTATCAGCAGGCCATCGATACCGCCATCGATCGCCACCCGGGCAATCGTTGCAAAATCCGCCGGCTCCAGATCGGGCGCCACCTTCACGAAAATCGGCACCTTGGCGTGGCCACGCGCCGCCACCACCCGCGCCACCAGATCAGCAAGCGCCGCGCCATCCTGCAAGGCGCGCAGGCCGGGCGTGTTGGGCGATGAGATGTTGATCGCCACGTAGCTGGCGAGCGACGCCGTGGCGCGCAAGCCGATCACATAGTCATCCGTTCGATCGGCGCTGTCCTTGTTGGCGCCAAGATTGATACCTACGATGCCCGGCCGGCCGGCGCGTGCCTGCAACCGCGCCAGCGCAGACGCAAGGCCGCGATTGTTGAAACCCATGCGGTTGATGACGGCCTCATCGTCGACCAGCCGGAACAGCCGAGGTTTTGGATTGCCGGCCTGCGCAACGGGTGTCACCGAGCCGCATTCGACAAAGCCGAAGCCGAGCCGCAGCATCGCATCGGGCACCGCCACATCCTTGTCGAAACCCGCTGCCAGCCCGATCGGATTGGGCAGATCGAGCCCGGCGAGGCGCGTGCGCAAGATGGGATCGTCGGCCGGCGCCGGCGGCAGCAACCCGTAACGCAACGCCGCGAGCGTCAGGCCATGGGCGCGTTCGGGATCAAGCGCGAAGATGAAGGGCCGCAGCGACTGGAACATGGCGGCGTTGTGGCGCGGGGCAAGCAAAAGGTCAAAATGCGATCGGCCTTACGCCCTTGGATGGGCATTGCGATAGACATCGAGCAATTGTGCGGCATCGACAGCGGTGTAGATTTGCGTCGATGACAGGCTGGCGTGGCCCAGCAATTCCTGAATGGAGCGAAGGTCGGCGCCGCGCGCCAGCAAATGCGTGGCAAAACTGTGGCGCAGCGCGTGCGGCGTCGCACTCGCCGGCAGGCCCAGCGCCGGGCGGGCGGCGCGCATGGCGCTGCGGATGATGCCGGGGTCCAATGGCCCGCCCCGAAGCCCACGAAACAGCGGCGTATCGCGGTCGGGGGCAAAGGGGGTCAGCGCGACATAAGCCATGATTGCCTCGGCAACCACCGGCAGCAAGGGCACTTGCCGCGTCTTGTTGCGCTTGCCGGTCACCAGAATTGTGGTGCCCAGCGGCAGGATCGCGCCGGTCAGCGACAGCGCCTCGGCGATGCGCAACCCGGCCCCGTACAGCAGCAACAGCACGGCGGTATCGCGCGCTGCCAGCCAGGGCAGCCGCGCGTCATCACCGATCATGTCGATCAGACTGCTGGCATCGGCCGGCGATACCGGGCGCGGTACCCGGCGTGGCAGTTTGGGGGATTTCAGCCCGGCAAGGCCATCGGCGACCAGATTTTGCGTGCGCCGCGCCCAGCTGAAAAAACTCCTCAGCGCCGATATGTCGCGCGCGATCGAGACACTGGCGACGCCCGCGCCGCGCCGCGCTGCCAGAAAGGCCCTGAAATCCGCCGGCGTCAGCGCGGTCAATTGGCCCCCAA
>JBBRIC010000018.1:0-36648 GCA_038221665.1 Sphingomonadales bacterium
GGACTCGATCGATCGCGCTGCAAATGCGGTTGTCGCCCCCGTGGCGCGTTTCGCGGATGCAGCAACGCTGGCGGCGTCGGGCCTTTGCGATGCCGTCGTCGTCGCTTCCCCCAATTTCACCCATATCGAGGTCTTGCCGCCGCTGATGGATGCGGGGCTGCATATCCTTTGCGAAAAGCCATTGGCGACAACGATTGCCGATGCGCGCGCCGTCGCGAGCGCTGCGGCCGGTTATGGCGCCATATTCTGGACGGCCATGGAATATCGCTTCATGCCGCCGGTGGCGGAATTTGTGCGCCAGATCCATGCCGGGCGGACTGGCAGATTGCAGATGCTGTCGATCCGCGAACATCGTTTTCCATTTTTGGTCAAGGTCAATGACTGGAACCGTTTTGCGGCCAATACCGGCGGCACGATGACCGAAAAATGCTGCCATTTCTTTGATCTGATGCGGCTAATCATCGGCGCCGAGCCGCTGCGCGTATTTTGCTCGGGCGCCATGGACGTCAACCATCTCGATGAACGCTATGGCGGAAAAACGCCCGACATCATCGACAACAGCTTTACGACCATCGAATTTGCCAATGGCGTGCGCGCCATGCTCGACCTCTGCATGTTTGCCGATGGCGCCGAACAGCAGGAAGAAATCGTTGCTGTCGGTGACAAGGCGCGGCTGGATGTGCTGATCCCGGCCGGCGATATAATCAATGCACCGCGCGTCGGCTTCATGCAGCCAAAGCAGGTCAGCCGCGCCCATGTCGCGACCCCTGCGGAAGCGCTGGCGGCCGGACAGCACCATGGCTCGACATTTTTCCAGCATCAGGCGTTCAGCGCGGCGGTGCGCGGCGAAGGCCCGGTGATCGTCGATGCCGATGCGGGCCTGCGCGCTGTTGCGATGGGCCTTGCCGCCGAAATCAGCGCCCGCGAACATCGCGTCGTCGAGATGGCGGAACTGGGATTATAGCGCAATGCTTCCCAAAAAGCCGAAATAGGCTAAGGCACAGCAATGCTGTCATCTGTTAACCCGGTGTCGCGCGTGCCAACGCGTGGCGAAATCCTGTTGCTGGGCTCGCTGACGGCGTTTGGCGCCGTCACCATCGATCTGTATCTGCCGACATTGCCCAGCATCGCCCGGGATTTTGCGGTGACGCCAGCGACGGTCCAATTGACCTTTTCGGCGTTTTTCATCGGCATGGCGCTTGGCCAATTGCTTTATGGCCCGCTGTCCGACCGGATTGGCCGGCGGCCGGCGATCCTGTTCGGCTGTGGGGTCTATGTCATCGCCAGCCTGGCCTGCGGGTTCGCCCCGTCGATCGGCTGGTTGGTGGCGGGCCGCTTTGTCCAGGCGATGGGCTGTTGTGCCGGCATGGTAGTAGCCCGCGCCGTGGTGCGCGATCGCTATGACCATCGCGATTCAGCGCGAATATTTTCGCTGCTGGTGCTGGTGCTGGGCGTTGCGCCGCTGCTCGCCCCAACGCTCGGCGGCTGGCTGGCGGCGGCGGTATCCTGGCGGGCCGTGTTTGTCGTGCTGGCGCTGTTCGGTGCGATCGTGGGCACGACCGTGTTGTTCCGCCTCGATGAAAGCCGAACGGCTGCGACCGAGGCCAAGGCGCGGGGCGAATCCGTGGCTGCGGCCTATCTCGATCTTTTGGGCAATCGCCGGTTGATCGGCTATATTCTCGTCAGCGCTGCCAATGGCGCGACCCTGTTCAGCTATATCGCGACCGCCCCTGACCTGATCATCGATGTCTGGGGTTTCAGCATGCAGCAATTTGGCGGCATTTTTGCCGTGATCGCGGTCGGCGTCATTGGCTCCAGCCAGGTCAACCGGCGGTTGCTGTTGCACTTCATGCCGGATCAGATCCTCGCCACTGCATCGCTGGCTGGGCTGGCGTTTGGCGGTGTCCTGCTGGCAACCGTGCTGCTTGGCGGCTCGAAATGGTTTGTCATGGCGGGGATTCTGGCGGTGCTGACCTCCAATGGCTTTATCGCTGCCAATGCGCTCGCCGGCGCCTTGAACGTCGATCCGTTACGCGCCGGCACGACATCGGGGTTATTCGGTTCGGCAAATTTTGCGCTCGGTGCGGTCGCGTCGGCGATTGCCGCGGCGCTGCATGATGGCACCCCGCGGCCGCTGGCGATGGTGATGTTCACCGCTCTTGTTGTTGCTGCAATCGCCTATTTCACGCTGGCCCGGCGCTGGGAATGAGCGAAGACAGATTTGGCCCCCGCGCCTTTTTGCTGGCATTGGCGGTGGTGGCAGTCTGGGGCACCAATTTTGTCGTCATCCGGCTGGGTCTTGATAGCCTGCCGCCCTTGCTGTTCGTGGCGCTGCGCTTCCTGCTGGTCATTGTACCGTTGCTGTTCTTCATCCCCCGGCCGGCGGTCGCCTGGCGCGATCTTGCCGCCTATGGTCTGTTTATCGGCGTCGGCCAGTTCGGGCTGTTGTTCATCGCCATCAACGGCCTGATCGCGCCGGGCCTGGCCTCGCTGGTGGTGCAGACCCAGATTGTTTTCACGATCGGTTTTGCGATGCGCGGCAGCGGCGAACGGCTCGCACCTGTGCAGCTTGTCGCATTCGCGCTGGCCGCTGCTGGCCTGGCGGTGATCCTTGTGAATACCGGCGGCAGCACGACGCCGCTGGGCGTGGCGCTGGTGCTCGGCGCAGCGCTCGCCTGGGCGCTGGGCAATGTCGTGCAGCGCCGGGTCGGCCGTGTGCCGATGCTGGGCTTCATCGTCTGGTCGTCGCTGTTTGCGGTGCCGCCGTTGTGGCTGTTGGCATTCTGGTTCGAAGGCGCGCCACGCATTTTTACAGCGCTGTCCGCCGCTGGCCCGTTGGTCTGGGCGGTGGTGCTGTGGCAGTCCATTGGCAATACGATGTTCGGCTATGGCGCCTGGGGCTGGCTGCTGACGCGTTACCCCGCCGCCACGGTTGCGCCGATGGCGTTGCTGGTGCCGGTGTTCGGGATGGGCACGGCGGCGCTGTTCCTTGGCGAACCGCTGCCGGGCTGGAAACTTGCCGCCGGTGGCCTGATCATCGGCGGGCTGGCGGTCAATCTGGTCGGACCCATTTTGGCCGCTCGCCGGGCCGCGATTTAAAGCAACGCGGGCCGCTGCCGCCCAACTGCCAAAGACGCTACAGCGTGAAATTATAGGGTTCGGATTTGGCTTTGGCGGCTTGCCAGGCGGGGCGGGTCTGTATGCGCTTCACAGAGTCGATGAGATTGGGGAAATGGGCGCCCAATTTTCGCGCGACGGCGAGTTCGGCGATGAAGCTGTTCATGATATCGGCCCCCGACAGCATATTGTCGACAAGCCAGTCATTGCTGCCAAGGCTTTCTGACAAATAGCCGGCATAGGCGCCGACCTGTTCGTCGATTCGTGGTCGCAACGGCGCTGCGTCCTCTCCCAGCCGGCCCATATACAGCGCGATCAGAAACGGCGTCATCTCCGACCCTTCGGCAAAATGCAGCCATTGTAGATAGGTTTCATGGGCTTCGCTGCCGGGCGTTGGTGCAAGCCGGCCGCCGCCGTGGCGACGGATGATGTAATCGACGATGGCGCCTGATTCGATCACGACCTTGCCGTCATCGGTGATCATCGGCGATTTTCCCAACGGATGGATCGCTTTCAGTTCGGGAGGCGCGAGGCTGGTCACGGCGTCGCGGCTATAGGCCTTGATTTCATAAGGCAGAGCCAATTCTTCGAGCAGCCACAAAATACGCTGCGAACGGCTGTTGTTGAGATGGTGGACGGTGATCATGCTGGCCTCCCGGATGGATGAAAAGCATAGCCGGATTTCGTTACGGGACCAGATCGCCTATTGCCGGTCGATAATGGCGATCATCATTCCTGAAAACGAACTCGACGAAAACTTTGTGCGTGCTTCTGGCCCAGGCGGCCAGAATGTCAACAAGGTCTCGACGGCGGTGCAATTGCGCTTTGATGTGCGGGCCTCCCCCAGTCTGCCCGATGATGTCGCGGTCAGGCTGATGCGGCTCGCTGGCAGCAAGATGACCCGCGATGGCGTGCTGATCATCAGCGCCGATCGGTTTCGTACCCAGGACCGCAATCGTGCCGATGCGCGGGCGCGCCTGCAGGCGCTGGTTGCGGCCGCCGAGGTGCGGCCGGTAAAACGCCGACCGACAAAGCCCAGCAATGGCTCGATGGAGCGACGTCTGGCTGGCAAGGCGGTGCGATCTGGTGTAAAATCGGCGCGGGCGAAGGTGTCGCGCGATGATTGAGAAAAAACGTCGTTACCACCGGGAACCTTATATTTAGCGCATCGTTTCTGGCGTGAAAGGAATTTGACATGGCAATCAACAAGGACGGTATCGAAGGCGCGGCGACCGAGGCCTATGGCAAGGTTGAAGGTTTTGCCGGGGAAATGCTGGGTGACACAAAGACCCAGATGGACGGCAAGGTGCATGAATTTAAGGGCAAGGCCGAACAGGTCGTTGGCCAGGCCAAGCAAGCCTATGAAAAGGCAAGCGAAACCGTCAAGGAATGGGCCGACAACGCCCCCGACATGGTGCGCGAAGCCCGGGAAACCGCCAGCCGCATCGCCGAGGACGGCAGCAGCAAGGTGCGTCAGACCGTGCAGGAACAGCCAGTTGCTGTCCTCGCCGGTGGCATAGCGCTGGGTTTCGTCGTCGGTTGGTTGCTGAGCGGCCGCAAGAACTGAAATCGTTCGGACCTGAACGGGTCGGGGCAGCAATAGTCCAAAAACGCCATTCCGGGGGATGACCCCGGGATGGCTTTTTCGAATGTATAATTACAGGGCCTCGATATCGCGCTGTTGTGCTGTTCGCAGCGTGATGATGCCGACGCCGATCAAGGTCAGCACCCCACCGGCGAGCATTTGCGGGGTGATCGGCGTGCCCAGCACAATCACGGCGATGATGACCGAAATCAGCGGCGTCGGCAGCGTGAGTGGTGACACGGTCGACACCGGATAGCGTTGAAACAGCCAGCTCATCCCGCCATGGCCGATGAGCGAGGCGCCAAGCCCTGAATAGGCCAGCCAACCCCAGGTTTGCCAGTGAAGCTGCGGGACATGGGCAAGTGCGCCCGGTTCAAAGATCAGGCTGGCCGCAAGCAGGACCGGCACGCTGACCAGTGCCAGCCAGGCATGGATGGTCAGCACTGGGACGCCGGCAAGATTGCGGAACAACAGATTGCCGCTGGCCCAGGCGAGGGAGGCGGCCACGGTCAGCCACAGCGCCACATTTTCATGCGCGATCGCTGGATCAAAGCCCATCACGGCAACGCCCAGAAAACACAGTATGACGGCCGTGATGCGCGGCCAGCGGATGCGTTCGCGAAAGATGATGACCGCCAGCAGCAGCGAAAACGGCACCCCCAATTGCCCGGCGATGGCCAGCGCCGAAACATTATCGGCCAGCGCAAACGACAGCCCGCCAAGGCCCATGAACAGCGCACCCGCCACCAGCCCCGTTACCAGCACCGCCGGCATCCGCCCCGGCAGCCAGCGCAGCCAGGGCAGGGTGACAGCGAGCACGATTGCATAGCGCAGCGCCACCGCGGTGATAGGCTGGGCCGCTGTGACGGCAAATTTTACCGCGACGATATTGAAGCCCCAGATCACATCGATGATCAGGATCAACGCCAGATGCCGGGGTTTCACAGGCTGTCCTTACCGCTGGCCTGGGCATAGGCGGCGTTGATCGCAGCCATGCGGCTTTCAGCGACGCGGATGAATTCCGCCGGCACGCCTTCGGCAAGGTGCCGGTCGGGGTGATATTGGCGGACAAGCGCATGATAGGCCGTGCGCAAGGTTGCGGCATCGGCGCCTGGTGCAACGCCAAGCACTGTCCAGCAATCGGCGCTGGCGGGGCCGATATGGCGGGCGCGAACCCGTGCCGCGGCCGCCATATCGAAACCCAGCCGCCCGGCAACGGCATCAAGATAGCTGATTTCGGCCGGGTGATAGCCATCGACCGCTGCGATCAGCCACAGCGCATCGAGCAGATCCTCGAGCAGTGGCGAGCCCTGGCCCAATAGCCCCAACGCCTGTTCGGCATAGGATTCAAATCCGGCAATCGATTGTTTGGCAAGATCATAGAAACGCCGGGCGTTTGCGGCTTCGGCAGCATCGACGTGGAAAAGCCGTTCGAATGTGGCAAATTCGGCCGCCGAAGCATCGCCATCGGCGCGCGCCATCTTGGCGGCAAGCGCGATGGCGGCGATGGTAAAGGCCACGCGCCGGCGCTCGGGATTGGCGGCCCGAAGGATGGTCAGGTCGATCGCCCCGCCGGCAGCGGCACCGGCCAGCGCGCCCAGCGGCCCGCCCAGCAATAGCCCGGTCGCTGCACCGGCCAGCGTTGCCCAGATGCTCATGGGGATGATGTCCGGTTCACGGCCGCGTCTTAGAGGCTTTTTGGGGCTGGCGGCAACTGGCGTCGCGCCATTCATCGCCATTGCACCACTGGTTTTCACTACCGGGCGACAGGCGTTTATGGTAAAACACTTTCTCGATTTCGGGGGTTCGCCAGCATGACAATGTCAGCCGATCCAGAACGCAAGGATGTCGTCGCCACCCAGTCACCGGGGCTTGCCGAAGCGCTGGTCGATGCCGCCGCCAGCGCCGGTGCCGGCCGCGTCGACAAGGGCCTTCGCCTCGCCAGCGCCGAATCCGACCCGCGGCTTGGCGTGCGCAGCGATTTTCTTGAAAACGACAGCGCCGACCCCAATGGCTTTGAACGCGTCATCGGCGAAAGCGACCTGATGTCGGTCAATTTTCTCGATCGCGGCCGGCGCACGGCCGCCGCCGTCTGCCGCATCAAGGTGCCGTCCGATGGCGGTGCCTGGTATGGCACGGGGTTTCTGGTTGGCCCCCGGCTGTTGCTGACCAATCATCATGTTCTCGGCAACGCCGATGAAGCCAGCCAGGCCGAGGCCGAATTTGGCTATGAACATGATCTTGACGGGGTGGTCAGCGAACCTGTGCGATTTAACCTGCGCCCGCACGAGATATTCTACAGCAATGCCGAACTCGATATCTGTTTTGTCGCGGTGACGCCGCTGTCGGAATCGGCGGTGCCGCTGGATCGCTATGGTCGCCTGCCGCTGCTGCCGCTGTCGGGAAAGGCCATCGGCGGGGAATGGGTGACGATCATCCAGCATCCAAATGGCCAGCCCAAACAGATCGCCATTCGCGCCAGCCAGATCATCAGCTTGCCGCCCGAAATCGCCGCCGGGCTCGATTGCGAACAATTTGTGCATTATTCAACCGATACCGAGCCGGGATCATCGGGATCCCCCGTGCTCAACGATCAATGGCAAGTGCTGGCGCTGCATCACAAGGCCGTGCCGGGGCCAGCCGAATATGGTGCCGATGGCGCGTTGCAGCAGCGCTGGATCGCCAATGAAGGCGTGCGGGTCAGTGCGATTTTCGGCCATTTGGAACAACGGCGGTTCAGCGACAGGAACGCGGGGCTGGTGCTCGACCGGCTGTCGAAATCGCTTGGCTTTACGCCGTTGGTATCGGCGGCAATGTCGGGGGAGGGGCTGTTCGAGGCCGATCGCGCCCCGCTCGATCCAGTGCGATGGGCCGATATCAAGGGCTATGACGCCGATTTTCTGAGCGTGCCGCTGGCCCTGCCACCGATTTATGCGGCACAGCTGGCGACCGGCGCGGTGGCGCCGTTGCTGCATGGTTCGGGCCATGAACTGGCCTATCGGCATTTTTCCGCCATTATCCATAAGCAGCGCAAATTCCCGATTTTTACGGCGGTCAATATCGATGGCGACAAGCTGATCCACCCCGGTCCGCGCAAGGACACATGGCGCCGCGATGCGCGTATCGCCGATGAATATCAGCCGGCCGGCAATTTCTATGAAAAGAAACAGGGCAAGGACCCTGTGCAGTTCAGCCGGGGGCATCAGGTGCGCCTGCTCGATCCCTGCTGGGGGGACACGCAGGCCCAATCACAGGCAGGCGCCGAGGACACATTCCATTACACCAACGCCGCGCCGCAGGTGCAAACCTATAATGATATCGACTGGGGCAATCTTGAGGATTATCTGCTCGACAAGGCCCAGACCAGCGCCAAACGCCTGACGGTTTTTACAGGCCCGATCTATCGCGCCAATGATCCATTCTACGGCCGCACAAGGCCGGGCGGGCCGTGGCGGATTCCGCTGTCGTTCTGGAAAATCGCCGTCCTCCAAAAAACCCCGACGCGCATAGCTGCCGCAGCGTTCATCGTCGGCCAGACAGCCTATGTGCAGGCACTGTATGAGGCGAAAGTGTTTTCCGGCCTGAAGCCCTATACCGTCGATGAACTGCGCAGCCGCCGTATCCAGACCACTATCGCCGCCATCGAGCATGAAACCGGGCTCGATTTTTCGGTGCTGCGACCCTTTGATGCGCAAGGCACGCTGGAGGCCACGCGCCAGACCCGCTGGATCAACGATATCAACGATGTGGTGATTTAGGGTGTGATTTCACGCTGGCAGAATTAAATTCGTCTTCCCGGGCTTGACCCGGGACGCAGTCTTGCGCGCGAAGAAGAAACTGGAGCCCGGGAAGACGAACCAGCTTAAAGCTAATCGAATCACGATATTGATTTGAATTCGCGGTCAATCACGCCCGGTAAAGGCGATGCCCTTGTCGGTAACATTTAGCGTTAACTGAAGCCTGTCAGCCAGCGCTTTCAGCATGGCGGCAAGCGCGGATCGGCTGTCGCTGGCAACGCCTGTCAGCAGCGCCGTGGCAACGGACTCGGGCAGGGCCGCCACCGTCGCCCAGGTCACGGCCGTATTGCTGATCGTCAGCGTCTGGCCGCGCCGCAGATCGGCCATCAGCAGCGCGATGCCGCCGACCAGCACGGCATCATGCCCCGCGCCATCGCTGCGCGAAAATTCGATGTCGGTGCCGGCAATGCCATCACGCAGCAGTTTTTCCAGCGCCCGGTCCCCGATCGGCGCATCCCCCGAGGCCAGCACCGCCCGCACCAGTCGCAAACGCGCCACCAGATGCCGGGCGCCATCCTGGACCAGCCCGTTGATTTCGGCATCGGCGGTATCCGACAGCAATTCGCTTGCCGTAAAAACGCTGGCGATGGGGCTGGCCAGATCATGCGTCAACCAGCGCACCAGCCAGCCGGCAGTCGCATCGCTCATTCATCACCTGTCATGGGTTTTGGCCGCAATCCCAAAGCCAGCAATCGACCATCGCCAGCCTGTGTCAATTCAAACTCCAGCCGCTGGCCGGGGTGCAGGCGATCGATGCCAGCGGCCATCACGGCCGAGATATGCACGAATACATCGCAAGGGCCATTATCGGGCGCGATAAAGCCAAAACCCTTTTTGCTGTCGAACCATTTGACGGCGCCACTCGCCATTAAACAGGTGCCAGCGCAGAAATCAGCGCCAGCGGCAGGAACCGGCCATGCACCGCGCTGCCGCCGGGATCATGGCTGGTCGCGCGCCAGCCGGAAACGCTGCCGCCCGCAATTATCAGCCAGATCTGGGCATCTTCAACCGCCCGTGCCGCGTCGCGTAGCGACGGTTGCCGGCTGCCGTTGGGGTGGCTGTGGTAGTGCCCGATGACGATCTTGCCGTCACCCCGCGCTTCGCGGTGGCCGCGCAGCAGGGCTGCGGGATCGATTTCAAAACTGTCCGTCGGTCGGGCGGCAACATTGGCGGCGGGCATGATGCTGTCGATGCGGCCCGGCCGGCCGATCAGCAGCCCGCAACATTCCTGTGGCGCCGCCATTTCGGCTTCGGCGACGAGGCGTTCGATCAGCCTGCTTGCAATTTCCACAACCATACCAACATGAAATAGGTGATGGGGGCCGAAAAGTCGATTGATCTTGTCCTGCCGGCCGCTGCGGCCGGCTGTCGGCTGGATCGTGCGCTGGCGCTTTCGCTGCCGCAGCACAGCCGCGAACGGCTAAAGGCATTGGTCGGTGGCGGCCGCGTGTCGGGCCACAATGGCGTGCTCTGGGATCCGGCGCTGAAGGTCAAGGGCGGCGAAGCGCTGACGCTGGTCATCCCCGAACCGCGCGCCTCCGAAACTGTAGCGCAGGATATTCCGCTCACTATCGTGCACGAGGACGAGGCGCTGCTGGTCGTTGACAAACCGGCGGGGCTCGTCGTCCATCCGGCCGCCGGCAATTATGACGGCACCATGGTCAATGCGCTCCTCCACCATTGCGCGGGGCGGCTGTCGGGCATCGGCGGCGTCGCCCGACCAGGGATCGTGCATCGTATCGACAAGGATACCTCCGGGCTGTTGGTGGTCGCCAAAACCGATCCGGCGCATGAATTTTTGTCACGGCAATTTGCAGCGCACAGCGTTGATCGCCGCTACACGGCCATTGCCGCCGGCCACCCGGTGCCACCGGCCGGCAGGATCGAAGGCGCGCTGGCCCGATCGAGCGCCAACCGCCAAAAAATGGCGATCGTCGCGGACGGCCGGGGCAAACATGCCGTTACACATTATCGGACGATCAGGCCGCTGAACGCTGCAGCGGTCATCGAATGCCGGCTGGAAACAGGGCGCACCCACCAGATCCGGGTTCATATGGCATCCATCGGCCATGCGCTATTGGGGGATGCCGCCTATGGACGCAGCCCGGCCAGCCTTGCCGCCTTGTTGAAGGAACTTGGCTTTGCCCGTCAGGCGCTACACGCTGCGACGCTGGGCTTTGTTCATCCGTTGACGCAAGAAAAACTGTCTTTCGTATCCGCCCTGCCGGCGGATATAGTGGAGTTAATCGGTCGCCTTTCGGTGACTCACAAGGAGTGATGCAAAATGGCCAATGTTCCTGCCGTCAAAACCAGCATTCCAGCGCTTGGCGGCGAAGCCGGGCTGAACCGTTATCTGGCTGAAATCCGCAAATTCCCGCTGCTGGCGCCCGAGCAGGAATATATGCTCGCCAAGCGCTGGGAGGAGCATCAGGATCCTGATGCCGCCGCCAAGCTGGTGACATCGCACCTGCGCCTGGTTGCCAAGATCGCCATGGGCTATCGCGGCTATGGCCTGCCGGTGGCGGAGCTGATTTCCGAAGGCAATATCGGGCTTATTCAGGGCGTCAAGAAATTCGATGCCGAAAAGGGTTTTCGCCTCGCCACCTATGCGATGTGGTGGATCCGCGCGTCGATCCAGGAATATATTCTGCGTTCATGGAGTCTCGTCAAGATCGGCACCACTGCCGCCCAGAAAAAGCTGTTTTTCAACCTGCGGCGCCTGAAGGGCAAGTTGAACGCCATGGAAGATGGCGATCTGCGCGGGGCCGATGTCGAAAAGATCGCGACGACCTTGGGTGTGACTCACGACGAAGTGATCAGCATGAACCGCCGCATGTCGATGGGCGGCGATACCAGCCTCAACGCGCCGTTGCGCGAAGACGGTGAGGGCGAATGGCAGGATTGGCTGGCCGACAGCGGGCCTTTGCAGGATGAAATGCTCGCCGATACCGAGGAACGCCAGCAACGGCATGACTTGCTCGGCGCTGCGATGGCGGCGCTCAACGATCGTGAGAAACATATATTGACGCAGCGGCGTCTGGTCGATGACCCGGAAACGCTGGAAGAATTGTCGCAGCAATTCGGGATCAGCCGCGAGCGGGTGCGCCAGATCGAAGTGCGGGCCTTTGAAAAGCTGTCAAAGGCCATGCATGGGCTGGCGATGGAACGCAATCTGCTGCCCGAACCGGCGTAATTGCCGGCGGGTCGGGCGCTGGCGGCGCCATTCCACCGCGTTTGGACGTTGACCTGTCGCCCCTGACGCCGGCACATAGGCTGATGGGGCGACTATTTGCTTTTCTGGTTCGTCTGGTCCTGGGGCTTGTTGTCCTCAGCCTCCTCTGGGTCATCGCTTATCGTTTTGTGCCGGTGCCGCTGACCTGGCCGATGGCGCGCGATGCCATCGCCGGCCGCCATGTCGAGCGGCATTGGGTGTCGCTGGCGGATATGGCGCCCGTCGTGCCACGTGCCGTGATCGGCGCCGAGGATGCGCTTTTTTGCGCACATAACGGCTTTGATTTTGACGCCATGGAGGCCGCGGCGGCGAAGAACGCCGCCGGCAAGAAATTGCGCGGTGGCTCGACGATTTCGCAGCAGACCGCCAAAAACGCTTTTTTATGGCCGGGGCGTTCCTATCTGCGAAAAGGCCTGGAGGCCTATTTCACGGTGTTGATCGAAGCGATCTGGGGCAAACCGCGGATCATGGAGGTCTATCTCAACATCGCCGAAATGGGGCCCGGGATTTACGGGGTCGACGCTGCCGCCCGGCATTATTTCAACAGCAGCGCCGCCGATCTGTCGGCGGCCGAAGCGTCACGCATCGCCGCCATATTGCCACAGCCGATCAAACGCGATGCCGCAGCCCCCGGCCGGTTTGTCCAGCGATACGCCCGCCGTATCGAACGCCGCGCCCGGGTCGTCCGCGATGAGGGCATCGGGTCTTGCCTTGGTTGAACAGCAATACGCCGATACGTTGACGATTTCCGGTGGCGTGAAACCCGGCGGTAACAGGATTATCAGGGTGACATCGCTTCGGGGACGGGTATAGTTCCGCCATGATTGGACAGCCCCGATCATTTGGGAGTTTTGCCATGAACCTTGCAGTTATCAGCCGTCGCAGTCTCGGTATTTTGCTGGGCAGCATGTTGCTTGTGGCAGCGCCCGTTCAGGCCGCAGCGTCCGACCAGCAAAAGCTGGTTGACGCGTCGACCGCCACATTCAATTCGATGATGGCCAATAAGGACATGGGCTGGCTGCGCGACAATTTTGGCCGCGCCAAGGCCGTTATCATCGCGCCGTCGGTGGTCAAGGCCGGCTTTATTTTCGGCGGCTCGGGTGGTCATGCCGTCATGCTGGCCAAGCACAATGGCAAGCTGACAGGCCCGGCTTTCTATACGCTCGGCACCGCCAGCATCGGCTTTCAGGCCGGCGTGTCCGATAGCGAGATCGTTACGCTGGTAATGACCGACAAGGCCGTCAAAAGCGTGCTGGACGGCAATTTCAAGGTTGGCGGTGATGCCAGCGCCGCGGCCGGGCCGGTTGGTGGCGGTGCAAAATCCGATGTTGACGCCGATTTCATCACCTTCAGCCAGGCCAAGGGTCTGTACGGCGGCCTCAATTTTGAAGGCACCAAGATCGATGAAGACAAGAAATGGAACGCTGCCTTTTACGGCGTCAAGGGCGTGACACCAGGCGACATACTCGTCAACGGCAAGGTGCCCAATGCGGTCGGTGCCGGCGCGCTGCGCGCGGCCGTCGCCAAGCGCGGTAAATAATCACCCGCTGACACTGCGCCATTCGTGGCGCAGTGTCAGCGGTCGCTCGATCAATCCGCCAGATGCACGGCTGGCCCCGGTGCGCGCGGCCGGCGCAGCAAGAGCAGCAGCGGCATCATGGCGACCGTGACCCAGAACATCATGCGAAACACATCGAGATAGGCGATCATCGCCGCCTGTTTGTTGACGGTGGCATCGAGCATCGCAGTCACCACATCAAGCCCCAAGGTTCTCGCAATCGCATCATTGGTCCAGGGGAGGGCATAGGGCGTCAGGCTGGCCCCCAGATCGGCATGGCTGATCTGGGCCTGGCGCGACAGCACGCCAACGGTCAGGCTGATGCCAATGGAGCCACCAAGGTTGCGCAACAGCATGTAAAATCCCGACGCATCGGTGCGCAGATCCATAGGCAGCGTCGCAAAGGCCAAGGTGTTCAAAGAAACAAAGATCATGCCAAGGCCGGCGCCCTGGACAAAGCCCGAGACGATGATCGGCATCGCGCCCATGGTGGGTGAAAACAGCGTCATCATATACATGGCAAGCGCTGCAAGGCTGAGGCCTGTCGTGATCAGGATACGGGCATCGACCTTGCCGATGATCTGGCCAACCGTCAGCATCGCCAGCATCATGCCCATCCCCCGTGGCATTTGCAGGATGCCGGTTTCGATGACCGGATAGCCGAACAGATTTTGCAGCATTGTCGGCAACAACGCCGTGGTGCCAACCAGCAGCATGCCGACCAGCGTGATGAACATGAACCCGGTCATTACGTTTCGATCGCGCAGCATGCGGCGGTCGACAATCGCGCCATCGGCGGTCATGACATGGACGCCGAAGGCCCAGAGCGCGGCCAGCGCGATGCCGGCTTCGATCCTGACCTCCCAGCTGTCGAACCAATCGAGTTGCTGCCCGCGATCGAGGAACAGTTGCAAGGCGCCGACTCCGACGGCCAGCAGCGTGAAGCCGATAAGATCGAACCGCCGCAGCGTGCTGGTGATGTTTGGCAGAACGGCGCTGGCCAGAAAAAACGTCAGGATACCAAAAGGCAGGTTGATAAAGAACACCCAGCGCCAATCGAAGCTTTCGGTCAGCCAGCCGCCGATGACGGGGCCAAGAATGGGGCCGACCATGATGCCAACGCCCCAATAGGCCATGGCCTTGCCGTGTTTTTCGCGCGGCCAGGCATCGAGCACATAGGCCTGGCCCAGCGGCGCGAGGGTGGCCCCGGCGGCGCCCTGCAGCATCCGGAAAAATACCATTTGTTCAAGCGATTGCGCCAGCCCACAAGCCATGGACGCCAGCGTGAAGCCTACCACCGAATAAAGAAACAACTGCCGCCGTCCAAGTTTTTCCGCCAGCCAGCCGGTCAATGGCGTCGTGATGGCGGTGGCGACGATATAGCTGGTCAGCACCCAGGCGATCGTATCTGAGGCTGCCCCCAGCGATGGTTGCATGTGCGGCAAGGCGACATTGGCAATCGTTGAATCAAGAATGGTCATGAAGCTGCCAAGCATCACGGCGATGGTGACCAGATAGGGGTTTGCCGAGGCGCGCAGCGGCATCGCGGCTGCCATTGTCGCCATTATCGGGGCTCGCGCCAGGCAGCGATACAGGATCGCACGGGAACCGTCACCGCGGCGTTTCAACCTTTACCGACGCCGACAGGCCGGCGATCAACGGCACTTTGGTATCGGCGGGCAGGGAAACCCGTACCGGCACCCGCTGCACGACCTTCACCCAGTTACCGGTGGCGTTCTGCGCCGGCAGCACGGAAAATTCGCTACCGGTGCCGGCGCCGATGCTTTCAACCCGCCCCTCGATCGGGGTGCCTGGATAGGCGTCGAGCTTGACCGTCGCTCGCTGGCCTATGTGCATGAATTGCAGATCGGTTTCCTTGAAATTGGCTTCTATCCAGCGATGGTTGTCGAGCACCAGCGACATCGTAGGCACGCCCGAAATCATCACCTGTCCCGGCAAAACCTTGTCGGTCTGGCTGGCGATCCCATTGGCCGGCGCGCGGATTGTGGTGCGCGACAGGTCGAATTCGGCCTTGTCGCGCGCTGCCATGGCGGCGAGCACCAGCGGGTGAGTGCCGCTGCCGGCGCCGTTGGCGGCCGCGCTGGCGCTGGCTTCGTCAGCGATTGCCGAGGCCATTTCGCTCGATGCCTTTTGCATCTGAAATTCCGCCGACTCAACGCGTGCCCGTGTCGTGAAGCCCTGTTTGAACAAGGCCTGCTGGCGTTCCAGTTCGGCGTTGGCAAAGGTCCGGGCGTCGCGTTTGCCCGCCACATCGGCAATTTTGCCGGTTGTCCCCGAACGCAGCCCCGCAACCTGCAAACGCGCCGAAGCCAGATTGGCCTCGGCCTCTGCCAAAGCGATTTCAAACGGCCTCGGTGCAATCCGGATCAACACATCACCGCGTTTGACCGCCTGGCTTTCAGCGACGCCGATTGCCAATACGCGTCCCGTGACATCGCTGCTGATCGATACCTTGTCCTGCTGCACATAGGCATTATCGGTGCTGACCGACTGGCCACCGGTCAGCCAGACATAGATGCCCGCTGCCAGTAGCAACAAGGGCACCGCCAGCATGACAGCAAGGCGACCGCGGCGGCGCTGTGGCCGTGTCTTGACTAGGTTGGCGTGATCGATTTCGGCGTTCATGCCGTCGCCCTTTTTGGCAAGGTGTCGAGCGTCACTGCACCTGCGGCAACGGCTTCGGACGCACGCTGTTGCAGGTTGGATCGAACCAGGCTGAGCAGTGCCGCCAGCGTCGCTTCGCCATCGGCACCCAGACCCGCAAAGGCCAGGCCGGTCACATCCTCGCCAACACTGCGCAAGGCATCGAGAATGGGATGCGCCCGCTCGGTCAGATGCAATCGCCAGGCCCGGCGATCGGCAGGGTCGGCCCGGCGTTCGACCAGGCCCGCATCCTCCAGCCGGTCGACCATGCGGCCAACCGTGATGGTTTCGACATCCAGCGCCTCGGCAAGACCGGACTGGTTGACGCCCTCGTTGCGTGAAAGCGCAAACAGCACCTGCCAGTGGGCCCGGCTGACGCCAAGGCTGCGCGCCCGGGCATCAAAGCGCCGGCGCAACAGGCGCGCGGAGTCACCAATCAAAACGGCAAGGCTGTCGGACATGACAGCCACATACAAAGCATGCTTATTATCAGCAAGCCATTTATTGCGCTGACGTGGATATGCCGTCACCGGCGGCAAAAATCAGCAGAACGCTGCCGGCATCGCCGTTGATCATTTGGATGCCAGTTGCCGCCTTGCCAATGACCATCGCAGCGCCAGCGCCATGGGCGCATCCGGACAATAGCATCACCCGGTCAGCGGCCGCGATGGAAAGGCTTTCGCGGCCGTTGAGAACGGCTTTTCTGACCGCGACGCCGGCGCCGTCATGGATGATGCGTTCTTCGCCCCAGGGGTGTTGCTGAATGACCGGCCGATCGAGCGCCGGGCTGCCGGCCAGCCGGCTGGCTATGGCCCGCACGTCCTGGCTGCGACCGCGTGCGGTGACAAGCACGGCATCGGGCGTGGCCACAATGTTGATATTATTGACCCCGATGACAGCGAGCGTGATGCCGTCGGCGCGCAACAGGCAGCTTTGCACGTCGATCGCCTCGACATGGCCGCTGAGCACATTGCCATGGTCATCGGTATCGCCAAGATCGTGCAGCGCATCCCAGCTGCCGATATCGGACCAGCCGGGATCGACGGGGCAGACAGCAATATTGCCGGCAAGTTCAAAAACCGCATGGTCGATCGATATCGCCGGCGCCTCTGCAAAAGCCGTGGCAGAGGGCATTATCATCCCTGATTGTTCTGTGGCGCCGGCCAGCGCCGCCTCTGCCGCCAGCAGGACGCCCGGTGCATGGGCCAGCAAGGCGGCGCGCATGGTGGCGGCCGAAAACAGGAAAATGCCGCTGTTCCAGAAATGTTCACCGTCATTGACCAGCCGCAATGCCCGGGCGCGATCGGGTTTTTCGATAAAGGCCGCGGCTGCAAGCACGCGACCGTCGATGGCGCTTCCGGCCCTGATATAGCCATAGCCGGTTTCAGGCGTGGTAGCCCGGATGCCAAAGGTCAGCAGCCAGCCGGCGCGCACCGCCGGCAGGGCCGCCAAGATGGCCGATTGCAACAGGGCAGGATAGGCGACCTTGTGATCGGATGGCATCACCAGCAGGATCGCCTCTGGGTCAGAAGCTGCAGCAATCAGCGTTGCCAGCGCAATCGCGGGCGCCGTATTGCGCGGCGCAGGTTCAACGATCAACCGGGGTTCAGGCCCAAGCTGTTCCCGGATCAGCGGCGCATGGGCGGCACCGGTAACGATCAATGGGGCCAGAAAATCGGCGCGATTGGCGACCCGGCGGGCGGTTTCAACGATCATCGTATCGTCGCCGGTCAGGGCAAGCAGCTGCTTTGGCCGCGTTGTTCGCGACAAGGGCCAGAGCCGCGAGCCGGTGCCGCCAGACAGGATTACCGGCCAGATCGGCTGGTGGCCCGAGCTGTCACTTTGCATCATGATCTCCGTCGACATTCTTGACGTGCTGGCACCTGCCCCGATTTGCTGCCCGCCGCTGTCGGTTTTTTCGTGGTTTGAGTTACGCTTCAGGTCACTAGCCCGGTTGCGCCGCAACCGCTACCATCCGTTCATGATTCTGCGCATTCTGCCCAACGGGTCGCTGCCATGCTGCTGACAAATGTCGGCCTTGTCAGTCATCTGGTCGCGGCATTGGGTTTTGCCAGCCTTGCTGGCACGGCGCTGTGGTGGCGTCGCAACCGGGCGAGTTTCGGGCTGGCGGCTGCTGCCTTGCTGACCGCGCTCTGGGCTATTGTCTTTGTAGCTGCGGAACGCGGCGATCCTTTGGCGCTGCTCTGGTTGTCGCCGACAGAAACCATGCGCACAACGGCCTGGGTGGCTTTTCTGGTTGCGCTGCTGCGACCGAGCTGGGCGCTTGATGAACGGACCCGGCTGTCATTCACAATCGCTGGCATGCTGGGCTTTGTCGTGACGCTGCAGATGGTGCTCGATCTGCAAGGCGCCACATTTGGCATGATGGTCGGATCGCAATCCCTTGCCATAAAATTATTCGTGATTTCGCGGCTGGCCGTCTGTGTGGCGGGGCTGGTCGCGGTGCATAATCTTTATGTCTACAGCGGCGCTTCGGAAAATAATGCCGGCCGCATGCTCGCGCTCGGTGTCGGCGCGATACTGGTCTATGATCTCAACCTCTACACGCTGACATTCCTGCTCGGTCAGCCTTCCCGGGATCTTTATAATATCAGGGGCGCGGCGAATGTCGTTGCCTTGCCCTTCATGCTGACCATCGCCCGAAATTCCTGGTTTGCGCGGGTCCAACTGTCGCGCCAGGTGGTCTTTCACACCCTGTCGTTTTCGATGATCGGCGTCTATCTGATCGCCATGGCCTTGCTGGCCTATGGGCTGCGTCTGGCCGGCGGCAATTGGGGCCTGCTGTTCCAGGTGACGTTTTTGTTTGCAACGATTGCCATTGGCGTTGTCGTCATTGTGTCGAAACGTTTTCGGGCGGTCATGCGGGTCCAGATCGCCAAAAATTTCTTCACCTATAAATATGACTATCGGCAGGAATGGCCGCGATTTATCGCAACCGTGTCACAAACCGGCGCCATTCTGGGGTCGCTCCACGAACGCGTGATCCAGGCGATCTGCACGGTGGTCGATTCGCCCGGTGGCATCCTGTTTATCCCCGATGACAATAATCTGGTGCCTGTTGCCGATTGGCATCTGAAGGTGGCGCAGGTAGCCGTGATTGGTCGCACATCGGGTCTGGCTTGCTATCTTGCCGACCGCCAGCGCATCGTCGATTTCGATGGCCTGCGCGCCGAACAGCCGGAATATGACGGGGTTGGCGTCCCCGATTGGGTCGTTGCCAATCGTCGGATGTGGCTTGCCATACCTTTGATCCACCTTGACAGTCTGGCCGGTGTTCTGGTCGTAGAACGCAGCCTTGTCGATCGTAGCCTGAATTGGGAAGATTTTGATTTGTTGCGCACGCTCGGGCGTCAGGCAGCCAGCTATATCGCCGAGAGCTCGACCCAGGTCGCGCTGGACGAGGCCGCGAAATTCGATGAATTCAACCGGCGTTTTGCGTTCATCATTCATGATATCAAAAACCTCGTCAGCCAATTGTCGCTGGTGGCGCGCAATGCCGATCGCCACGCCGATAATCCGGCCTTCAGGGCCGATATGGTGACTACGCTGAACAATTCGGTCGGCAAGATGAATGATCTGCTGGCGCGCCTGTCACCCCGGGTCGCCGGCTGTCAGGAAAGTTTTGCACAGCGTCTGGCGATAGCCGATCTGGTCGAACAGGCTGTGGCGACAAAGCGGTTGGTGCATCCGAACTTGAGTCTCGCGTTGTTGCCAAACGCCCAGAGCGTCGCCAGCCTTTGCGTTGTCGGCGACACAGGGCGTATCGAACAATTGCTGCTGCACCTCGTCCAGAACGCCATCGATGCATCGAACCCGGGCACGCCGATCAACATCAGCGTCAGCCAGACCCCCGAAGAAGCGATCATCACCATAGCCGACAGGGGGGTCGGCATGTCGGCGCGGTTCATCCGGGAGGAATTATTTCGGCCATTCCATTCGACCAAGGCCGGCGGCTTTGGCATCGGTGCCTATGAAGCGCGCGAAATCGCCCGCGCCCATGGCGGCCGTCTCGACGTTGAAAGCCAGGAAGGCGAAGGCACGATGTTCAGCATAAGGCTGCCGCTGGCCCGGGCGGATGCGCCGTTCAATGTGGCGGCCCAGTGACAGATCAGCGGCGCACATTGCTGGTGGTCGAGGACGATGAGGGCCTGCAGCTGCAGTTGCGCTGGTCGTATGAGGATTACCATGTCGAGATTGCCGGCACGCGCGAAACCGCGCTTTCGTTGCTCGATAAGGTGAAACCGCTGGTAGTGACGCTCGATCTTGGTTTGCCGCCCGATCCCGATGGCGTTTCGGAAGGCTTTGCAACACTCGCGGCGATCCTGACGGCACGCCCCGATACCAAGGTCATCGTCGCGTCGGGCCATGGCGCCCGCGACAGCGCCCGCCGGGCAATCGCGATGGGGGCCTTCGATTTTTACAGCAAGCCGGTCGATATCGATGAACTCGGCCTGATCGTCCGCCGGGCCTTTCATGTCGCCGATCTCGAGGCGGAAAACCGTCGCCTCGCCGAAACGATTCAATCGAACGGCACGGATGTGCTCGGTGGCATCGTCACGGCTGCGCCCGAAATGCTAAAGGTGGCGCGGATGATCGAACGGGTGGCCGGCGCCCAGGTTTCGGTGATGCTGCTCGGCGCCAGTGGCACCGGCAAGGAATTGCTGGCGCGCGGCCTGCATATGGCTTCGCTGCGGGCAAGCAAGCCTTTTGTTGCCATCAATTGCGCTGCGATTCCGGAAAATCTGCTGGAATCCGAACTGTTCGGCTATGAAAAAGGCGCCTTCACCGGCGCAGTGAAGACCCAGCAAGGCAAGATCGAGCTTGCCGAAGGCGGGACCTTTTTTCTTGACGAAGTCGGCGATATTCCGCTGCCCCTGCAGGTCAAACTGCTGCGTTTCCTGCAGGAACGCGTTATCGAACGCATCGGTGGCAGGCGCCCGATACCCGTTGATGTGCGTATCGTCTGTGCCACCCATCAGGATCTGGACGCGATGATCGCCGCCGGGCGTTTCCGCGAGGATCTGTTTTACCGGCTTGCCGAAATCGTCGTGCGCATTCCCTCGCTTGCCGAGCGCCAGGGCGATGCAATGCTGTTGGCGCATCATTTTCTGGCTCGGTTTTCGCGTGAAAACGGGCGTAATTTCAAAGGTTTCATGCCCGATGCCGTTGCTGCCATCAGTGACTGGCACTGGCCCGGCAATGTCCGTGAGCTTGAAAATCGCATGAAACGCGCTGTCATCATGGGTGAATCGGTGCGGCTCAGCGCCAGCGACCTTGATCTGCATAGCAGCGCGGATGATGCGACGCTTTCGTTGAAGGCCGCGCGTGAAATCGCCGAACGCGCCGTCATTCGAAAGGTCCTGGCGCGCTGCGAAAACAATATGTCGACCGCCGCGAGGATCCTTGGGGTCAGCCGCCCGACGCTTTACGACCTGATGAACGGCTATGGTTTTGAAATCTGAGCAAGTGTGGTGCCCGGCACCGTTGGGCAGCGCGACGGCTGCGCTTGCATCATGGACAAGACTGGCCTAAGCGCGCGCTTCGGTCGGAGCGTGGCGCAGCCTGGTAGCGCATTAGACTGGGGGTCTAAGGGTCGCAGGTTCGAATCCTGTCGCTCCGACCAGCTCCTGCAAGCATTTGACGAACCCAGACTGTGGCCGTGAGGCCGGCAGATCGTCTTGGCAGATCATTTTTTGTCGCCGCTCAGGTCCCCATCATATTTTGCCAATACCCTGTCGGGCCTGGCTACATGCTCCCTCAGCGCTTCGGTCAACCAGCATCTTCACCGAATTTGCTGTTCTATATTGACATTTATAACCAAATAGGATAGTAAACGGCCATCAATCCGGGATGGTGCCATGTCTGCTACGCCTGCTACGCCTGCTACGCCTGCTACGCCTGCTATGCCTGCTTTTGCCAAAAATCTGCCTGACACGCTTCTGCAGTCGCTGCTGGACCGGGAAGGCGGCTTTGTCGATCACCCCGATGATCGCGGTGGCGTCACCAATTTTGGCATCACCGAAGCTGTTGCCCGCGCTGCCGGCTGGCCCGGGTCGATGCGCGATCTGCCGCGCGGGCTGGCGCTGACCATCTATCGCCAGCGTTACTGGCTGGCCCCAAGGCTGGATGCCGTGGCGGCAATTGCGCCAGGGGTTGCGGCCGAAATGTTCGATACCGGTGTCAACATGGGGCTGGCAACGGCCGCCGGTTTTCTGCAACGCAGCCTCAATGCCCTTAACCGTCAAGGCCGGGATTGGGCCGACGTCAATGTTGATCGCGCCATCGGGGCAGCGACGCTCGATGCCTTGCGTCGGTTTATCGTGACGCGCGGGGCCGCTGCCGAACCAGTGCTGCTGACGGCGCTGAACGCGTTGCAGGGCGCTCGCTACATCGAACTTGCCGAAAGCCGGGCCGCGAATGAAAGTTTTCTGTTCGGCTGGCTGGCGACCCGGGTCGCCTGATGCTCAATCTTGATCCGCAATGGCGTCGCACCGTGCTGGCGCTGGTTTTTGCCGGCGCCGGCATCGCCTTGACGGGGCTGGCGGCCTGGCTCGTCTGGCAGGTGCTCGAACGCCCCTGGCCGGCAAATCTGGCGGCCGCGCGGCTGCACATCATCGGCGTGGCGCTGTATGGCACCTTGTTTTTGCTCGGTCTGGTATTGACCGGCCTCAGCATGACAGTCGCCTTGCGGCAGGTCTCGGCGCGTTTCATGGGGGCCGATTTTTCGGCGTCCGGTGGCGAAACTGTCGGCAAGGGAGATTTGCCATGCTGATCATGTCCGGGCTTTTTTCAGCGTTTCTGCGCGATCGGCTTGCGCCGCTCAAACAATTACCGCGTCGGTTCTGGCTAATCCTGATGCTGGCCTTTGGCCTGCTGCTGGGCTGGCGCTGGCACCAATGTCAGGTCAGCGCGGCATTCACGGCCGGCGGCGTCCAGCAACAGGCTGCCGATCGCGTCCGTTTCGAAGCGGCCGCTGCTGCCGCCGTCCGGGCCCAATCCGCACTGCGACGGCAATTGTCGCAGCGCCAGTCCATAATCTCGAAAGGAAGCGATGATGCGCTTGTTGCTCAAAATGCCGGTCTGGCTCAGCGCTACGCTGATCTTCGGCTGCGCTGGGTCGCGGCCCGAACCCATCAGGGTAGCACCGCACACGATGGCGCAATTGCCGTTTCCAATACCGCCGGCACAATTGCTGACGCCGCTTGCGCGGCCACGGGGTGGGTGGATTTCAACACTGCCGCAGCCGCCGCAGAAGCCGCCGATCGGGCGCTAGCCAAGGATGACGCCTGGATCGGCTGGGCCAGGGCGCAGGCCGCCACCTGGCCGCGATCAGCGGCGCTGGTTCCAGCGACTGACGAGATACCATAGGCCAATGCCGCCAAAGGTGACGGCGAGCAGCACAGCCTGTGATCGGGTCGCCTGCAGCCCCACCCAGAACATGATGGCGATGACCAGGGGTGCCGCGAGATAAAGCCCCGGCAGCGGTGACATAGCGCCGCCGAGCATGATGCCGCGCCGGTTCAGCGCCAGCGCCGCCAGCGCGGCGCCGATGAACAGCAGCACCAGCACCAGCCCCGAAATCGTCGCCAGCGTCGCAAAACTGCCGCCAATCGCCAGCGCCGCCGCTATCGTGAGGTGGAGCATGATGGCATTGCCCGGCACATGGGTTGCCGCATCCAGCCGCCCAAGCGCGGCTGGCAACCGGCCGTCACGGGCCAGCGCAAACAGCAACCGCGGTGACGAAAGGGCATCCGACGCTGTCCAGCCCAGCATCGATATCAGCGCACCGACCAGCATCAGTCCGCGCCATGCCGGCGAAAGCCTGCCCAGCGCGTCGGCCAAAGGCGTTTTGCTCATCGCCAGCGCCGACCCCAGAATGCCCGTTGCCACCAATTGTGCGCCGACATAGATCAACGTGACAATCATCAACCCCAGCCACAAAGCGCGCGGCAGGGTGCGGGCGGGGTCGCGGATTTCGCCACCGGTCAACAGCGCGCCATGGACCCCGGCAAACAGGAACACGGTCAGCAGCGTGGCATCGCCAAGGCCGGATGGCGCCGGCAATCGCGGTAGCGGCAGATTGGCGGGGTCGATCATAAAAACGCCGATCGCCAGGAACAGCGCCAGCGGCATCAGCTTGGCGGCGGTTACCCCGGTGACCAGCCGGGCCGCAAAACCGACACTGCGCCGGTTGAGCACAACCAGCAACAACGTCCAGCCGGTGATGAGTCCGGCGCGAATGGCCGGCACCGCCAGCGCCGGTTGAAAGGCGGCGGCGGTATCGGCGGCCGCCGCGATGATGGCACCTGCCGCCAGCACATTGGCAATATAGGTCAGCGCGCCGGCGACGAAGCCGGCAAACGGCCCGAATACAACTTCGGTAAAACCCGCCTGGCCGCCGCTGGTCGGCACGCGCGACGCGGCCTCGACGTAGCAGATGGTGACAGCGACATTGGCGATGGCGGCAATCAGGAATGCCACCGGCGCCCAGCTGCCGGCCATGCCGGCCACCAGCGCCGGCGCCGCGAAGATACCGGCGCCAACCGTATAATTGACCATGTTGGCGGCAAGGCCAAGCGGGCCGATACCGCGAACAAGGCCAGCATCACGGAGGTTGGCCGTGGTCACTCGCCTGAATTGAGGCTGGCGACATGCGCCTTGGCCAGCGCCACATAACCCGCCGCGCCGGCGCGATTGCGGGCGATGTCGGCATCGCTGAGCAGGCGCAACAGCCTTGCTGGCCGCCCGGCCCATAATTCCCGCGCGCCGATGCGTTTTCCGGGCGTCAGCATGGCCCCTGCGGCGAGCATGCCATCGCCAGCGATGACACAATCATCCATGACAATGGCGCCCAGCCCGACAAAGGCGTAATTTTCAAGTCGGCAGCCGTGCAGCATGGCAAGATGGCCGATGAGCACATCGTCGCCAATATAGGTGGCGTGGCGGCGGGTGGTTACATGGACGACGCTGCCATCCTGGATGTTGGTTCGGGCACCGATGCTGATGCGATCGACATCGCCGCGCAGCACGCAATTATACCAGATCGAGCTTTCCGGCCCGATGCTGACATCGCCGATGATCCGCGCGCCGGGGGCGATGAAGGCGCTGTCGGCGATGGACGGGCTGATGGCGCCAAATCGATAGACGCTCATGGGCGGTCCAGGGCGTAAACGATGTGCGGCCGCAAAGGATGGCCAGCCGACAGCCGCGGATGATCGAAATCGAGGTCGTGCCGACGCAAGAGTCCCAATCGCTCCATCAGCCACCAGGATCGCCGGTTGGCCGCCACCGTCATCGAAACGATCCGCGCGATATCATGCGTCCAGGCGTTGGTGAGCGCCGCAGTTGCCGCTTCAGGACCCAACCCCAGGCCCCAGCAGTCACGGGCGAACCGCCAGCCGATCTCGACGTCGTTTTCGATTGGCGATGCAAATTTGACAATGTTGAGCCCGGTAAAGCCGATAAAGGCGCCATCGTTGCGTCGCTCCATCGCCCACATTCCAAAACCATGGGTTTCAAAATGGCTTTCGATCTGGTCGGCCAGCGCATCGCTTTGCGCGCGATCAAGCGTCGCCGGAAAATACTGCATTACTTCTGCGTCGGCGTTGAGCGCTGCAAAGGCGGCACGGTCGGCATCCCGCCAGCGGCGCAGGATCAGGCGGTCGGTGACAATCACGGAAACAGCGGTGCCGCTTCCAGCCCCAGGGTTTCGGGCATGCCGAACATGGCATTCATATTCTGTATGGCCTGGCCCGATGAGCCCTTCACCAGATTGTCGATGGCAGCGATAATGATGGCGCGGCCAGGCAGACGATCGGCAAAAACGTTGATGACACCATGGTTCGACCCGCGGACCATCCGCGTTGCCGGGGCAACGCCTTCGGGCAGCAGATGCACGAACGGCTCGATGGCATAGGCCTCGGCCAGCACATGGCGCAGATCGGCGATTGTCTTGCCCGGCGCCATCTCGACGATGCAGGTGACAAGTTCGCCCCGGTTCATCGGCACCAGATGTGGCGTGAAGCTGATCATCACCGGCGTTGCCGCGGCCAGGCGCAGTTGCTGCTCGATTTCGGGCATATGGCGGTGGCGGCCGATCGCATAGGGGTGCACGCCCTCCGCGATTTCGGCGAACAGGCTGGCCTCCTTCACGCCGCGTCCGGCACCCGAAACGCCCGACAGCGCGTTGATGGTGATGCGCTCGGCTTCGATCGTGTGTGCCGCCAGCAATGGTTGCAGGGCCAGCAGCACGGCGGTGGGATAGCAGCCGGGGCAGGCAACCAGCCGGGCGTCGGGCAGGGCGTCGCGGGCAAATTCGGTCAGGCCATAAACCGCTTCAGAAAGCAGATGCGGCGCCGGATGCACACCGCCATACCAATCGGCATAGCTGCCGGCATCCTTCAGCCGGAAATCCGCCGATAAATCGATGATACGCGGGCCATTGAGGCTCGACAGCAATTGCGCCGACGCAGCATGCGGCAAGCAGCCGAACACCGCATCGACCGACAGAAAATCGATGCTTTCGCTGCTCACCAACCGCGGTAGCGCCGGGTACATGGCAAAATGCGGCCAGACCGCCGCCATCGTCTGCCCGGCCTTTGAATTGGCGCTGAGGGCGATGATCTCGACCTGCGGATGGGTCAGTGCAAGGCGCACCAGATCGGCACCGGTGTAGCCGGAGGCGCCAAGCACGGCGATGCGGATAGGAGAGATCATGACATGCCGATAAGGAAATAAGCGCCGCGGAGCAAGAGTGACTACGTGTGGTCACATTGCAGATGTCCTGCTATGCAGGTGGGCGAGGAGAATAGTCATGGAGCTTTCGGTCCGTGAGGCCAAATCCCGTTTTGCCGAGGCAGCGTCGGCCGCTGCTCGCGGCGAGCGCGTGACGGTGACCAAATATGGCAAGCCGTTCATCGAAATGGTAGCCGCTCAGCCGCCCGAGACGGAGGATTTCTTCGCGCGGTTGGAGCGCGTGAGGATCGAGTTGGGGCTCGATGGGCTGAAAATCGAATTGCCTGACAATTTCGATGATCCGGCATTCAGTCGCAAGGTTCTGGGTCTCGAAGATTGAACGTCTTGCTCGATACGCATTTTGCGTTGTGGCTGACGCAGGGCGGAATCAATCTGACGATATCGGAAAGGAAATTTATCTCGATCAATGCGGCTGATCTTCTGGTGTCAGCTGTTTCGATCTGGGAAATTCGCCTGAAATGGTACAGCTTTCGTACTTCGGGCGCCCGTAAGGGTAACGCAGATCCGGCAGATGTGCTTGCGGCGATGACGGCTATGCGAGTTTCGATCCTGCCGTTGACCGCCAACCATGCCACGACCGTACTGCACCAGAAATTGGCTCACCAGGATCCCTTCGACGAGCTCTTGATCGCGCAAGGCCAGGCCGAAGGACTGCGGCTGTTGACGCGTGATCGGGCGTTGCTCGCGCACCCGCTGGCGATGGCGGCCTAAACGGAAACGCCGCTTTCGCTGCTGACTGCGGTTCCCGAATTTTCGCGGATACCCATTTCCAGACCGTGAAGCAGCCGGATGAGCGTTGCGTCGCCCCATTCGCCTTTGGGGATTGAAACCAATCCTAAATGGCTTGGTATCCCTTAAAACTACGGAACTGCGTTCCAATATTTTTGATGCCAGAAAATGCTAACCCAGCAGCCTCGCCGCCAGCGGTGCAAAATAGGTCAGCACGCCTGAACAGCCGGCGCGTTTGAAACCCAGCAATGTTTCGAGTACGGCCCGGTCGCGATCGAGCACGCCGGCGGCGACGGCGGCTTCGATAAGGGCATATTCGCCGCTGACCTGATAGGCAAACACCGGCACATCGAAACGGTCGCGGACGGCGCGGATGATGTCGAGATAGGGCATGCCGGGTTTGACCATGACGCTGTCGGCGCCTTCGGCGATGTCGAAGGCGACCTCGCGCAGTGCTTCGCGGGCGTTCGCCGGGTCCATCTGATAGGTTTTCTTGTCGCCTTTCAGATAGCCGCCCGAGCCGACGGCATCGCGGAACGGGCCGTAAAAGGCGCTCGCATATTTGGCCGCATAGGCCATGATCTGGACAAGATCGAAGCCTTCGCCCTCCAGCCCCGCCCTGATTGCGGCGATGCGCCCGTCCATCATGTCCGAAGGTGCTATCACATCGCAGCCCGCGCGCGCCTGATTCAGCGCCTGGCCGACCAGCACCTCGACCGTCGCATCGTTCAGGATGCGGCCATCGTCATGCAACAGGCCGTCATGGCCGTGGCTGGTATAGGGATCGAGCGCCACATCGGTGAGGACGCCAAGGCCGGGTTCGGCATTTTTCAACGCCTTGATGGCGCGGCAGATGAGATTGTCGGGGTTGAGCGCTTCCTCGCCCCTTTCGCTGCGCCGCTCCGGCTGGGTATTGGGGAACAGCGCGATGCAGGGGATGCCGAGCGCCGCCGCTTCCTTTGCCGCATCACCCAGACGGTCCACCGACAGGCGGTTGACGCCGGGCATGGTTCTGATCGGTTCGACGACGCCGCTGCCTTCGGTAACGAAAATCGGCCAGATCAGATCGGCCGGGGTCACTATGTTTTCGGCGTGCAGCGCCCGCGTCCAGGGTGCCGCGCGCGTGCGGCGGAGGCGGCTGGCAGGGAATGATCCGGTCATCGACGGGCGTTAGCGCGGGTCGGCTGCCTATGCAACGGGATGGCCAAGTTCGGCCGACAAAGCGGCGACAATGCGGCGGCGGGATTCAGCCGAAATGGCCTTGCGATCCGGGTGGTCACCCGGATCAAAGGCATCGAGGAATTCGATGTTGACAGCAAAGCTGCCGCGCCGCGTCAGCACCCGCCAGGCATTTTCAGACGCCGTTTCAACGCCGATCCAGGCAAGCGATTTGCCGGCATCATCGAAATGCAGGCAAAACGGCTGGATCCGCAGGGCGCGTGGCGGCGGCAGCAACACCGCAAACAGTGGCGCCTTGAACGGCAACAGGCTGCGACCATCGGTGGTGGTGCCTTCGGGAAACAGCGTCACCGGCTGGTGCGCGGCCAGCGCTTCCCGAAGCTCCGCGATCTGGTTGCCGACCATCATGCGGGCCTCGCGCGCCACGAACACCGTGCGGTTAAGCTGCGCCAATCTGCCGATCAACGGCCAGTCGCGGATCTTGTCTTGCGCCACAAAGGCAGTCGGTGTGGCGCCGCCGAAAATGCAGATGTCGATCCACGACAGATGGTTGCCGACGTAAAAAACATCCTTGTGGAGCGGCGTGCCGGTGGTGCTGACGCGGACGCCGCAAGCCCGGGCAGCGTGGCGCAGGTAACGCTGCGACCAGACCGGCGACCAGCCCAGCGCCCGCCAGATGAGGTGGAAGGGCAGGCACAGGATCAGGCTGGCCGCCAGCCAGGAAACACGGGCGGCAAAGCGCAGGCAAGCGCCGGGCTGGCTGAGCAAAAGGCGCAATTTCCGGTCAGGCCAGCAGCGCGGCAACAGCAGCCCAGGCTGGCAGCGAAATGGGATCGAAATTGGCATTACCGGCCAGCGGGTGCGAGCCCAGCCGGGCGATGACGAGTTCGGCCGCCGGATCGATCCAGATCATCTGGCCGCGAATGCCACGCGCGCTATAGGGACCATGGCCCGATACCCACCATTGATTGCCATAGCGCCAGCCCGGCAGGGTCGCATAGCCGGCGGGCGCAAATTTAGCCGGATCGCCGCCTTTGGCGATGGCGGCAACAACGGCGGCGGGGACGATTTCCTCGCCGGCAACTGTCCCACCCAGTCGCAGCATTTCGCCAAAGCGCGCCAGGTCGCGGACACAGGCATTGAGGCCACCGCCGGCAAATTCGCTGCCCTGGGCATCGATGGTGTAATAGGCATCGCTTTCCATTCCCAGCCGCTGCCAGAAACGCTGGCTGACATGGTCGGCGAGGCTGGTCCCGGTGACCCGGTGGATGATCCAGGCCAACACATCGGTATTGGCGGTGCGATAGGTGAAAACCTCGCCATGGTTGCCCCCCTTGGCGATTGTTGGCAAATAAAGCCTGATGCCATCGGGGGTGGTGTCGCCACTGCGGCGTGGCGCCAGGCCGGCGGCGGTGGCCAGCTGGGCAATGTCGGCGGCGGCGCTGGTGTAATCTTCGGAAAAAGCGATGGCGGTGGTCATGTCCATGACCTGGCGCAGCGTGGCATCGCCAAAGCCGCTGGCCGCAAGTTCAGGGACATAGCTGCCAACCAGTGCCGTTTCATCGAGGCTGCCATCGGCAACCAGCATCGCCGCGATCGTGCCGCAAAAGGATTTCGACACCGAAAAACTCATATGCGGCGTCGCTGAAGTCATGGCGCCAAAACAGCGTTCATAAACGATGCTGCCCCGGTGGATAACAATGATGGCGTCGGTGAAATTGGCAAAAAGCGCATCCGCCCAGCTGACCGGCCCGTCAAAGCCGCTGCCGGGCAGCGGCGTAAAGCGCAGCGCATCGATATCATCGCGCAGCGCCAGCGGAAACGGCCGTGCCGCACCCGGCCCGCGCGGTACGCCAACGGTTGGCGCCAGCGACCGGTAATTGGCCAGCGACCAGCGCAGCGCCGGAAACCGCGCCGAGCTATTGTCATCAAATCGAAGCGTCTTGTCGGGCGGCGGCGGGGATCCCTGCATCCAGCCCAGTGTTGCGGGGCAGGTGGCGATGGCGGCGGCAATGGCGCCTGGCCCATGGTTGCCGCCATGGCTGCCGCCATCGGCCAGGTCCGAACGGACCGGGCTGGGTGTGGCATGCGCGGCAATGGTCGTGTCGGTCATGAGCATATCCCCCAGCTGGCGAGGTTTAGGCGTATTCGGCTGCCGATCCTATGCGTAATTCAGCGCGTCTCGCCGTATGGACAGGGCAGCGCCCGCCCGGCAAGAAGATCGGGATTTTCAAACAAGGGACTTTTGATGCCGAGCGATCCGCCGATCCCCCGCGCCGTCCTGGTTTTCGGGTTGCTGGGGCTGCTGCCGTTTCTGCTGCCGCTAATCGGGCTGTGGCAGCCGGATATGGCGCCGGTGCTGGGCAGCATCGCGTTACTTTATGCGGCGCTGATTCTGTCGTTTCTTGGCGGTGCACGCTGGGGCATGGCGATTGTCCCGGCGACGCCCGCAGCGATCACGATTTCGCTGGCCATGCTGCCAACGCTTGCGGCGCTGGGGGTGCTCATATTGTTTCATGGTCTGGTTTTTTGGCAATTGCTGGCGATGGCGGGGCTGCTGATCGTGCAGCTCGCCTGGGATCTGCTCGGTGCCAGCCTGCCCGGCTGGTATCCGCGCCTGCGTATCCTGTTGACCAGCGGCGCGGTGCTCGGGCTCGTCGCTGGCGCCCTGTCGTTGCCCCGTTGAAAACATGGCGGCTGCAGCGAATAGCTGTTACTATTCGCTACTCTGAACCACGGGGGTCGGTGTCATGTGCATTATCAATCCGGTCGGCAATGGCGGCGACAATGAACGCCCCGATGTGGTGATCGTGCAGGTCCTGCTGAATTATAATCGCCCGGGCGGCACGCCGGCCCTTGATACCGATGGCCGTAGCGGGCCGATTTTGATCGCCGCCATCCGGGCCTTTCAGGCGGCCAGACTGCCGCAATTCACTGGCGATGGCCGTGTCGATCCGGGCGGCCGCACGATGGCAGCGCTGCGTGAGGGGTTGCCCAAATTCGAAGCCGGCCAATCGCTGACGGCGGAACGGCTATTGGGTATCATGCCCGTCGGTGATCCGAACAAGATCGGCCGTTTTGCCCCCATGCTGCTGGCGGGGATGATGGCGCGGCAGATCGATACGGCGCGGCGCCAGGCGCATTTTCTGGCCCAGGTCGGGCATGAAAGCCTGTCGTTGCTGTTTACCGAGGAAATCGCCTCGGGGGCGGCCTATGAAGGGCGCATCGATCTTGGCAACACCCAGCCGGGCGATGGCAAACGCTTCAAGGGCAGGGGGCTGATCCAGTTGACCGGGCGCTCCAACTATCGCGATTATGGGAAGGATATCGGCGTTGACCTGACCCTGAACGATGCCGCTCCAAAGGTAGTAGCCACCGATCCAAAACTTGCCGCCGATGTGGCCTGCTGGTTCTGGAAAACCAATCATATCAATATCGAAGCGGATGCCGACGACGTGGTGGCCGTTACCAGAAAGGTGAATGGCGGCACCAATGGCCTTGCCGATCGCAAGGCCTATCTGCTGCGCGCCCGATACTTCCTGACCTGATGAAGCGGAACCTTCGCGCAGTGTTGCTGCTGGGCTGGCTTGCTGCAGCATTGGCGACAACAACATCTGCCGAAACGGCAAGTGCACCGCCGATCAAGGCCATTGTTTTTGCAAAAGGGACAGTGGTCGCAAGTTTCAGGGGTGCGGTGGCGCGCGGCGAACTGGCGCTTTACAGGTTTGACGCCCGCGCCGGACAAAGGCTAAAACTTGCCGCGTCCACTGTCGATGGCAATGTCAGCCTCCAAATCTATCGCCCGGGCTTTCGGCTGCCGGCGGCGGCGGGCGAAGACATTATCGGCACAACGCTCCCTGGCGCGGGTGCCTATGATGACGCCCGGGGCTGGGCGGGGCGCTTGCCAAAGACTGGCCCCTATTTGCTGGTGGTCGGCGCCAATCACGGTGGCAGCGAATATCTGGTATCGATCAGCATTCGCTGAAATGGGATAGTGTTGCAGTCGCGCAACAGGCGCCGCAACAATTGTGACAGGCTGATTGACGATTGCAGTAAAACCCGGTCTTGAGCGCCACAATCTTATCAAAAGTTCGCTTGCGATATTCAATTGGCCAGAACTGGCCTTGCCTGACCTTGGGAGAAACCATGATCCGTTCAGCCTTGCTTGGCACCGTCGCGCTGTTTGCCGTGGCTGCCCCAGCCCTTGTTCCTGCAGCCGCTGTTGCCCAAACTGTGGCGCCGGCAACCAATGCGGCAACCGACGCAACCGAAGATTCGCTCGAAATCGTCGTGACGGCGCAAAAGCGTTCGGAACGCCTGCAGGATGTGCCGGTCGCGGTGAGTGTGGTTTCGGGGGAGGCGCTGGCACGCCAGGGTGCGATCAACCTTGAAGGCGCGCAATATCTGGTGCCGTCGCTGAATTTCCGCAAATCCGGCACGACCATCAACCAGTCATTGTATCTGCGCGGCGTTGGCACCGCGACCTTCTCGATCGCCGGTGAACCTTCGGTGTCGACCGTGCTCGATGGTGTTGTGCTCGCCCGCGCCGGCGAGGCCTTTAGCGATCTTGTCGATATCGAACGAATTGAAGTGCTGCGCGGGCCGCAGGGCACGCTGTTTGGCAAAAATTCTTCGGCCGGCGTCGTCAACATCGTCTCGAAGCGCCCGGGCGACACGCTTGGCGGCTTTGCCGAGGGCAGTTTCTTTTTCGACACCGGCAATGAATATCGCCTGCGTGGCGGCATCGACCTGCCGATCGGCGACAATGTCCGGACCCGTACCACGGCCTTCTGGGGCAAATATGATGGCAATATCTTCAATGATGCGCCGGGCATTCAGAAACGCGTCAACGGCTATGAACGCTGGGGCATCCGCAGCCTCGTCGAGGCCAATCTGAGCGACACCGTAAAGCTGACGGTGATCGGTGATTATCGCCAGGCGAAGGATGATTGCTGCGCCGAAGTCATCGGTACGACGCCTGCCGGCATTGCCGCACAGGCGTTGGCCGGCATCAAGTTCGAAGGCGATGAAACCCGCACGATCCGCCAGAACCGCATCACGCGCACCGAAGAAACCAGCTGGGGCGTGTCGGCCCAACTGGACGCCGAGCTTGGCGGGCTGACCTTTACGTCGATCACAGCCTATCGCAATTACAAGAACCGCGAAATCCGCGATGGCGATTGGCTTGGCCAGGCTTATTCCGACAAGGCCGCCAATCCGGGGCGCCTCGGCCTCAGCCAGTTGCACGATGATGGCCCGCAGACCGGTGACACCTTCAGCCAGGAATTGCGCCTGACCTCGCCGGCCGATCAGTTCCTGTCCTACGTCGTCGGCGCGTTTTATTCGCGTTCCGATTCAAAGCGGACATTCACGCGCAGCGTGACACGCTGCGACACAGCCGTCGCCCCAACGACGCTGATTGCTTGCGGCGCGTCCGGTGCACCGGCGACCGATACGCCATAGGGCACGGCAACTTTTGTCTCGACCTTTGATAACGTCGCGGTCTTTGGCCAGAGCACGCTGAATTTCAGCGACCGTTTCCGCGGTATCCTTGGCCTGCGCTACACGATCGATAATCTCGATGTCTTCCACAGCCGCGTCGCTACGCCCAACATTGGCGGCATCCCTGGCGTCAACCGCAATTTCGATGCAGGGGTCTTTGCGACCTCGACGCCGACCAACATCAATGGCGATCCGCTGGCCAGCAATGGCGTGCCGTTCCGCCGATCGACGAACAAGGATAATCTGTCGGGCAAGGCCGGGCTGCAATTCGATGTCACCGACAAGATCATGGCCTATGGCACCTATGCGCGCGGCTACAAGGGGCCGGCCTTCAACATCTTTTTCAACCTGAACGCCAATGGCACCAATGTCATCGAGCGTGAAACCGCCGATTCCTATGAAGTCGGCCTGAAAAACGTGTTGTTCGATGGCAAGCTGATCCTGAACCTGGCCGGCTATTATGCCAAATACAAAAATTTCCAGGCCAATAACCCCGACAATGTCGCCGGCGTCATCATCACGCGCTTCACTAACGCCGGGGATATCTCGACCCGGGGCGGTGAACTTGATTTCGCATTCCGTCCCATCCCCGATCTGAACTTTTCCGGTGGCCTTGCCTATACCGATGCCAAGGTCGATGCCTTCAAGGTGGCGCCGCCTTCGCCCGGCCAGCCGGTGCCGGTGCCGATCCCGAATGGCACGCAATTGGCCTTTGCGCCAAAGTGGAAGGCGTCGCTCGGCACCGATTATCGCTGGCGCACGGGCGGCTTTGCCGATGTCAATCTGGGCTTCCAGGCCTCGACCCAATCGAGCCAATTGTCGCTGTTCGATCCCAGCCCTGTTGTCCGCAGCCAGGGCACTATCGGCGCCTATAGCATCGTCGACCTACACATTGCGCTGGTGCAGCCCGATGATCGCTGGCGCCTGCAATTTGTCGTCAAGAACCTGTTCGATCAAAGCTTTGCGGCGCAGATCACCAACGGTGGCCCGGGCGGTTCGCTGCGCTATCTCATCCCGCGTGATGCCGATCGCTATTTTGGTGTGACGGCGCGGTATAATTTCTAACGCGTTTTCGTTGCGAGAAATAACGGCGCCGGGCAACCGGCGCCGTTATTTCGTTAAGGATGCGCCTGCTACAATGCGGCAGAAGCCGGCCCTGAGGGCCTTCGGCGGGCAGCGCCTGTAGGCCCTGCACCCAATCGCTTGATCATCTCTATTCTGTAAAACTTGCCATAACCAGCAAAAGTCTGTGCAGGGTCTCACGTCCTGCTCGACGGAGGCACTTGGCTTGCCACTGATACGTCTTTGAATATGGTTTCAGCCGCTACGCATGCGCCGGGCGGATCACGGGCAGCATCAGCTGGATAAAACCCAGGGCCAGCAGATAGGCGCTGGCGCAGATGGCGAACATTGGCCAATAGCCCTGGCCATGGTCGATCGACCAGCCGGTCAATTCCAGCATGGCACTGCCGGTCAGATTACCGGCTACAGCACCCAGAGCGATCACCCGGGCGACCCGCGGCACCGGGATAATGTCGGCGGCGAGACCAAAGATGTTGGTTGAAAATCCCTGGTGCGCAAACAGCGCCAGGCCGATCAACAGCGCCGCCAGCCAGGGGTTGCCGGTCAGCAGAGCCAGCGGCATCGGCAGGATGAGCAAAGCATAGAAAAGCATCGAGGATTTCCGGGCCCGATCAACCGAAAAGCCGCGTTCGACAAGGCGCGGAAACAACAGGCCCGAAGACAGGGCGCCGCACGCCGCCAGCACATAGATGAGGACGATAGGATAGCCGAGACTGCCCTGCGCCATGCCAAAGACCCGATGGAAAAAATCCGGCATCCAGAACAAAACGAACCACCAGACCAGATCGGTGATCGCCTTGGCGCCGACAATGGCCCAGCTTCGCCGGTCGGCGAGCAAGGTCGACCAGCGCGTTGCCGCCACCGGCTCCGGACTATTGACGGCGACGGGGACGAGTTTGCGGGTCCCCAGCACCCAGAAAATCAGCCAGATAAAACCAAGTCCGCCAGTGACAAGGAACGCCGCCCGCCAGCCAAAGGCCAAAGCCAGCGGCGGGATCAGCAGGGGAGTCAAAACAGCACCGATGTTGGGGGCGGTGTTGGCAAGGCCCAGCGCGAATGAGCGTTGCTTCAGCGGCAGATAGACCGCCGCGGTCTTGACAGCGGCGGGCGTACCAACGCTTTCGGCGGCCGCCAGTGCCACCCGGGCGATGACGAATTGCTGCACCGATGCGGCAAAAGCATGCGCCATGCCGGCAAGGCTCCAAAGCGCGACTCCGACGCCCAGCGCCAGCCGAACGCCGACACGATCGACAAACCAGCCGACAAATAATAGCGCACTGGCGGCCGCGATCTGGAATACCGAGCCCAGATGCGCAAAATCGCTCGATGACCAGCCGAATTCGGCTTCCAGCGTTGGCTTCAATAGCGCCAGCACCTGACGGTCGACATAGTTGAGCGCAATCGCCACGAACAGCAGCGCGATGAG
>JBBRIC010000019.1:0-35246 GCA_038221665.1 Sphingomonadales bacterium
AACGTCGCCGCGATGCGGCTCGCGCTGGCGGTGGTGAACGCCGGGTCGCCGCCCAACATGCCAAGGGCCGACTGACGGCGCGGGAAAGGCTGGACATCCTGCTCGATCCGGATTCGTTCGAAGAGCTTGATATGTATGTCGAACATAATTGTGTCGATTTCGGCATGGCGGATCAGATCATTCCGGGTGACGGCGTCGTCACTGGTTCCGGCACCATCAACGGCCGGCTGGTCTTTGTGTTTTCGCAGGATTTTACGGTGTTCGGCGGTTCATTATCGGAACGCCATGCCCAGAAAATCTGCAAGATCATGGACATGGCGATGAAGGTCGGGGCGCCGGTGATCGGCATCAACGACAGCGGCGGCGCCCGCATTCAGGAAGGTGTCGCCAGCCTTGGCGGCTATGCCGAAGTTTTCCAAAGGAATGTTCTCGCCTCGGGCGTTGTCCCGCAATTGAGCCTCATCATGGGGCCATGCGCCGGCGGCGCGGTCTACAGCCCGGCGATGACCGACTTCATCTTCATGGTGAAGGATTCATCCTATATGTTTGTTACCGGCCCCGACGTCGTCAAGACCGTCACCAATGAGTTGGTCAGCCAGGAAGATCTGGGCGGCGCCATCACCCATACGACAAAATCGGGCGTTGCCGATGTCGCCATGGAGGATGATGTCGATGCGCTGTTGCGCACGCGGTTGTTCTTTGATTATCTGCCGCTCAACAACCGTGATGGCGCGCCGTTTCGGCCCTCGGCGGATGATCCCGAGCGGCTTGAAATGAGCCTTGATACGCTGGTGCCGCCATCGGCGAACAAGCCCTATGACATGCATGAATTGATCCGAAAAATCGCCGATGACGGCGAGTTTTTCGAATTGCAGCCCGCCCATGCCGGTAACATCATCATCGGTTTCGCGCGGATCGAAGGCCATAGTGTCGGCATTGTCGCCAATCAGCCGATGGTGCTGGCCGGTTGCCTCGATATCAATTCGTCGAAAAAAGCCGCGCGTTTCGTGCGATTCTGCGATGCCTTCAGCATTCCGATCGTGACATTTGTCGATGTGCCGGGCTTTCTTCCAGGGGTTGCCCAGGAACATAATGGCATCATCAAGCACGGCGCCAAGCTGTTGTTCGCCTATGCTGAAGCGACAGTGCCCAAGATCACGGTCATCACGCGCAAGGCCTATGGCGGCGCCTATGACGTCATGGCGTCAAAGCATCTGCGTGGCGATTTGAACTATGCCTGGCCAACGGCTGAAATTGCCGTGATGGGCGCCAAGGGTGCCGTCGAAATCATCTTTCGCGGGCGGTCGGCCGAAGAAATCGCCGAGCGCACGGCCGAATATGAAGCGCGCTTTGCCAATCCGTTCGTCGCGGCTTCCAAAGGCTTTATCGATGAAGTCATCATGCCGCATTCGACGCGGCGGCGGATCGCCAGGGGCCTGCAGAAACTGCGCACCAAACGGCTGGAAAACCCGTGGAAAAAGCACGATAACATCCCGCTTTAAGGCGAAATGAAGTAAAATCGACTGTTATGCCGGGCTTGACCCGGGATGCCGTTTCGTCCTGTGCAAAAAGCTTGGCTGTCAGGCTATACTGATCTTGTCGAGCGTATTTGTCTCGAAATCGCTGGCATCATGGCGTTCGTGCAATTGGCTGGCGGGTTCGCCAAAGGCGCGATTGACCATGCGACCGCGCTTGACGGCGCGGCGTGCCGCGATCGCATCGGTCCAGCGTTGGACATGGCTGTAGCTCGCCACATCCAGGAATTCGCCGGCTTCGTACAACAGGCCCTTTGCCATGGCACCATACCAGGGCCAGGCCGCCATATCGGCAATCGTGTAGACATCGCCGGCAAGATAGGCGTTGTCGGCGAGATGGCGATCGAGCACGTCCAGTTGCCGCTTGGTTTCCATCGCATATCGATCGATGGCATATTCGATCTTCATTGGCGCATAGGCGTAAAAATGCCCGAAACCGCCACCAAGAAAGGGCGCCGAGCCTTGGGTCCAGAACAGCCAGTTGAAGGTCTCGGTCCGCGCCTTATGCTCGATCGGCAGGAATTCTCCAAATTTTTCAGCGAGGTAAACCAATATACTGGCTGATTCAAACACCCGCGTGACAGGCTTGCTACTGTGATCGGCCAGCGCCGGAATTTTTGAATTGGGGTTGATTTCGACAAAGCCGCTGCCGAACTGATCGCCATTGCCGATATTGATCAGCCAGGCATCATATTCGGCGCCCGCATGCCCAACTGCCAGCAGTTCCTCCAGCATCACCGTCACCTTGACGCCGTTCGGAGTGCCCAGGGAATACAGCTGCAAAGGATGTTTGCCGACCGGCAGGGCCTTGTCGGCTGTCGGCCCGGCGATCGGGCGGTTGATCGCGGCAAACCGTCCGCCCGATTCCTTGTTCCAGGCCCAAAGTTTGGGGGGCGTATAGTCGGTCATGCTGCAAATTCCTTTTTGGCCGATATTACCCATGTGTCGGGCCAAAGCCGCCAACAATCAAGGGGAGCATTGCTTGCGCGATCAGGCCTTGGCGCTATCAAGGCGGCGGCTCAGCACCCGTCAATCATCCAGCGCGGCATAGACCATGGTGCGCACTTCGCGGCGGACAGGGTAGGTGCTCGACGGGATCAGCTGGGTCATGAAAATGCCGATCAGGTCCTCCTCCGGGTCGATCCAGAAAAATGTACTGGCGGCGCCGCCCCAGAAATAATCGCCATCGCTGCCTGGCATCAGGGTCTGGCTCGAATGCATCGTCGTGGCAAAGCCAAGGCCAAAGCCGATACCTTCATAGGCCGCCTCGCTGAACAATGATTTAGACATGGACGCGATATTGCCGTTGCCGGGCAGATGGTTGGCTGTCATCAGATCAAGCGTCTTGCGGCTGATGTAGCGATGGCCGTCGGCCGTGCCGCCGTTCAGCAGCATCTGGGCAAATTTCAGATAATCGGGCGCGGTCGAAACCAGCCCGCCACCGCCGGAGATGAATGCGGCGGGCCGCAGAAAATCGCTGGTGGCCGCATTGTCCTGCAAATCGATCCCGCCGGTTTTCGTCGGTTGATAGCAACTGGCCAGCCGATGGCCTTCGCCTTCGCGCACATGAAAGCCGGTATCGACCATGCCGAGGGGCTGAAACAGCCGCTCCGACAGAAATGTTTCAAATTTCTGCCCGCTGACAATCTCGACGAGCCAGCCGCAAACATCGGTGGCAACGGAATAATTCCACGCCTCACCCGGCGAAAATTCGAGCGGGATTTTGGCCAAAGCCGAAATCATGTCCGACAAGCTGCCGGCCTTTTCGATTTCGCCGATTTTCTGGGCGCGATAGGCGGCATCGACATTGGTTCTGAACTGGAATCCATAGGTCAACCCGGACGTGTGTCGCATCAGGTCGACAACCAGCATCGGCCGGCTGGTCGGCCGGGTCTGGTAGCCGGTGGCGCGCGTGCCAGCGGCATAGACGCCAAGATTTTTCCATTCCGGAATATAGCGGTGCACCGGATCATCGAGGGCGATCTTGCCTTCCTCGACAAGCATCATCAGCGCCACCGACGTGATCGGCTTGGTCATCGAATAAATACGGAAAATCGTGTCCATTGCCAATGGCTTGGCGCTCGCCACATCGGCATGACCATTGATGCCGAGATAGGCGATGTCGCCGTGCCGGGCAACCAGCGTCAAGCTGCCGGCCAGGCGACCGGGCGCAATGTATTTCTCGTCCAGAAAGCGATCGATGCGGGCAAGGCGATCGGCGGAAAAGCCCAGGTCTGCATTCATGATATCGGCCTTTGCTGGCACGCCCATTTGGTCTGAGGGATCACAACGTCGGCTGATCAAAACGACGTGGGCTGATTTCCCCGTGCAGTTTCAATATGGCGTCGCTGCCGGCGGTTTTGCACATGCCGGGCACCAGGCCATGCACAAGGCATTTTAGCGCCGCGATCGCCAGCCGGCCGCCCACGCTGAACGCGGCGCCCATATGTTCGAAATAGCCTTCGTTGACGGTGCGAGGATGATCGATGAAAAGGCGCGCAAACATTTCGAACCTTGCTCCTTTTTTTTCTTCGCCGCGTTTATTCCCGATTCCGCCTGCAACGCCAATCAAAAACGCTGCCGCAACTGGACTTCGACGGCAGCCGCGCGGTCGCGAAACCCGGGGGTATTGGGGGAATCGCTTTGGAAGCGACCTTCCAGCCTTATATCGCCGAACCGCGTCGGCAATTCAGCGCCCGCGGTCAAAATGGCGAATTTTTCAGAATTTGCTGAAACACGGTAAAAGATTTCCGGGCCGGGGTCGCCATTGGGCCTTGGGAAAACGGCCTGCGGCGGATTGCCGAGATTGTTGAAATTGATATGGACGGATCGCGCCGAGCCATAAAAGCGTCGATTTCGCGTGTCGGTGATTGCCGCGCTCAATGACAGGTTACGGCTGTCGCCATCGGTCCAATAGCCGATCGGCAGCGCGTTATAAGTAAAGCCGGCGGTGTAAAGGCTGTTGTTATAGGTCGAAAATGGATAGCGCGTTTCGCCCCCGGTGATGCCTTCCAACGGGGTGCCGTTGAACAGGGATACCGCCTGGGTATCGACATATTCGAGCGTGGTCGTCCAGCTGGCGCCCTTTTTGCCCCAGGGCCCGGACAGGGTCGTGCCGATCAGGCGCGACCATTGTTCGAGAATGACATTGTCAAAATCTTCGGCCTCGCCTTCGAAATAGATTTTCGCTGCAACCTTGCCAAATCGCCGCGTGTAGCTGGCGTCAAAGCCGGCGATCTGGTTCCCAGCCTGTTGCGAAAACCCGTTCGGGTCATTGGTGCTGGGGTTGTCGGCGTTGCCGATACCGATGAAGCTGTTGCTGATCTGCTTCAGGCCGCAAGGTCGCCCCTTGCCGCACAGCATCTGCATGCGATTGAGGCCGATCTCAAGGCCGGCCGACGGCATGAAACTCAGCCTGGTGCCGAATATCAAAATATTGTCAAAATCACTGCGGCGTTCATTGATTACCGAGCCGAAAATTTCGAAGCGCAGCGGCCCGAGCCAGCGCAGCACCGGCAGGTCGATGGGATCGGGCATCAGGCGCTTCAACCCGATTTTGGGCGTTGGTCGGCTGTTGTTCGACCAGAGCAAGGCGCCGTCATGGCCGGGGCCAAACCATTGTTCCTGGAATCCCACATATAGCGCCCAATTGCCTAGCCTGACAGCGACTGACGATGGTTCAAGATTATAGGCGTTGCCGACCTGGCCACTGCGCAGGCCCGCGCCGATGGAAACACTGACGGTACCGCTGTTGAGTTCAACCTTTCCCGAGGCGTCGGCCCTGGCCCGTGCCAGGCTGCCGAAATCCCGTGCGACCGAGACTTTGTTGGTGCCAGAAATGCGGGCATCGACCGCTATCCGCTGCGATGCCAGCGACCCCAGCCGATCCAGCCGTTCGACAGCCGCCAGCAGATAGGGATCCAGCACCCGACCATCGCGGGCCTTTTGGAGGCCGGCATCGATCTGCGCCCAGGGCAGCGGCCAACTGTCGATCGGCCCTTCGATCAGATTGGCGGCGTGCAGCAGGTCGACATCCTGGCGAAGCTGACGATCGCCGACTTCGGCAAAGGGCCCGGCCATAGCCGGCGTCGAAGCCGCAGCCAGGGCAATACCGGAAGCGAGAAGGGCAGCGATAGCCGGCAGACGTAACCGCATCAGATCAACGCCCCAAATACCCGATTGCAGACCCGACGCGGCCCAACGCCGGCGCCTTTGCCATGATCAGATGCGCTGGTCGAGCGGGATGTAATCGCGATGCGTCGGGCCGGTGTAAAGCTGCCGCGGGCGGCCGATCTTTTGTTCTGGATCTTCCATCATTTCGGTCCATTGCGCGATCCAGCCGACCGTCCGCGAAATTGCAAACAGCACCGTGAACATCGACGTTGGAAAGCCGATCGCCGACATGACGACACCCGAATAGAAATCGACGTTCGGATAAAGTTTCTTGTCGATGAAATAGGGATCGTTGAGCGCGATTTGTTCAAGCTCGCGGGCAACATCGAAAATCGGGTCGTCAATGCCCAGCTTGTCGAGGACGTTCTTGGCAACCTTGGCCATGACCTTGGCCCGCGGATCATAATTTTTGTAAACGCGGTGGCCAAAGCCCATCAGGCGGAACGGATCGTCCTTGTCCTTGGCGCGGGCGATGAATTCGGGAATGCGGTCGGGCGTGCCGATCTCCCGCAGCATGTTCAAGGCAGCTTCGTTGGCGCCGCCATGCGCCGGGCCCCAGAGGCAGGCGATGCCCGCTGATATACAGGCAAACGGATTTGCCCCCGACGATCCCGCCAGCCGCACGGTCGATGTCGAGGCATTTTGTTCATGATCCGCCTGCAGGATCATCAGTTTTTCCATGGCATCTTCAACCACGGGGTCGATGACATAGGGTTCGGCCGGAACGCCGAACGTCATGCGCAGGAAATTACCGGAAAAACTCAACGAATTGTCGGGATAGAGAAAGGGTTGCCCGACAGAATATTTATACGCCATGGCCGCAAGCGTTGGCATTTTCGCAATCAGGCGATGGCTGGCGATGATGCGCTGCTGGGGGTCGTGAATATCGGTCGAATCATGATAAAATGCCGCCATCGCACCAACGATGCCGCACATGATCGCCATCGGATGCGCATCGCGCCGGAAGCCACGATAAAACGTCGCCAACTGTTCATGGATCATCGTATGACGCGTGATGTTGCGGGTGAATTCGGCATTTTCCCGGGCATTCGGCAAATTGCCGTTCAGCAGCAGATGCGCCACTTCCAGAAAACTTGATTGCTCCGCGAGCTGGTCGATCGGATAACCGCGATACAATAATATGCCGGCATCGCCGTCGATATAGGTGATCTTGGATTCGCACGCCGCCGTGCTGGTAAAACCGGGGTCAAAGGTGAACCGGCCCGTATCGGCATAAAGCTTTCGGATATCGATGACTTCGGGGCCGACGCTGCCGGCCAGCACGGGATATTTCCAATTTGAGTCATCGACTTGCAACTGTACGGTTTCGGTCACGGCAATTGCCCTTCCATCAGCGTCTGCGCATCATCGATGCGCCCCAAAATCTCATCCCGGCCCAAAATGGCCATAACGTCGAACAAACCGGGCGATTGCGCCGCGCCAGTCACCGCCGCCCGCAAGGGTTGGGCGACCTGACCCAGTTTTACCGCCAGCGTATCCGCCATGCTCCGCGCCGCTGCCTCAAGCGCCGGCGCCGACCAGAGCGCCAGAGCGGCAAATTCGGCCCTGGCCAGGGCCAGAAGACCCTGAGGCGCCAACGCTAGCAGCTTCATCGCAGCCGCGTCCACAGGAATTGGGCGACTGCGAAGAAGGAAATGGGCGCTATCTGCCAAGTCATTCAAATTATTGGCGCGTTTCTTCAATTCGGCCATGCTGCGCTGCAAGATATCATGGTCGGCAGCATCGATATTACGCGCCAGCCCGGTTACCAAACGTGGCGAGATCAACGCGACGAGGCGGGCATCATCGGCAAGGCGCAAATAATGGCCGTTGACCGATTGGAGCTTCTTCAAATCGAATCGCGCCGGGCTGCGACCGACGCCGTCGAGACCGAACCAGCCAATGGCCTCGGCGCGCGTGATGAATTCGTCATCGCCATGGCCCCAGCCGAGCCGCAGCAAATAGTTTTCAACCGCTTCCGGCAACAACCCCATGTCATCGCGATAGGCATCCACCCCCAGCGCGCCGTGCCGTTTTGACAGTTTAGCACCATCGGCGCCATGAATCAGCGGAATATGGGCATAGGCCGGGGCCTGCCAGCCGGGCTCGATCCCGGCCATGGCATGGATGAGCGCGAGCTGGCGAAAGGCATTGTTCAGATGGTCATCGCCGCGGATCACATGCGTGACCGCCATATCATGATCATCGACCACGACGGCCAGCATATAGGTCGGCGTGCCATCGGATCGTAGCAGGACCATGTCATCAAGCTCGGCGTTGGCAACGGTGACCGGTCCCTGGACAAGATCAACGATGGTGACGCCGCCGTCGCGCGGTGCCTTCAGCCGGATGACATAGGGCAAATCGTTCGGCCAATCCGTGCGATCACGCCAGCGGCCGTCATACCGCATCGGCAGCCGTGCGGCGCGCTGCGCCTCGCGCATGGCCTCCAGTTCGGCAGGCGTTGCGTAGCAGCGATAGGCATGGCCGGCGGCCAGCAACTGGTGCGCGACATCCGCATGGCGGCCGGCCCGGGCGAATTGATAGACGATGTCGCCATCGATATCGAAATCCAGCCAGCCAAGCCCGTCAAGGATGGCGGCTATCGCTGGTTCTGTTGAACGCGCCCGGTCGGTATCTTCGATGCGGAGCCGAAATTCGCCGCCATGGGCCCTCGCAAACAGATAGTTGAACAGCGCCGTCCGGGCGCCGCCGATATGCAGAAATCCGGTCGGAGAGGGGGCAAATCGTGTCACGACCCGTTGCGGCAGTGCGGTCTGGCTTGCGCCCATTCGGTTCTTGTCCAATGTAGTGGCAGGGGTCGAGGCCGGAGGAAAGACGGGCAGAACGGCATGGCATGGCCGCTCGTGCGGTTGACTAGCAGAAGCATGGATACGGTTCAAACCGTGCCGATGTTGAAGGCGTGGACGCGGATGCAGCAGTTCGGCCCGCGCTGGTGGGCGTTGGTGGAGGCGGAGCGCGCATCCGTCGCGCTCTGGCTGCCGGTGGCCTTTGCGGTCGGGATTGCTGCCTGGTTCAATCTGCCCTGGGCCGAACAGCGGCTGGCTGCGGCGGTGATTTTGACGGGATTAGGAATTGCCGGCGTGTTGGCGCGGCTGCCGCCGCTGACCGTCATGGCCTTGCTGGCGCTGGCGGGCATGGGGGCGGCCGAATGGCGGTCCGCATCAGTCGCCCATCCGATATTGGCGACGCGGCTGATCACGACCGTCAGCGGCAGGGTGGGCGGCATCGAAAATCGGCCGGATCGAGGCCAGTTTCGGCTGTTGATTGCGCCTGTATCCGATGGTGACCTGCCGCTGCTGGTGCGTGTCACGGTGCGGGGGGCGCCACCATCGGGGTTGGCGCCGGGTGCCAGCGTTTCGGTTCGGGCGATGCTATCCCCGCCTGCCGCAGCGGCAGTGCCGGGCGGCTATGATTTCGCGCGGCGTGCCTGGTTTGCCGGCATCGGTGCGACGGGCATCGCCCTGGGCAAGCTGACCATCGCCTTGCCAGCGCCGATCCCCGATGGCGCCTTGGCCTGGCTCGATGCCAAACGTGCGGCCCTGACCCTGCATATTCGCGCCATGGTGCCGGGAGAAGCCGGTGCTCTGGCGGCTGCCTTTGTGACAGGTGATCAGGGTTCCATCCCGCTCGAAACGGCGCAGGCGATGCGCGATTCGGGGCTTGCGCATTTGCTGTCGATTTCGGGCTTGCACATCGCCGTTATCGTCGGCGGGGTCATTTTCGGTGTGCGGCGGCTGTTGACGCTGGTGCCCTGGATCGCGCTGCGCTGGCCGGTGAAGACCATGGCCGTTGCCGCAGCGGCATTTGTCGGTATCGCCTATACCTTGCTGGCTGGCAGCGAAGTGCCAACGGTTCGGACCATTCTGGCAACGCTGATCGTCCTCATCGGTATGGTTATCGGCAGGGAGGCATTTTCGCTGCGTTTGCTCGCTGGGGCGGCCTTCCTCATCCTGTCCGTCCGGCCCGAAGCGTTGCTGGGGCCAAGTTTCCAATTATCGTTCGCGGCGGTGATTTCGATCGTCGCCTTGTACGAATCGCGTCTCGGTCGCTGGTTGACGGTTAATGACAAGGAGGCGCCGCATTGGCACCGTTATGGCCGGCATTTGCTGACGCTGCTGGCCAGCGGCCTTGTCGCTGAACTGGCGTTGTCGTCGATCGGTCTGTTCCATTTTAACCGGGCGGGACTTTATGGCGTGCTGGCCAATCTCGTCGCCATTCCCTTGTCGAGTTTTGTGATCATGCCGTTGCTGGTGCTGGCTTTGCTGGCCGATGCCCTTGGCCTTGGTGCTATCGCCTGGCCGCTGGTTGGCTGGGCCATGGGCTTGCTTGCCGGGCTTGCGACGGCGACGGCGCAATTGCCGGGTGCGGTGATCAGAATGCCGATGATGCCGGTGTCGGCGTTTGCACTGATCATCGCCGGCGGGCTGTGGTTGAGCCTTTGGCGAACAAGAATGCGCTGGTGGGGCGCGGGGCTTGCTGGGGTTGGCATCATCCTGGCGCTGGCCGCCCAACCGGCCGACGTCCTTGTCAGCAGCGATGGTCGTCACGCTGCGATCCGGCTGGATGATGGACGCCTTGCCTTTTTGCGGCCACGCGCCGGCGATTTCTTGAAATCGATGTGGGGTGATGCGTTGGCCAGCGACGGCGATGTGGCGTTTGCCGATCTTCCCGGCATGGCCTGCAGCGCCGATGCCTGTGTCAGCCAGATCCGCCGCGCCGGGCGAAACTGGAAATTGCTCGCCACCTTGTCGCGCGATTATGTCGACCGCAACCAGTTCGAACCGGCCTGTGCCGCCGCCGATATCATTGTCAGCGATCGCCGCCTGCCGCGCTGGTGCAACCCCCGCTGGCTGAAACTTGACCGCGCAGCGCTGGCGGGCAGCGGCGCCGTGGCGATCTGGCTGGGGCGGGGCCGCATTGCTTCCGTCAATGACCGCATCGGTGATCATCCGTGGCGGCCGCTAACGCCGCAGCGCCGGGCCCAAGGCAATTTTAGTGATAGCGGCGCAGCAACCCGGCAAGTTTCCCCTGCACCCTGACGCGATTGGCGCTGTAGCGTTGCGGTTGATAGGCGGCATTGGCGGGATCGAGCCGCACGACGCTTTTTTCACGGAACAGATATTTCAGCGTCGCTTCTTCATCATCGATAAGGGCGACGACAATATCGCCATCGCGCGCATCTTCGCAGCGGCGGATCAGGGCATAATCGCCGTCGAAAATACCGGCCTCGATCATCGAATCGCCTGATACCTCAAGCGCGTAGTGATCGCCTGGTCCCAGCAGCGCCGCTGGTACCGACATCGTACGATCGCTTTCCAGTGCTTCCACCGGCAGGCCGGCGGCGATGCGACCGTGCAGCGGCACGATCACCGTGTCATTGGCAGCAATCATCGCCTGGACAGGCGGCCGCGCCGCTGTGGTGACGAGCGTCAGCGTCGGAGGCAACGCCGGTCGTGCATGGCCCGCCAGCAAAGCGTCGGGCAGGCGCAACACCTCCAGCGCCCGGGCCCGATTGGGCAAGCGGCGGATGAAACTACGTTCCTCAAGCGCGTTGATCAGGCGATGCACACCGGATTTGGATCGCAGTTGCAGCGCGTCCTTCATTTCTTCAAACGATGGTGAAACGCCGTCGCTACGCAGGCGATCGTCGATAAACGTCAACAGTTCCTGCTGCTTGCGAGTCAACATGGCCATCTCCCTGGAGGAACACAGGGAGAACGTTTAGGAAACAGTCTGGAACATGTCAAGCATGATGCAATCAACGTGTTCGCCGATTGCCGCGGCGGGCGCATTCGGGCTGCGGATGATCAGCAAATCGGCGGCCGCCAGGCGTTCAAGCAGGGCTGAATCCTGCGCCGAAAAGGCCAGCGCTGCACCATCGACCAGCCGACCACGCAGATGATCGCGGCGTCCGCCATTGGCGGGCAGTGGCGTCGCCAGCGGCAGTCGCTGCGTCGGTGTCACTTCGGCGCGGCCGCCAAGGCGTTGCAGCAGCGGCACGACAAACAGCAGCGCGCAGACATAGGCGGACACCGGGTTGCCGGGCAGCCCGACCACCCGCGCCGCCCCCAATCGCCCGGCCAGCATCGGTTTTCCGGGTCGAAGCGCGATTTTCCAGAAATCGATATCGGCACCCAGCGCGCGCAGCACCGGCATGACGAGGTCATGATCACCGACCGAGGCGCCGCCGATGGTAGCGATGACATCACCGCCGGCCGTGCCCAATGCCGCCGCCAGGGCGGCGCGATCATCCGGGACGATGCCAAGGTCTCGCACATCGGCACCCGCCGATTGAAACAGCGCTGCCAGCATGATGCCGTTGGCGCTGACGATCTGGCCCGGGCCTGGCCGGACGCCGGGTGGCACCAATTCATCGCCGGTCGCGATCAGCGTTACCACCGGGCGGCGGATGACAGGCGCATCGGCATGGCCGGCCGCTGCCAACAGGCCCATGCGACGCGCCGTCAAAAGATTGCCGGCCCTTGCGATCGTGTCGCCGCTGCAAAAATCCTGGCCCAGCTTGCGAATATGAGCGCCGATGGCGTCCGGTCCTCCACTTGGCAGGCTTATGATGTCGTCGTCGCGCAGCACATCTTCCTGAATAATGATCGTATCGGCACCGGCGGGGATCGGCGCGCCGGTGAAAATGCGCGCTGCTTGCCCCGGAGCGATAATGCCCGTCCAGCCACGCCCCGCTGCTGCTTCGCCGACGATCCGCCATGGCCCGGGCAAATCGGCCCAGCGTATCGCATAGCCGTCCATCGCGGCGGCGGCGAATGGCGGCTGGCTGAGCCTGGCAATCATGTCGGCGGCAAGCACGCGGCCCGTCGCCAACGGCAGGATTTCACCCCCCAATGGCAAGATTTCAGCCGCCAATGGCTTTGCGCCCGCCAGCAATTGCGCCTGTGCCACATCGACTGGCAACAGCGCTGCCATCAGGCCGGCGCCAGCCATTCGCCCGAGCGGCCACCGGTTTTTTTCAACAGCCGAACGCCTGAAATCACCATCCCGCGATCCATCGCCTTGGCCATGTCATAGACAGTCAGCAACGCGACCGAAACCGCTGTCAACGCTTCCATTTCAACGCCTGTGCCATGGGTTGTCGCAACCGTCGCCGTAGCGCGGATGCCGTCGGGTTCGAGTTGCAGATCGACCGTCACCGCATCGATCGGCAGCGGATGGCACAAGGGAATGAGGTCGGCCGTGCGTTTTGCCGCCATGATGCCAGCGATCCGCGCGACCGCCAGCACATCGCCCTTGGTGATTGCCTGTTGGCGAATGGCATCGAGTGTGGGACCAGCGATGCTGACAAAACCTTCGGCCACAGCCTCGCGCCGGGTCAGCGGCTTTGCCGAGACATCGACCATGCGCGCCGCGCCTTTGCTATCAAGATGCGTCAGTGTCATGCGGCGTGCTTCAGCAAGGCGCGGGTCGCGGCACCCACATCGGCTTGCCGCATCAGCGATTCGCCGACCAGAAACGTATGAATGCCAGCGGCACCCAGACGGGCAAGATCTTGCGGGCCGGAAAGCCCGCTTTCGGCGACAAGCGTGCGCGCCGGTGTATCGGCAAGTTCAAAACTGGTCTTCAAATCAACCGCCAACGTCTTCAGATTGCGATTATTTATGCCGAGCAACGGGGTTTTCAGGTGGAGCGCCCGGTCCCGCTCGGCGGCATCATGCACTTCCACCAGCACATCCAGATTCTGGGCGATGGCAACGGCTTCGAGGTCGGCGGCTTCGCTGTCCGAAAGCGCCGCCATGATGAGCAATATGGCATCGGCGCCAAGCGCCCTCGCCTCGATCACCTGCCAGGGATCGACGATGAAATCCTTTCGAATGACCGGCAGGTTACAGGCAGCGCGCGCTGCAACAAGGTCGTCATCATGCCCAAGGAACCAACGATCTTCAGTCAATACCGACAGGCAGGTGGCGCCGCCGTCGGCATAGGCGGCAGCCAGCAGAGCCGGATTGAAATCGGCGCGAATCAGCCCCTTGGACGGGCTGGCTTTCTTGATTTCTGCGATCAGGGCAGGGCGGCCGGCGGCATGGGCAGCGTGAATGGCCGCAACAAAGCCACGCACCGGGCTGGCCGCCGCCGCCCGGGCCTCGAGATCGGACAGGCTGTGGCTGACGCGTGCCGCCGCAACCAGGCTGCGTTTGTGATCGCAGATGATGGCAAGTGTATCGGTCATCGAAAAGCGCTCCAGCAGGCCAGTCTGTCGTTCGCGGCGCCGCTTGCCAAGGCCGTCCGCGCACGCGTTGCCGCCAAGGCAAGCGACAGGCCTGGATCGGCAACGGTCAGCGCGGCGGCGGCATTCAACACGACAATATCATGATAGGCGCCCTTGGCCCCGGCCAGCAAATCCCGCAGCCGCCCGGCATTATAGGCTGCATCGCCGCCCGCCAACGCCGATGCGGCGGAAATTTCGGCACCGATATCAGCCGGGTGAATACCGCCGTCGGAAAGCCCAGCCGTTGCCAGCACATAATGGCTGGGGCCGGTGACCGTCAGTTCATCATAGCCATCGCCATGAACGGTCATGGCGCGCGCCGATCCCAGCGCCAGCAGCGCCTCGGCCATCGGACGCAGCAGGCTGGGCGCAAACACCCCGACAAGCTGCCGCCGCACCCCCGCCGGATTGACCAGCGGCCCCAGAAGATTGAAGATCGTGCGCTGTCGCAACGCCCGCCGCACCGGGGCGACCCGGGCCATCGCCGGGTGGTGGCGTGCGGCGTGGAAAAAGCTGATGCCGACACGATCAAGGCAAGGGCCCAGCCGATCCAGCGGCAGTTCGGGAATGCCCAGCGCCGCCAGCACATCGGCCGCCCCGCTGACCGACGAAGCGGCGCGATTGCCATGTTTGGCAACCCTGACGCCGCACGCCGCAACGACTATCGCGACCGCCGTCGAGACATTGAGGCTGTGTTTGCCATCGCCGCCGGTGCCACAGACATCGATCGCATCGGGGGCCTCCGACCCCGGCACCATGCGCAGCCGCAACGCCCGGGCGGCGGCGGTGATTTCGGTAACCGTCTCACCGCGATCGGCGAGGCGGACGAGGAATTGGGTCAATGCATCGTCACCGACCAGGCCATCGAAAATGGCCGCAAACGCCGCATCGGCGTCGGTATCGGAAAGCGGCACCGATGGATCGGGCAGCATCACGCCGCGGCGGCCAGATCGCGGGGCACAAGCCCTGCCAGTCGCATGAAATTTGCCAGCAGCGCATGGCCATGTTCGGTGGCGATGCTTTCCGGGTGAAACTGAACGCCATGCATCGGCAGGTCGGCATGGCGCATCCCCATGATCAGGCCATCGGGGCTGCGGGCATTGACGATCAGGCTGGCCGGCAGATCGGCATCGCGAACCGTCAGCGAATGGTAGCGCGTCGCGCTGAACGGGGAAGGCAGGCCGGCAAACAGCCCCGATCCATCATGGGACATGGCGCTGGTTTTGCCGTGCATCACCTGCGGCGCCCGGATCACCGAGCCGCCAAAGGCCTGACCTATCGCCTGATGGCCGAGGCAGACGCCAAGCAGCGGCAAGCGCTCGCGGGCGGCGGCAGCAATGAGATCGAGGCAGACGCCGGCCTCGTTCGGGGTGCAAGGGCCCGGCGACAGCAGCACCGCCTGCGGCCGCAGCGCCAGCGCTTGGGCAGCCGTCAGCATGTCGTTGCGCACGACCTCGGTATCCGCGCCGAGTTCGAGCAGATAATGCACCAGATTGAAGGTGAAGCTGTCGTAATTGTCGATGACAAGGATCATGCCCGCTCATTAGCGCCAAATGTCGGCGATGGGGAACCGCTTTCGCGGCGCTGTGGCCATCGTCGCAAGCCTTCTGCGGCTGCCGCATTTCTGCTAAGGGTGATCTTCGTCGGGAGCGACAATGATGGCGAGCAGCGCAGCAGCAACAAAAGCCGGGGCGCGTGGCGGACGAAGCCAATTTTACGTCTGGCTGACCGGCGCCATGCTGCTGGTGGCGTTTGGCGGTTTCACGCCGACATTCTGGCGGCCGATGGCCAGCGGCACTGCTGTCGGCGCGCCAATCCTTTATATCCATGGATTGTTGTTTTCAGCATGGGTGCTTTTCCTGTTTGCGCAGGCAGCATTTGTGGCCACGGGGCGAACACTGGCGCATCGTGAATGGGGGCTGGCCGGCATTGCGCTTGCCACCGCCATGGCGTGTTCGGTGCCGCTGGTCGTACTGCGTCAGATCGCCGACGCCGATGTCGCCGGCTTTGGCGATGCGGCGCGGCGCTTTGCTATCGTGCCACTATCAACCCTTGTCTTCTTTGTGGCTGCAACAGGGCTGGCCTTTGCCAATGTGCGTCGACCCGAGGTCCACAAGCGCCTGATCATTGTCGCAACGGTTGCCGCGCTGCAGGCGGCAGTGGCGCGGTTCTTCCTGCTGATGGCCGGCGGATCGGCCGCCGGATCGCCGCCGCCCGTCTTGTTCAGTGTTGCGCCCGGCCTGATAATCGACCTGCTGCTGGTCGCTGCAATCATCCGTGATTGGCGCGAGCGCGGCCGCCCGCACCCCGTCTATTCCTTCGGCGGCGGGGCGCTGCTGGCCAAACAACTGCTTATCGTGCCGCTGGCCGCGACCCCGTTCTGGCTTGCCGCCATCCAGATTTTCGAGCGTCTGCGCGGTTAGGATGACCGCCGCAAAACTTCGATCGAACGATCCGCGGCACGGTCTCAGGCTATTTTAACGCCTTTCCAGAACGCGACGCGGTCCTTGATATTCTTCGCGGCATCCTTTGGCGCGGCATAATACCAGGCGGCATCCTGGTTTTCAGCGCCGCCGGCGATAAGCGTGTAATAATTTGCCATGCCCTTCCAGCCGCACACCGTCGTTGTGTTGCTGGCTTTCAGCAGCGCCGGATCGATCGACGCGAGCGGAAAATAGTGATTGCCCTCGACAACGACCGTATCGTCGCTGTCAGCAATGGTGACGCCGTTCCAGCTGGCTTTGGTCATCAAGTTTCTCCTACTGGCCAAAGCCTGGGGTGGCAGCGGCTTCCAATGCCTCGCGCGCCGCTGCCATCAAGGCGCCGGCCTTGGCTTCGCATTCGCGTTGTTCATATTCGGCGAAGCTGTCGGCCACAATACCGGCGCCGGCCTGGACATGCATGACGCCGTCCTTGACGACGGCCGTACGCAGCACGATGCAGCTGTCCATCGATCCATCCGGGCTGAAATAGCCGACGCCGCCAGCATAGGCGCCGCGCGCTTCGGGTTCCAGTTCGGCGATCACCTGCATGGCACGCACCTTTGGCGCGCCGCTGACCGTGCCGGCCGGAAAACCGGCGAGCAGAGCGTCGATGGCGTCGAATTTTGGGTCGAGACGCCCCCGCACGTTCGAAACAATGTGCATGACATGGCTGTAAAATTCCACTCCGGCGCGATCGGTGACGGTGACACTGCCGGGGAGCGACACCCGGCCGGTATCGTGGCGGCCAAGATCGAGCAGCATCAGATGTTCGGCCTGTTCCTTGGCGTCGGCGAGCAACGATGCCTTGTTTTCTGAATCCTCGACAGCGTCCCGGCCGCGCGGGCGGGTGCCGGCGATCGGGCGGATGGTGACATCGCCGTCGCGCACTCTGACCAGAATTTCAGGGCTGGAGCCAACCAGCGCGAAACCCGGCAGATCGAGAAAATACAGAAACGGCGACGGGTTGATCCGGCGCAAGGCCCTGTAAAGATCAAAGGGCGGCAGCGGGAAATCGACGCTGAAACGCTGCGCCAGCACCACCTGAAAAATGTCGCCGGCAAGGATATAGTCTTTGGCGGCGGCAACCATTTCGGCATAACGGCCGGGCGCCAGCAGCGATCTGGGCGTTCCTGTCGGCAGGTCATCCCGGGCCGGTGCGCGGGGCGGCAGGCCTTGCGCCAATTTCGCTTCGGCAGCTTCGATCCGTTCGACAGCGGCGGCATGGGCGGCGGCGGCATCGGCGGCATCGAACACCGGCGCAACGATGAACAATTCATCGCGCAGCCGATCGAAAACCAGGATCAGCGTCGGCCGCACGAACACCATATCGGGCAGGTTGAGCGGCGATGCCGTATTCCCCGGCACGCTTGGTTCGACAAGCCGCACCGCTTCATAGCCGATATAACCGACAAGGCAGGCCAGCGCTGCGGGCAAAGCCTCGGGCCGTTCGGCGCGCGCTTCGGCGACCAGCCCGCGCAATGCCGCCAGCGCGCCATCGGGGCAGGGCTGAAAGGCGTTGCGATCGGTCAGCCAGTGGCGATTGATTTCCGAGCTGTCGCCCCGCGCCCGCCAGACCAGATCAGGTGCCAGCCCGAGCAGCGAATATCGCCCCCGGACCTGGCCTCCTTCGACCGATTCGAGCAGAAAGGCGCCACTTTGGGCGGCGCCCAGCTTCAGCATTGCAGACACCGGCGTTTCGGTATCGGCAACGATGCGCGTCCAGACAAGTTGGGCGCGCTGCCCGACAGCGGCGGCGACAAAGCTGGCACGATCGGGCTGGATCGACCCGAAACCTGTCATGTTAGCAGCGCATCACTGGCTGATGTCCTCACCCTTCAAGCGCTTGCTGATGGCAGCGATGACGGCTGCGTTGCGTGTCGTGCCGACATCGCGCGCCGCAGCGACGGCAAAGGCCGCTGCGAATTCTTCGGGGCCCTGGCCGGCGAGTTCGCGGCGGCCAGCATCGACCAGCCCCGGCACCGCCGCAAGATCGCCGCGGTCGATGGCCGTGACATGCACCAGCACCCAGCCTTGTGCGCTCGGCAGCACGCTGACCTGGCCGGCGGGTGTTGCCAGAAACGCCTGCACCACCGGCGGCACATTTGTTTGCCGCGCCACATCGATGCGGCGGCCGTTGATCGGCTGGGCCGGCGGCAGCGCCTGCGCTGCGACTGCAGCATTGAAATCGCCGGTCTTGCGGGTAGCTGCGACAATGGCATCGGCCTTGCTGCGGGCAGCTTTCAAGGCCCTGGCCCGCGCTGCTGATTCGGCGATCGCTGGCCTGATGTCTGCCAGCGGTTGCGGCGCCGACGGCAAGATCTGCATGGTTTCAATGACAGCCAACTGGCCCTGACCAAGGTCTTCAACCGCCGCGCCATCGCCGGGTTCATGGCGAAAGGCTTTTGCTGCAAGGCTTTGCTGCAACGCTGTCGGGGGCGTACCGGCAGCACTGCCGCCCTCCTTGGTCACGGCGGCCTGCGCAATGATCGCAAGGCTGTTTTCCTTGGCCAGATCGGCAAAGCTTTTGCCGCTGTCGACCCCGTCTTCGATCCGCGCGACCATGTCGGCGACGGCGGCCTCGGTGGCGCGTGTGGCCAGTGCGGCGGCAATCGCCGGGCGGGCCTGATCCAGCGTCAGCCCGGCCTTGCCAAGCGCTTCGACACGCACGACGTGCCAGCCAAAGGCGGTTTTCAGCGGCGCTGTGATGCCGCCCACCGGCGCTGCAAAGGCAGCGGCAGCGACGGCAGGGCTGGTCGCCTTGCCAAATTCGGCCTGATTTTGCTCCCCGATTGCTATGTCGCCGGCGCCAAAATCCGCCAGCCTTTGGGCGGCGGGGCCAAAACCTTCGGTCGCTGCGGCGGCGGCAATTGCCTTGGCCTTTGTTTCATCGCCGACGACGACCTGCTGCAATCGACGCGTCGGGGCAGCGCCATATTTGGCTGGATCAGCGGCAAAGGCCTTGGCGATTTCGGCGTCGCTGACCTTTAATCCGGCGGCAATCGCGGCCCGGTCGATCATGGCAAAGCGAAAGGCCCGGCGTTCCGGCACTGTAAAGCGCGCCTTGTTGGCGGCATAATAGGCGTTGATGTCGGCCTCGGTCGCCGGGGTGATCGCAGCCAGCGGCACCAGCGCGACACCGCCGCGGTGCACATCCACCAGCAATTGCGCATAGGCCCTGGCCATGCCATCCGGCACCGGCAGCGCGGCGGTAACCGGGGTGATCATCTGGCGGCGGACGATATCGCCGGCAATGCTGTTCCGCAAATCGCGGTCCGATAGCCGCTGTTCGGCAATCAGCCTCCTATAGGTTGCTTCATCGAATTTGCCGCCCTGCTTGAAGGCGTCGATCCCGGCAATGGCGGCGCCGACGGCGCGATCAGAGGCCTTGATTCCGTTTCGGGCGCCCAATTGCTCGATCGCAGCCTGGCCGATCAGCGATTCAGCGATTACCGCAACGCCGCCTTCACGCGCCAGCTGAACCTGGGATGCAGCAGGATTTCGCTGCCGCACGTTGCGCACGGCGCGATCAAAGGCAGCCAGCAGATCAGGTTCCGATATGGTGCGGTCGCCGATTTTTGCGACCGCGCCGGCCGGCGCCGATTTACCAAAAGGGTCGCCGATCCCGGTGACGGCAAAGGCGAGCAGCACAAGGCCGAGCAGTATCAGCGCCGGCCAGCTCGTCAGCCATCTGCGAAAGAAGGTAATCATGAAATGTCCGGGCACCTTTGAAAGCAGGCGGTTGTAACGGCGGCATCGCTTTGCCACAAGGCAGACGTTGGCGGGGCGCTGCCTTGCCACAAGGCAGACGTTGGCGGGGCGCTGCCTTGCCGGAAATCAGTGAATGGCAAATGGGGCATCCGCAATCGTGACAGTAATTGACAAACGCCCGCTCATTGTTGGCAATTGGAAAATGAACGGTCTGGCGGCAGCGCTGCCTGACATTGCGGCCATGGCCGCCGCCGGGATTTCCGATCTCTGGCTGGCGCCGCCCGCAACGCTCATCGAACGCGCTGTCGCCGTGGTGGCGGGCCGGATGCTGATCGGCGGGCAGGATTGCCATGCCGAAACCGGCGGCGCCCATACCGGCTGCATTTCGGCAGCGATGCTGGTCGATTGCGGCGCGCGCTTCGTGATCGTTGGCCATAGCGAGCGCCGCGCCGACAATGGCGAAACCGATGCGGATGTGCGCGCCAAGGCCAATGCCGCGCGCGCCAGCGGCCTTGAGGTCATCATCTGTATCGGTGAAACCGAGGAGCAGCGCAACGCAGGGCAGGCGGAAGCGGTCGTGGCGTCGCAACTCGCCGGGTCGCTCCCCGATGATCCGACCGCGCTGGTCATTGCCTATGAACCGGTCTGGGCCATCGGCACTGGCCGCACGCCGACGCCAGGCGATGTGGCCGGCATCCACGCGCATGTAAGGGCAAGGCTTGTGGCGCGTTTTGGGGACGGCGGGCAGGGGGTTCGCATCCTTTATGGCGGATCGGTCAAACCCGATAATGCTGGCGTGTTGCTGGGGCTGCCGCAGGTTGGCGGTGCGCTGGTGGGCGGCGCCAGCCTGTCGGCCGAAAGCTTTCTCGCGATCGCCCGCGCCACTTCGTAGCGCTCCGTATCTGGCAGGGGGTGGTTGCCCTTGGCGACCGGCATCGCTACATCGCCAGCAATATCGAACCCCGCTGCCCGAAAGTCGCCCGCCTTGATTACGTTTCTTCTCGTTGTCCATACCTTGATCGCGCTGGCGCTGGTCGGCGTCATCCTGTTGCAAAAATCCGAAGGTGGCGGGCTCGGTATCGGTGGTGGTACGGGCGGCGGCCTGATGACAGCGCGCGGTGCCGCCAATCTGTTGACCCGATCGACCACCGTGCTGGCATCCCTGTTTGTCGCATCGTCGATCATCCTTGCCGTGCTTGCTGCCGGCACCAACAAGGTCAAACCGATCGATACCAGCCTCGCGCCGGTGCGTTCGGCCCCCGTCAAGCCATCAGCCGCGCCCCCGACAGCAGATCCGACAGCGAACCCGGCAGGCTTGCCGGGGTTGCCGGCCATCCCGGCGCCGGCTGCCGCCCCGACCGGCGTTCCGATCGCCCAATAATGGGGTCGCCGTTGCCGGCACCATCTCAGGCGCGGCAGATCGTCGGCGGCGCCGCCGGCAATCTTGTCGAATGGTATGATTGGTATGCCTATTCGGCGTTCGCGCTTTATTTTGCCCCGAGTTTTTTCCCCAAGGGCGATGCGCTGGCCCAGGCACTGAACACCGCCGCGGTGTTCGCCGTGGGATTTCTGATGCGACCCATCGGTGGCTGGCTGCTAGGCGTCTATGCCGATGCAAAGGGCCGCAAGGCAGCGTTGACGCTGTCGGTCGCCATGATGTGCACAGGATCGCTGCTGATCGCGGTGGCGCCGACCTATGCCCAGGTCGGCATCTGGGCGCCATTACTGCTGTTGTTGGCGCGGCTGGTGCAGGGGCTTTCGGTGGGCGGCGAATATGGCGCCTCGGCAACCTTCATGGCCGAAGTTGCCGACCCCGAACGGCGTGGTTTTCTGGCAAGTTTTCAATATGTAACGCTGATCGGCGGGCAATTGCTGGCACTGGCGCTGCTGGTCATCCTGCAATGGCGGCTGACCGAGGCCGAGCTGCTGCAATGGGGCTGGCGGGTGCCTTTCGTGGTCGGCGCGGCCTCTGCCATCATCGTGTTTTTCCTGCGTCGTTCGCTGGTTGAAACGGCAGCATTCAAGGCAGTCGATGCCGACCGGCGCAAGGGCCTGATGACGCGCCTGATGCAGCATCGCCGGGCCTTGATCATCGTCATGGGGTTGACCGCAGGGGGCAGCCTGGCGTTTTACACATTCACCACATACATGCAGAAATTCCTTGTTTTATCAGCGGGTTGGGACAAATCAGAGGCTACCGCCATATCGGCGTTGACGCTGGTTTTCTACATGGCGCTGCAGCCTTTGGTGGGGGCCTTGTCGGACCGGATCGGTCGCCGGCCGCTGTTGATCAGCTTTGGTGTGCTCGGACTTTTGCTGACGGTGCCGGCGATGACGGCGATCGGTGCCGGCGGCAGCCACCTGACCATTTTTGCGCTGATCATGGCGGCGCTGGCGGTGCTTAGTTGTTACACGGCGATTTCGGGCCTGGTGAAGGCCGAGATGTTTCCAGCCGAAGTCCGCGCCTTGGGTGTCGGCCTGCCCTATGGCATCGCCGTCGCCGTGTTTGGCGGATCGGCTGAATTTGTTGCTCTGGCCTGCAAATCAGCCGGCCATGAAAGCTGGTTTTTCTGGTATGTCGCGCTGATGTGCGGCGTTGCGTTGGCGGCGGCACTGGCGCTGCCCGATACCAGGACCAATTCGATGATCGAAGCCGATTGATCGTCGATATCGCAGTTGCGACTATCGTTACCGCCGGGGCGCGATACACTGGCATCGTGGTAGACAGGGTATTTCACGGCTATTTCCGGCTCTGTGCGCTGGGGCTGGCGTTCGCGCTGGCCGGGTGCGGCGGTGGCGGCGCGCCGATATCGACGCCGATTCCGCCGGTGGTGCCAACGCCGGTTCCCGTTCCCGTCCCACCCCCTGCGCCGGGGCCCTTTGATACCGCCGAATATCGCCGATCGAATGCGGCTGTCGCTGCCGGTGCGCTGCCAGCCTATCAGGCGGGGGCCAGCGGGCGCGGCGTGATTGCCGCCGTGATCGACAGCGGCGTCAATCCCGATCTGGCGGAATTTGCCGGGAGGATTTCGCCGCTCAGCCGTGATCTGACCGGGTCGCGAGGGCTTGGCGATGATGATGGCCATGGTACCGAGGTCGCCGGCATCCTGCTTGCGGCGCGCAACAACAGCAGCATCCATGGTATCGCGCCCGAGGCGATATTATTGGCCTTGCGCGCCGACCGACCGGGCAGCTGCGCCGAAACAGCCGGTTGCGGTTATCCAAATGCAGCGATTGCAGCCGGCGTCGATGCCGCAACCAGTGCCGGCGCGCGTGTCATCAACATTTCGCTTGGCGGCGGTTCGGGATCAACGGCGGTGGCCGCCGCCGCCGGTCGGGCCTCGGCCGCCGGCAGTATCATCGTCGTTTCAGCAGGAAATGACAGTGCCACAGAATCGGACCCATTGGCGCGTGCCCTGGTTGCAGCGACCCCTGGTCGAACCATCATCGTCGCCGGCGCCATCGATGAGGCGGGCGCCCTTGCCGATTTCAGCAATCGCGCCGGCAGCCTTGGCAATGTCTATCTGACAGCGCTTGGGGTTCGGGTTCGCAGTTTTGACCAGACTGGGGCGGGGTTTCTTTACAGCGGCACATCGGAATCAGCGCCCGTCATTGCTGGCGCGGTGGCGTTACTGGCGCAAGCCTTTCCCAATCTGTCGGGTGCGCAGATTGTCGATATCCTGCTCAGAACGGCCGATGATCTGGGGGCGGCCGGCACCGATGCGATCTTTGGCAGAGGCGCGTTGAACATCGCGCGCGCCTTTCAGCCGGTCGGCAATTTGTCGGTGGCAAAAATTGCCGACCCTCTGGCCGCCAACAACGGCACGCTTGGCGGCGCTTTTGGCGACGCCGGTCAGCTGGGCCAGGCGCTTTCGCATGTCATTGCGCACGACAGCTATGATCGACCCTTTGATGTCAACGTCGCCGCATCGTTGCGGCGCGAGGCACCGGGGCGATTGGCCAATGCCCTGCTGTCGGGGGATATCGCCAGTGCGGGGCAATTCATCGGCAACGCCCGGATCAGCATCGCGGGCCGCGGCTTTGATCGGCGCGGCTGGCGCGGCGATCGGCTGACCGGCGTTGATCGGCGCGATCAGCCACAGGCCGATTTCGTTGCAGGCGCCGCAAGGCTGCAACTTTCCAGATCGCAAACTGCCGTCCTTGGCTATGGCCAGTCGGTCCGCGCGCTGTTGCAATCGGCAACCGGCGGCAGCGATAGCAAAGGCGGCAGCGAGAGCGACAGCGATAGCAAAGGCGGCAGCGAGAGCGATAGCGAAAGGGGCGGTGCGCCGACGCCGCTCGTCGCCGGCCGTGCCACGGAACCTGGCCTGCTGGCGAGTGCCGGGCCCGGCGCGGCACTGGCGCAGCGGCTGGCTGGCTGGACGCTCGGGGTCGGCTTTGGCACATTGTCATTACCATGGCACGGCAGCGGCTACGGCGTTCCGCCGCGCGCCATGCGGGCCATCGCCCGGCTGGAACGGCACGTCGGCGCGTTGCAGGTGGCGGCGGCGGGCGAATTCCTGATCGAAAATGGCAGCATCCTCGGGTCGCAATTTTCGTCGGTGTTCGGCGTCAATGGCGCATCGACGCTCAGCGCGGTGATCGAAATCGGCGTGCCGATTGGCGGCTGGTCGCTGCTTGCCGATATGCGGATTGGCCGCACCCGGCCCGACCTGACAGGGGCGGGGCTGTGGCAGGGCAGCGCCGCACTGGCCAGCACGGCGGGATCGCTGACGCTGTGGCGTGACGGCATTTTGTGTAACGATGACCGGTTCAGCCTGACCATCGCCCAGCCGCTCAGGGCCAGCGGCGGCGCGCTGCTGGCGCTTGGCGCGGCGCCGACAATCGCCAGCATCGCGCCAACGGGCCGTGAAATCGCCGTGGAGGCGGGCTATGCGCGGCAACTCGGCCGGGGCGCCGTCAGCATCGGCACATTCTGGCGCCATCAGCCCGGCCATATTGCTGAATCAGCCGCCGATCTGGGCTTGGCCATGCGCTACCGGACGGCGTTCTAGAGCATGATGACATCAGGTAAAATCACCATGATTGCCCTTTGGGCAACCCCTGCGGGGCGGTGTTGCATGTCAGCAGCGATGCGCTGCATCGCTGCTTTCCGCACTCCTTGCCACGCACCAAAATCAACACCGTCCTGGCGATGCTAGCTAATGTCATCACGCTCTAGCGCCTCTTGCACGCAATCGATGTCAGCTGGCTCCAGATAGGGCTTCAACAAGGTCGCCATATCGACATTTGCGCGGAGCCGCCGGCCCAGCAGATAGAGTCCAGCGAATTTGCGCTGTAAAAACAACGTATCGACTGGTGGAATATGGCGGAAATCCCGGTCACTGGCCATGGCGAGGCCAGTGTCGCGGATCGTGTCGACGATTTCGCTGTCGTTGAAATCGAAATGACCGGTCTGGCGCAATGGCGTCATTGCTGTTTCGAACATGGCGACGATGCCTTGCTGCTGGTCCGGCGGCGTGTCGTTACCAAAAAACCCGATGTCGATCATCGCTGCGGCGATCGCTTCGCTGTCGGCCGACCAGCCGGCGCGCAGCAGCCGGTGGAAGTTCCGGCCAACGCTTTTGTCAAGAACCCTGGTCGCCCCGAAATCGAGCAGGACCAGCCGGGAGTGTTCCGGATCATAGCGGTAATTGGCGAAATTGGGATCGGTTTGCATCAATCCAAATTCGAACAATTCGCGCAACAGCAGCGCGATCGACAGCGCCATGATGCGGGCCCGAAGCGGATCGGGCGATTCCGCCAGGCTTTCGACGGCAACGCCCCGGACATAGTCCATGGCAAGCACATTGGCGGTGGTGAAATCACGATGCAGCGCGGGCACCAGATATGCCGGCGATGTGGCGAGCAGCGCGCCGAACCGCGCAAGGCATTCGCCTTCGCGGGTATAATCGGCTTCTTCATGCAGCTGGCGCTTGGCCTCTGCCAGCATAGGCGCAATATCAAGGCCTTGCGGCAACATACCCGACAGGCGGACCAGCATCGCCACATTGTCGACATCGCTGTCGATGCTGGCGCGAATGCCGGGGTACTGGATTTTCACGGCCAGTTCCCGGCCATCGCGGGTTGTGGCGCGATGCACCTGGCCGATGGAGGCGGCCGCAATCGGCCTGACGTCGAAACGCTGGAAGCGCTGCCGCCAATCCTTGCCCCATTCGCGCCCCAGCACCGCATCGAGCTGCTTTGCCGGCATCTGCCGGGCATCGGCCCGCAAGCGACCGAGAATGTCGGCAAGCGCCGGCGGCAGCAGATCATCGCCGCCCATCGACAACAATTGCCCCAGTTTCATCGCAGCACCGCGCAACTGGCCTAGCTGTTCGGTAACGCGCCGGGCATTTGCCGGTGTCAGCAGCAGATCGGCAAGGCTTGGCCGTTTGCCGGTTGCAAGCTGACGCGCGCCATCCAGCAGCATCGTCCCGGCAATACCCGTCGCTAGCCCGCCGAACCGCGCAAAACGCGCCGCGCGGCCGGTTGGGACCGCGCTTCCCGTGCCGAAATCTGGATCTTTCACAGGCGGCCTATGCGCGGCTTCAGGCCAGCGCTGCAATGTGGCAGATCAACCCGGTGGTTGTGGAAATACGAGCGGGGCTATGGCTGCCCCCGGCGTTTCCGCCGTGACGCTGCGGTAAAGCGCATCGCCGACGGCACTGTTCATGATCACTGTCGTCAGCACAGGACTGGCGATCAATACGGCAACGCCCCAACCCCAGGCCGGGTGGACACGGCCGCTGCGACGCCGATCGGCGATCATGCCGGCGATGGGGAACAGCATCGAGACCATGAAAACCGCCATGAATGCCCAGGGGATCAACAAGGGTAGCGGCAGCAGCCGGCCGATGCCGGGGCCGAGCAACAGAGTCATTGCGCAAAAATGCAGGCGGCGGTGCCAATCCGTTTGGCGGCGCATGGCGATGGCCGCGATCGTCAACCCCAGGAACAGCAGAATTGAGAGCGGATCAAAGACTAAGAACTCCAGGGGGCGAAAAAAGAATGGCACGTTTCCAGCGCGGACCTTTGCCAGCGTTACCATGATCCCCACGACAGGCATGGCGACCAGCCACAGGATCGACAGCCAGCCCAGCCGCCGGTGCCAGGCCAGCGGCCCGCGCGTCGCAAAATAATTTTGGAGGCCATAAATACCGACCCAGCTCATGAACACCAGCGCATGCGCATGAACAACGGGCGCAGCGCCAAAGCTCGACCGGCCCATCACGATGCTCATCGAAAAACCGGCGACGATGACCATGGCCATGAGGATCGCCGATCCCATGAAGAACCCGTCGTCGTCCTTCTCGGTCAAGGGCGTATCGATAAGGCGTGTTGCCATGACATGCTCCCCAACAACGCCTGAAAATATACCCTGGCGGTCAATATGGGTCAACGCGGCCTAGTGCCGTTGATTGTGTTTGGTAATTTCAAGACATGACAGGATCCGCTGGAAAAGCGCCGATCGGCAAAATATGAGTGGCACTTGAATTACGCGTAGTGTAACAACGTGAAACGGGGCAGGTTGAGTCGGCACAGAGCCGTTTTTGTGGGAGTTCATCGATGGCCACCAAAGTTCGGGAACTGCAAACCACGCCGCGCGACGAATTTGTGCCCATCTGGCCGCTGCCGCCACGGCAGCGCCCGTCGTTTGCGGCGCTCGATCATGAAACGCTCAGCCATTATCTTGCCACCGCGCCGCTAGACGATATCGATATCTCCGATCCGGTTTATTGGGAACATGACGCGCATTGGGTCTATTTCAAGCGCTTGCGCGACGAAGCGCCGATACATTTCACCAGCCATAACAATAATCGCCACCGCGGCTATTGGTCGGTAACGCGCTGGGCCGACATCATGGCGGTCGATACCAACCATCAGCAGTTTTCATCCGATGCGCATCTGGGTGGCATCACGCTTTTTGACATGGACCCGGATTTCATCATGCCGATGTTCATCGCGATGGATCAGCCAAAACATGATGTGCAGCGAAAAGCTGTCAACCCGATCGTTTCCGGCGCCAATCTTGCAGCCTTTGAAGATTTGATCCGCAGCCGCACAAAAGAAGTGCTCGACAGCCTGCCGCGCGGTGAAGTGTTCGATTGGGTCGATCTGGTTTCCATCGAACTGACCAGCCGCATGCTGGCAACGCTGTTCGATTTCCCCCAGGAACATCGCCGCAAGCTGACCTATTGGTCCGATATATCAACGCAGGACCCGGAAATTCCGGGGGCGCTGACAAAGGAAGAACGCCAGGAAACCTTGCTCGGCATGTTGCAGGAATTCATGGGCCTGTGGAATGCCCGGGTGAATGATCCCGAGCCCAAGGGCGATCTGATCTCGATGCTGGCGCACAACCCTGCAACCCGCGACATGCCGCCGATGGAGTTCATGGGCAATCTGGTGCTGTTGATCGTTGGCGGCAATGACACGACCCGCAATTCGATCACCGGCGGCCTGTATTTCCTGAACAAAAACCCCAAGGAATATCAAAAGCTGCGTGAAAACCATGCACTGATCGAGCCGATGGTCAGCGAAATCATCCGTTACCAGACACCGCTGGCCCATATGCGGCGTACCGCGCTCGAAGATACCATGCTTGGCGGCCAGCGTGTCCACAAGGGCGACAAGGTCGTGATGTGGTATGTGTCGGGCAATCGCGATGAACGGGCGATCGAAAACCCCGATGCATTCATCATCGATCGTGAACGCCCGCGCCAGCACATGGCCTTTGGTTTTGGCATTCATCGCTGTGTCGGCAATCGGCTTGCCGAATTGCAGTTGAAGATCTTGTGGGAAGAAATCATGGCGCGGTTCGACACGATCGAAGTCGTTGAAGAACCCGAGCGGGTGCCGTCATCGTTCGTCAAGGGCTATGGCAAGTTGATGGTCCGCATCCCGGCCTGAATTTCATTCGTTTTTGCAGGATCGGTTATGGCCAAGATCACTTATATCGAATTCAACGGCACCGCCCATGTCGTCGATGTAGCCGATGGCATGTCGCTGATGGAAGGCGCCCTGCAGAATGGCGTCAGGGGCATCGATGGCGATTGCGGTGGCAATGCTGCCTGCGCCACCTGCCATGTGCATGTCGCAAGCGGCTGGGAAAGCCTGACCGGCGATATCAGCGAGATGGAAGAGGCGATGCTCGACCTTGCCGATGGGCGGCAGGCCGACAGCCGGCTGGCCTGCCAGATCATGGCCAGCCCCGGTCTGGATGGCCTCATATTGCACATGCCCGAAACCCAGCATTGACAGGAAAAACGCCATGACCATGTCGCTTTACGAAAATTTTGTGCCGTCGGCCCGGCAGATCGTCGCGGCCAGCGCAGCCGTGCTGGCCAAGGCCGAAACCCATTACGTCGAGCATGGCGTTGATCCTCAGGCGATGATCGAGGCGCGGCTGGCACCCGACATGGCGGCACTGCCGTTCCAGGTATTTTCAGTCGTCCACCATAGCGTCGGCGCCATTGCCGGCGTGCATGCCGGCAGATTTTTGCCACCACAGCCGCTTGGCGACCATGATTTTGCCAGTTTGAAGGCCGCTTTGGCAACGGCGGGCGCAGCGCTGGCGGCGGTCGATGGCGACGATCTTGAAAAATACCTGAACAAGCCGGTGATTTTTGCGATCAACGGCATGGAGATGCCGTTTACTGCCCAGAATTTCCTGCTGTCATTCAGCCAGCCGAATTATTATTTTCACGCTTCGATCCTTTATGCCATTTTGCGTCACAAGGGCGTCAAGCTTACCAAGCGCGATTTCATGGGAATGCCGCGCATCGGGCTTTGAGCGGAACGGCAAATATTGCTTCGACGCTGGCCTTGATGCTAGGCGAATGGTCATGAAAAATATTTTGCTGGCATTTGCGGTTGCTACCGCCGCCACCACCGCCGCTGCTGCCGCGCCAGTCGTGCAAGGCCCGCCCAATGTGCCGGAATTTCGACCGGCCTTTGCCGGGCAGACCCGTGCCGCCGCCGTCACCACAAAGACGCCGATTGTCGTCACTGAAATAGTCGCGGGTCTGAAACAGCCCTGGGGTCTGGCGTTTCTGTCGGACGGCCGGATGCTGGTAACCGAAAAGGCCGCTGGCAGCATCCGTATCGTCAAGCCGGACGGCGGCATGTCGCCCGCGATCACCGGCCTGCCCATTGCCAATGTCGAGGGCCAGATGGGCATGATGGGCCTTGCCATTCCGGGCGATGGCTGGGTGTACTGGAGCTATTCCGAACCACGCGATGGCGGCAATGGCCTTGCCGTGGCGCGCGGCCATGTCATCGACGGTCCGGCGCCCCGGATGGTCGATGTGGCGGTGATTTTCCGGATGCTGCCAACGCTTGCGTCCAGCATGCACGCCGGCGGGCGCATTGTGGCGGCGCGCGACGGCAGTTTGTTCATTACCCTGGGTGAACGATCGGTCCTTGAGGGACGGCTACAGGCCCAAAAGCTCGACAGCGATTTTGGCAAGATCGTGCGCATCAACCGCGATGGCTCGGTGCCAAAGAACAATCCCTTCGTCGGCAAGCCCGGCGCCCGCCCCGAAATCTGGACGTCGGGCCATCGCAATGTGCTGGCAGCGGCCCTTGATAGCCGTGGCCGGCTTTGGGAAACCGAAATGGGACCAAAGGGCGGCGATGAACTGAACCTTGTCATGAAGGGCAAGGACTATGGCTGGCCGACAATCGGCTATGGGGAGGAATATTCGGGCAAACCCGTCGGCGCCGGCATCACCAAGGCACCCGGCATGGAACAGCCGGTCTATTATTGGGACCCGGTGATCGCGCCGTCGGGCATGGCCATTTACAGCGGCAAGCTGGTTCCTGAATGGCGCGACAATGTCTTTATCGGCGGGCTTGGGCCCAAAACACTGGTGCGGCTGGTGTTGAAAAACGACCGTGTCGTTGCTGAGGAACGTCTGCTCAAAGATCGCAAGGACCGTATCCGCGACGTTGTCGAGGGCCCCGATGGCGCCCTGTGGCTGTTGACCGACGCAGACGATGGCAAGCTGCTGCGGGTCGCGCCGGCGAAGTGATCGGAGCGCATCCGGCTGGCACCACGGCCGATCATGGCCGCTGGCTTGACGTTGCAACCGGTCTCCGCTACCGACCCGCCTCCGGCAATACCGCCGGAAACCCCATGCAGGGGCAACCCATCCGGTGTCGGACCCAAGTTTGAAAAAACCGGGCCTGAACATCCCCTGCAGCGGACAAACCGGATAGAGGAGAGTATATTATGGCGGCACCCGTCGTCTCGATGGCGCAGCTTTTGGAAGCAGGCGCGCATTTTGGTCACCAGACGCATCGCTGGAATCCAAAGATGAAGCCCTATATCTTTGGTGATCGCAACGGCGTTCACATCATCGATCTGTCGCAAAGCGTGCCACTGTTTGCCCGCGCGCTCGATTTCGTTCGCGGCACAGTGCAGGCCGGCGGCAAGGTGCTGTTCGTTGGCACCAAGCGTCAGGCGCAGGAGCCGATTGCCGAGGCCGCGCGCCGGTCGGGCCAGCATTATGTCAATCACCGCTGGCTTGGCGGCATGCTGACCAACTGGAAGACGATTTCGGGATCGATCAAGAAGTTTAAACAGCTTGAAGAACAACTGGCTGGCGACACCATTGGCCTGACCAAGAAGGAAATCCTGAAGCTGACGCGGGAGCGCGACAAGTTCGAATTGTCGCTGGGCGGGATCCGCGACATGGGCGGCCTGCCCGACGTCATCTTCATCATCGATGTCAACAAGGAAGAACTGGCCGTCAAGGAAGCCAATGTGCTCGGCATTCCGGTCATCGCCATCCTCGATACCAACACCGACCCATCGGGGATCGCCTTTCCGGTGCCAGGCAATGATGATGCCAGCCGCGCCATCCTGCTTTACGTCAACGCCATCGCCGACACAGTGATCGAGGCTCGTCAGGGCCGTGCTGCGGAACGCGGTGTCGATCTTGGCGCGATGGAAGAAGCGCCTGTGGAATATACGCTGACAGCGCCGCAGGACGTGGCCGAAACTGCACCTCCGACGATGGAAGCCGCTGTGGAAGCGATTCCTGTCGAAGCAATCGCTGAAACGCCGGTCGAGACAGCAGCACCAGCCGAAGCCTGACGCCGCTGCGGTCAACGCAGGCGGATTCTGGCGAACGGGCCGGGCGTGCAATTGGTGCACCCGGCCTTTTTCGGCACGCTGTGATTTGAAACGCCTGACACGCATTTGAAACATTGGCCGTCCATCGGCCAGTCACCCACCCAGCCTCAGCAAAAACCCCCAGCAAAAACCCCAGCAAAAACCCCCAGCAAGAACCCCAGACAAGAACCCCAGACAAGGAGCCACGATATGGCCGAAATCACCGCCGCGATGGTGAAGGATCTGCGCGACCGTACGGGCGCAGGCATGATGGATTGCAAAAAGGCGTTGAACGAAACTACGGGCGACATGGAAGCTGCGGTCGATTGGCTGCGCACCAAGGGTCTTGCCGCCGCCGCCAAAAAGGCCGGCCGCACGGCCGCCGAAGGCTTGATCGGCGTCACCGTTGCCGGCACGCGTGGCGCTGTCGTCGAAGTCAATTCAGAAACCGATTTCGTTGCAAAAAACGATACATTTCAGGGCTTTGTGCGCACCGTAACCGAAATCGCGATTGAACTTGGCAGCGATGTTGCGGGCTTGCTCGCAGCGTCCTATCCCGAAAGCGATGGCAGCGTGCATGACAAGCTTACGCACAATGTCGCGACCATCGGCGAACATCAGACGCTGCGCCGCGCGGCGATCGTTGAAGTCGCCCAGGGTCTGGTGACATCCTATGTGCACAATGCGACAGTCTCCGGCCTTGGCAAGATCGGCGTGCTGGTCGGGCTTGAATCGGCGGCGTCGGCCGAGGTGCTGGAACCGCTTGGCAAGCAGATTGCCATGCATATTGCCGCCGCCAACCCGCTGGCCCTTGATGAAACGGGCCTCGATCAGGCGTTGGTGGAACGCGAACGCGCTATCGCCCGCGAAAAGGCTGCGGGGTCCGGCAAATCCGCCGACATCATCGAAAAGATGATCGAGGGCGGGGTGCGCAAATATGCGCAGGAAAATTCCCTGATGACGCAGGTTTTCGTGATCGATGGCAAATCCAAGGTCGCCGATATCGTTGCCGCCGCCGCCAAGGCAGCGGGCACGCCGATCAAAGTGGCATCGTTTGTGCGCCTGCAACTGGGTGAAGGCATCGAGCGCGAGGAAAAGGATTTTGCAGCCGAGGTCGCGGCCGCTGCGGGGCGCTGATCGGCGGGCGCAGCCCTGGCTGTAAATCCTTGGCACCCGGGGCAGCACTGGCTAGGGTGCCATCCCAATCCGACCTTAGCGGGAGTAAAGAGTTTAACCATGCCCAGGTCCGGTTTTAAACGTATTCTGCTGAAATTGTCGGGCGAGGTCCTGATGGGGCAGGGCCAATATGGTATCGATCCGACCGAAACCGAGCGTATTGCCGGTGAAATCAAACAGGCGGTCGAGGCTGGCTATGAAATCTGCCTCGTCGTTGGCGGCGGCAATATATTTCGCGGTGTGGCGGCTGCTGCCAAGGGTTTTGAACGCGGCGCCGCCGATTATATGGGGATGCTGGCAACGGTCATGAACGGCCTTGCCATGCAGAATGCGCTTGAGGCAATCGATGTGCCGACGCGCGTCCAGTCGGCGATACCGATGCCATCGGTATGTGAACCTTTCATCCGCCGCCGCGCCATGCGCCACATGGAAAAACACCGCGTCGTGATCTTTGTCGCCGGTACCGGCAATCCGTTTTTCACCACCGATACCGGCGCCTCGCTGCGCGCTGCCGAAATGAATTGCGATGCGCTGTTCAAGGGCACATCGGTCGACGGGGTTTATGATGCCGATCCCAAAAAAGTGGCCGGCGCCAAACGCTATGAAACCCTGTCTTATTCGCGCGTGCTGAACGATAATCTGAAAGTCATGGACGCCAGCGCCGTCGCCATGTGCCGCGAAAATAATATCCCGATCATCGTCTTCAATATCCGCGAGCCGGGCACGCTGAAGGCCGTGCTCGAAGGCAGCGGCACATCCACCATGGTAACATCAGAGGAACTGGCCAATGGCTGAATTTGAGGCCGGGCCTTGGAAGGCCGATCTGGAACGCCGCACACTGGGCGCGATCGATGCGTTGAAAAGCGATCTGGCCGGTCTGCGCACCGGGCGTGCCAATACCAGCCTGCTCGATCCCGTGACGGTTGAAGTTTATGGATCGGCGATGCCTTTGTCGCAAATTGCGACGGTGACTGCGCCCGAACCGCGCATGTTGTCGGTGCAGGTCTGGGACAAATCCAACGTCACGCCCGTCGACAAGGCGATCCGATCGGCAGGGCTTGGCCTCAACCCGATCGTCGATGGCCAGACACTGCGGCTGCCGATCCCCGACATGACCGAAGACCGTCGCAAGGAGATGGCCAAGCTGGCCGGATCCTATGCCGAAAAGGCCAAGATCGCAGCGCGGAACGTCCGCCGCGATGGCATGGAAGCCCTCAAAACCGCCGAGAAAAAAGGCAAGATCAGCCAGGACGAACAAAAAAAACTCGAAGCCGATGTCCAGAAGATCACCGACAAGGCCGTGATCGACATCGACGCCGCATCGATCGCCAAGGAAAAGGAAATTCTTGGTCGGTGACATTGGCACTGGCCTCCAACGGCGGCGGTCCGGTCGCCGGGCTGCGCCATCTGGCGATCATCATGGATGGCAATGGCCGCTGGGCAAAGGCGCGTCGCCTGCCGCGCCTTGCCGGCCATCGCGCCGGCGTCGAAGCCGTGCGCCGCGTCGTCGAGGCGGCCCCTGACCTTGGCATCGAAGTGCTGACGCTTTATGCTTTTTCCAGCGAAAACTGGAAGCGCCCGGCCGATGAAGTATCGGACCTGATGGGGCTGTTGCGCCATTATATCCGCTCTGAAATCGATGAATTGCACAAAAATGGCGTGCGGCTGGATTTCATCGGCAATTTTCGCGCCCTGAAACCCGATCTTGTGCAATTGCTCGACGAGGCCCGCGCCAAGACGGCCAATAATCGCAAGCTGACCTTGATCATGGCCTTGAATTACGGCGGCCAGGA
>JBBRIC010000020.1:0-35086 GCA_038221665.1 Sphingomonadales bacterium
TGGTGCTGCGATCGCAAACCGAGGTGGCGTGACACACAGCTAGTCGTCCCTGCTACCATGCTGGTAGTAGCACTAAGTCCGCGCGCAGAGCTGGCGGCGTATGTCCCGAACGTTGCCGGACCAGAAGTGCAACCTATGTGCGTCCTTTTTCGGAACAGAACGGGAAAGTGGGCGGATCGGTCGGCTCAAGTACGGGCCCACAAGAACAGTGCGCTTCGCGCTACCCTCTTGAAAGCAGTCCCGTTTTCAGGCAAGTAACCTGAGGCAAACAAGCGCTGGAAACCGACCAATTCCCGGTCACACACCATGCACGCTTGGCAGGCCATAAGGTTGATCATCAAGGCGAACTTTTTCTATGCCTGCTCAAAAGATCGATATTTAGCTTTAAAGAACTAGAATTGCGCCGTGAAACGCGTCAGCCCCGCGGCAAGATCGGTGATCAGATCGTCGGGGTCTTCCAGCCCTATCGACAAGCGCAGGATTGGTCCGGGCAGGGGCAGTTGATCGATGCTGCGGGTGCCGTTGAGTTCGACTGGCAGGATCAACGATTCAAAACCGCCCCAGCTGAAACCGATGCCGAAATGGCTGAGGCTATCGATCAAGGCGGCGGTGTGCGGCCGGCTGCCCTGGTTCAGCACGATGGCGAACAGCCCGGTGGCGCCGCAGAAATCGCGTTGCCAAAGCGCGTGTCCCGGATGCGATGGGAGGGCCGGGTGCCAGACACGGTCGACAGCTGCATGTCGATCCAGCCATTGGGCCAGCGTCAGGGCCGAGTTTTCATGCCTGTCGAGCCGCACCGCCAGGCTCCGCAGCCCCCGCAGCACCAGCGCCGCATCATCGGCCGAAACCGTGTGACCCAAACGGTGCGCCGCATTGCGCAGGCCCGGCCAACGCGCAGCTACCGCCGTCGCCGAGCCCATCATCACATCGCTATGGCCGCCAACATATTTGGTCAGCGCCTGGATGCTGATGTCACAGCCCAGCGCCAGTGGCTGCAGGCGCAGCGGCGTTGCCCAAGTGTTGTCGACGATAGTCGTCACCCCGCGTGCGTGCGCAATCGCAGCGATTGCCGGCAGGTCCTGAATTTCAAAGCTGAGCGAGCCGGGCGATTCGAGCAGAATGGCGCTCGTGTTGTGCTGGATCAGTTCAGCGATTTCTGCACCGACCAGCGGGTCGAAATAGCGCGTCGCAATGCCCAGCGGTTTCAAAATCTGGTCGGCAAATTGCCTGGTTGGTTCATAGGCGCTGTCGGTTATCAGCACATCATCGCCGGATTTGACGACCGACAGCAAGGCCGTGGTGATCGCAGCAACGCCCGAGGGAAATAGCTTCGTGCCGGCAGCGCCCGGCTCCAGCCCGGTAAGCGCGTCTTCAAGCGCCCAATGGGTCGGGGTGCCACGCCGGCCATAATAAAGCCCCGCATCGGGCGCGCGGATGGCGGCGTCAAGATCGGCAAGCGTATCGAACAGGATGGTCGACGCCCGCCAGACGGGCGGATTGACGATGCCGTCGGTAAACCCCGGCCCGCGCCCCGCGTGGACAAGCCGCGTCGCGATGGCATCCTCGCCGGGCGGCGCCAGCACTGGCCTGCGGATCACCTCAACCGCCGGTCACGACCGGGTTTGTTGTACTCGCGCCCCATTCCGACCAGCTGCCGTCATAAATCGCGACTTTCTTGTGGCCGAGCAGATAGGCGGCAAAAACCAGCACGGCGGCGGTGATGCCCGATCCACAGGTGGCGATCATAGGCATGGCCAGGTCTATGCCAGCATCATCAAAGGCTTTTTGGAGGTCGGCGAGAGATTTATAGGTGCCGTCATCGTTGAACAGCCGGTCAAAAGGCAGATTTTTTGAACCCGGGATATGGCCGCTGCGCAGGCCCGCTCGCGCTTCGGGCTCGCTGCCGGTGAAGCGACCGACGGACCTTGCATCGATGACCTGTTCGGCCTTGCTGCGCAGATTGTCGGTCATCGCCTTTTGATCGCGAACCATGCTCCGGTCTTCCCAGACGGTGAAGTGGCGATGTCGAACGATTGGTTTGCCGCTTTCAAGCGCCCGTTCTTCGGCCTGCCATTTGCCAAAGCCACCATCGAGGATTGCAACCTCATGAGCGCCGAATTGCAGCAGCATCCACCAGACGCGCGCCGCCGATTTCAGCGGCGAATTGTCGTAGACGACAATGCGGCTGCCATCACCAAGGCCCAATGCCTGCATGCGGCTGGCAAATTTTTCCGCCGGCGGCAACATGTGGGGCAGCGGCGAGGTCATATCGGCGACTTCATCGATATCGAAAAACACGGCGCCCGGGATATGCGCGGCTTCGAATTCGGCGCGGGCGTTGCGACCATGGGCGGCCAGGAACAAGCTGGCATCGATCACCCTGATATCGCTTTTGCCGAGTTCGCCGGCCAGCCAATCGGTCGTCACCAGAGGATTCATCATTCACTCCCAATTTTCTTGTTGGGGGTGACATAATCATGACGGCGCGCCATGTCATCCGCGTTGAACATAAATGGACCGAGAATTTTCGATGGCGGACACATTGCACCTTGGCCAGGCGTCGCAGCTGCCGGCTTCTCCGGCGGCGGCGATCCTTGATTTTCCACCGAACCCGCGCCCGGGCAGCGATTATCTGGTGCGCTTTGCCGTGCCGGAATTCACGTCTTTGTGCCCTGTCACCGGCCAGCCGGATTTTGCGCATCTCGTCATCGATTATGTGCCGGCCAAACACATCGTTGAATCAAAATCACTGAAGCTGTTTCTGGGCAGTTTTCGCAACCATGCCGGTTTTCATGAAGATGTAACGGTCGGCATCGGCCAGCGACTGGTTGCCGAAATGGCGCCTAAATGGCTGCGCATCGGCGGTTACTGGTACCCGCGCGGTGGTATTCCCATCGATGTCTTCTGGGCCTCGGGGCCGGCACCCGCTGGCCTGTGGCTGCCCGATCAGGGCGTCGCGAGCTATCGCGGCAGGGGCTGATCGCCGTTGACATGACAGGCTCAAGGTAGCCCGGTCAATTTATGCGTCTGCAATGACAGCCGCCATTGCGGATGTTCAAGGCACCAGGCGATCGCGGCCTTCGTATTTGCCGCGCGGTCGGGGCCATCCATCGGTTGCAGAAAAAAATGCGCAAAATCGAGGTGCTCGAAGCGGTCGGGCGGGGTCAGCGGTTGCGGAAACACCAATTTCAATTCCTGCCCTGACGTTAATTGCAAGGGCGCCGCTGCCTTGGGGCTGACGCAAATCCAGTCGATGCCAGCGGGTGCAATCTGGGTGCCATTGGTTTCGATGGCGATTTCGAACCCCGCAGCATGCAAGGCGTCGATCAGCGCGGTATCGAGCTGCAACAAGGGTTCGCCGCCGGTGCAGACGACCAGGCGATGGGCGCGCGGGCTGCCCCAGATCGCCTTGACGGCCTCGGCTAGCACACTTGCATTCGCGAATTTGCCGCCGCCCGGGCCGTTGGTGCCGATGAAATCCGTATCGCAGAATGTGCAGACGGCGGTGGCGCGATCCTGTTCGCGCCCGGTCCAGAGGTTGCAGCCGGCAAAGCGCAGGAATACGGCGCGACGGCCGGTCTGGCCGCCTTCGCCCTGCAATGTGACGTAGATTTCCTTGACCGTATAACTCATGCGGCCGGGTCGATCATGCCCGCTTCGGCAAAGCCCTTGGCGCGCAGCCGGCAGGAATCGCAAAGCCCGCAGGGCTGGCCCGACGGCGTCGGGTCGTAGCAACTCCAGCTGAGCTGCAGGGGGGCGGCTACGGTGCCGGCGGCGCGGATGATATCTGCCTTGGTCATCGCCGCGAGCGGTGTGCGCACGCGAAAATTGCCCCCTTCGACGCCGGCCTTGGTCGCAGCATTGGCCATGGCTTCGAACGCCGCGATGAATTCCGGGCGGCAATCGGGATAGCCCGAATAATCCAGCGCATTGACGCCGATGAAGATATCACGTGCCCCTGCCGCTTCGGCCCAGCCCAGCGCCACCGACAGAAAGATCGTGTTGCGCGCCGGGACATAGGTGACGGGAATGCCGGGCTCGACGCCGCCCTTGGGGACATCAATATCGGCGGTCAGTGCCGAGCCGCCGAAGCTGCGCAGATCGAGCGGCAGGATGACATGGCGTTCTGCCCCGAGCGCCCCGGCAACTTTGGTGGCATGGGCAAGTTCGATGCGATGCCGCTGGTTATAGTCGATGGTCAGCGCCAGCAGCCGATAGCCCTGGGCCACGGCCATCGCAGCGACCGTGGTTGAATCGAGCCCGCCCGACAATAAAACAACGGCCAGCGGCGCCGTCACGCGGCGATTTTCCAGACGCGCGCACAGAATTGGCAATCGACGCCGATCAAGCCGTCGGCCCCGCGCATTTCGATACGTTCGCTTTCGGGGAAACGCTCGATCACGTCCTTGATATGGGCGATCGAGCACCGACAGCCGCGCGCCGGAGTAGGGCCAAGTTGCAACCGCACATCCTCCTCATGGAACAAATGCCAGAGCAAGGTTTCCTCGCTCAGCATCGGGTCGACCAGCTCGGTATCTTTGATCGTGGCCGCCAGCGTGCGCATGTGCTGCCAATCCAGCGGCTCTGCCAGGCCATCGTCTTGCGCAAACAGCCTCGCCTTGCCGTCTTCGCTGCGCGGCAGATATTGCAGCAACAACCCGCCGGCGCTGTAGCCGGTGGCGGCATCGCCCGCGACATGCGCCCGGATCAGTGTCGGCAATTGTTCGGATGACCGGAAATAGCTTTCGATGGCATCGCCGATATTGGCACCTTCCAGCGGCACGATACCCTGATACCGCTCACTGGCATCGGTTGGATCGAGCGTGATGGCAAGGTGGCCCGAACCGAACTGACAGGCAAGATCACCCGCCGGCGTATCGGGATCACCGCGCAGATAGCCCCGCAGTTGCCCCGCATTATAATCGCAGACCATGAGGCTGACGGCGCCATCGGCCTGGGCCTGGACGGTCAGCCCGCCACCCGTTTCGCGCAAGGTCGCCCCCAGCAGCGCCGTCACCACCAGCGCCTCCCCCAGCAGTTGCGCCAGCACCGGCGGATATTGGTGCGCCGCAAGAATGGCGTTGATCGAGGTGTCGAGCCGTACCAGCCGGCCGCGCACGTCCCGCGCCGGCACGGCAAAGGACAGGCTGCGATCGCGCGCCGGCACCAGGCCTTCGACGGGCGCTGCGTCGTTCATAGTTTTTCAAGGCACCAGAGCAGAATGGCCTTTTGGATGTGCAGGCGGTTTTCTGCTTCATCCCAGACACGGGATTGCGGGCCATCGATAACGGCGTTGGTGACTTCTTCGCCGCGGTGCGCCGGCAGGCAGTGCAGGAACAGCGCGTCGGGATTGGCCTTGGCCAGCAACGCCGCATTGACCTGGAACGGCATCATCGCCGCCAATTTTTCGCGGGCTTCGGTCTGGCCCATCGAAATCCAGGTATCGGTGACGATGACATCGGCACCGTCGACGGCGGCGGCCGCCGACCGCACCAGATCGATGCTGCCACCCCGGGCGCAGGCCGTCGCCATTACGGCGGCATCGGGATCATAGCCGTGCGGCACGCCCAATCGCAGGTCAAAACCCAGCACCGATGCCGCCTCGATCAGCGAATTTGCCATGTTGTTGCCATCCCCCAGATAGGCCCAGCAACTGCCGGCGACGGGGCGCCCCGTGGCTTCTTCAAAGGTCATGATATCGGCCATGACCTGGCAAGGGTGGCTGATATCGGTCAGGCCGTTGATCACCGGCACGCTGCCGGCGTCGGCGAGCACGGCCAGCGTGTCATGGGCGTTGGTGCGCAGCATGACGGCATCGACCATGCGGCTGAGGACTAATGCTGTGTCGGCGATGGTTTCGCCCCGACCCAATTGCATTTCACCAGCGAGCGTGACGATGGTGCTGCCGCCCAGCTGGCGCATCGCCATGTCAAAGCTGAACCGCGTTCGAGTCGATGGTTTTTCAAAGATCATCGCCAGCACCTGGCCGGCCAGCGGCGCATCGCTGTCGGCCCGGCCGCGCGACCAGCCGATGCGCGCCGCCTTGCGGCGATGCGCTTCATCAAGGATGGCGCGCAGCCCGGCGGCTTTGGCAGAGGCGAGATCGAGAAAATGTGGCATTGGCTGGACCTGCTCCCCCCGGAGAACGGGGCGGGTGAGGGGTGAATTTCAGAGTTGCTGACCAACGATGCTGACGAAACAATCAGCCGTGATTGCTCGCTGTTCCGGGGCTGTCAGGCGGCCGCAGCCGCTGCATAACCACGGGCGGCTGCTGACAGTTTTTCGATGCACTCACGGATATGATGTTCATCGATGATCAACGGCGGCAACAGGCGTACGACATTATCGCCAGCGGCAACCAGCAATATGCCATGGCTGCGGGCGTGGTTCACGAACGCCCGGCTGTCGGACTTCAGCTTCAACCCGAGCATCAGACCAAGGCCGCGAACGCTGTCGAACAATTCGTCATGATTGGGAATCAGCTGTTCAAGGCTGGCGCGCAGCCGCGCGGCCATCAGATTGACCTGGGCAAGAAACGCTGGCTCCGTCACCACATCGAGCACCGCCTCACAGGCCGCCATGGCCAGCGGATTGCCGCCATAGGTGCTGCCATGGCGGCCAACGACCATGCCGCTGGCCGCATGTTCGGTGGCAAGGCAGGCGCCAACCGGAAAACCGCCGCCGATGCCCTTGGCTATCGCCATGATGTCGGGCGTGATGCCATAATGTTCATGGGCGAACAGCGCGCCGGTGCGGGCAACCCCGCATTGGACTTCATCGAGGATGAGCAGGATGCCATGCGCATCGGCAATGGCCCGCAGCCCTTGCAGAAACTCCTGGGTGGCCGGGCGGATGCCGCCTTCGCCCTGCACCGGCTCCACAAGGATGCCACCGACCGACGCGCCAAGCGCGCTCGCCATGACCGCTTCGACGGCGGCGAGGTCGTTGAACGGCAGCACGGTGAACCAGTCGGGCAGGGGTTCAAAACCCTGGCGCATCTTTTCCTGATTGGTGGCTGAAATCGTCGCCAGCGTGCGGCCATGAAAGGCATTGGAAAAGGTCAGGATACGCGATTTTTCCGGGTGGCCGGCTTCAAAATGATGGCTGCGACAGGTTTTTACCGCGCATTCAATGGCTTCGGCGCCGGAATTGGTAAAAAACACGGTATCGGCAAAGGTCAGCGCTACCAGCCGTTCGGCGAGATGCTGCTGCGCCGGCACCTTGTACAAATTGGACGTGTGCATCAGCGTCGCGGCCTGTTTCTGGATCGTGCCGACCAGATGCGGATGGCTGTGACCAAGGATATTGACCGCGATACCACTGGCAAAATCCAGCCATTCGCGCCCCTGCGCATCGTAGAGATAACAGCCGTCCCCGCGCACCGGCTCGACCTCGCAGCGGCCATAAACGGGCATCAGGGGGCTAATGGTCATTATCGGTTCTCCGCCGCTGGCTGCATCGCGGCCAACGCAAAAAGGCGGCCCCTAGCGACCGCCTTAGCTGGCAATATAGCGACTTGTCAGCCGTGTCTCAACCCCGATAGGTTGGTTCATGTGCAACAACTATCGGCTGCGGGGCGCCGCAAAGCCAGCCAGCGTCGATCAACAGCACGTGCATCAACGCGGCAATGTCGGCGGCAGAGCGACCGGGTGGCGATAGGCCAGCACCAGCGCCGGCAGCAGCAACAGGCTCATCGCCGTGGCGCTGACCAGGCCACCAAGAATGACGGCTGCCATCGGGCCCTGAACCTCCCGGCCGGATTGGCCGGCCGCCAGCGCCAGCGGCGCAAGACCCAGCCCCGTTACCAGCGCCGTCATCAGGATCGGCGTCATGCGTTCCCGCGTTGCCGTCACCATCGTTGCCAGAACCCAGGGCTGGTTTTCCTCCAGCACCAGATGGTCGACATGCGAAATCAGCAGAATGGCGTTGCGCGCCGATATGCCGAACAAGGTGACGAAACCGACCAGCGCCCCGAGCGACAGCACCCCGCTGCCGAGCCATACCGCCGCCACGCCGCCGGCCAGCGCAAATGGCGTGCCCGCGAGGATCAACAGCGCCGGGCGAATGCCGCCAAAGGCCAACACGAGCAGGACGACGACGCCCAGCGCCGCCACCCCGACATTGATCGCCAATTGCCGGAATGCGGCGGCCTGGCCCTCGGCGGCACCGGCAAAATCGAGATAGACGCCGGCTGGCAGCGCGATCTGACGGGCGAGCGCGCTGCGGACGTCGGCGGTAAAGCCGCCGATGTCGCGGCCGGCGGGGTTGGCGGTGACAATCTGCCGGCGCAGTGCATCCTGATGGTTGATGGCGAGGCGGCCGTCCTGTGGGTCGAGGGCCGCTACATCGCCAAGCCGGACGGTTACTCCATCCGCCGAGCGGACCAGCAGGCTGCCGATCGCTTCGGGATCCTGCTGATCGCCCGGCGGCAAAGTGATGACGATGTCGCTGACCTGACTGGCGGTCGTGCGCTGGCCCACCACCCGGCCCTGAAAGGCGGTTTCGAGCGTATCGGCAACATCGCCCGCCGTGACCCCGCGCAAGGCCAGCGCCTGTGGATCGACACGCACAACTAGGCTGGGGGCACCGGGCGCCGCCTTTATCTGGACATCGGCCGCCCCCGCGACGCGGCGCGTCACCGCTGCGACACTGGCCGCCACCCGATCAAGTTCATCAAGATCACCGCCATAGATGCCGATGGCCAGCGCCGCGGTTTCACCTGACAGGGATTCGCTGATGCGATCGCCCAGAAAGGTCAGGACCTCGCTCTGGATGCCGGGATAGCGCGCCAGCACGGCGCGGATATGGGCCTGTGCCGCGTCTTCATCGGCGCCGCCCATGGCCGAAAGCTCGACATGAAACTCGCTGCGGTTGGGGGAAAAAGTGTCCTCCCCGGCTTCGGCGCGGCCGATCTGCTGTTCCACCGTCGCGATCTCGGGCAGGGCGAGCAAATCCCTTGAAATCCGCACGCCAAGTTCTCGCATCCAGGGGATCGACGCACCGGCCGGGCCACTGACCTGCAAGACATAGTGGCGTTCCCGAAACGCCGGCAGCAGTTCGGAACCAAAGGACGCAAGGCCGATGAGCGCGATGATGCCCGTCAGGGCTGCGGCCACGGCAACACTGCGCGGTGCCGCACAGATGCGCGTTACCAGCGCGGCATGGGCGTTCTTCAGGCGCAGCAGTCCCGCCGGCTCATGATGGTCGGGCTCGCGGCCCAGGACGAGCAGCGCCAGCGCCGGAACAATGGTCAGCGCGACCGCCAGCGAAGCCAGCACGGCAAGACCAAAGGCCAACGCCAGAGGTGCAAAAAACGCCCCCTGCAGGCCGGTCAGGTACAGGATCGGCATGATCGTCGCCAGCAATACAAAACTGGCATAAACGACCGGCGCCCGGACTTCGAGGGAAGCAGCGGTTATGACCATGACGGGATCGGCAGCGGCGGCGCTGCCATTGCGGCGGCGCACGATGTTTTCGACATCGACAATGGCATCATCGATGACCACGCCAAGCGCAACGGCAAGGCCGCCCAGCGTCATCGTGTTGATGGTCTGGCCCAGCAGATCGAGGACGACCAGGGCCGCCAGCAAGGACAAGGGGATGGCGAGATAGATGATCAGCGCGGCGCGGACATTGCGCAGGAACAGCAGCAGCACCAGCCCGATCATCGCCGTGCCGATGGCAAGATCGCGCTCGATACCGGACAAGGCCGATGTGATGAAATTTGCCGGCCGATGCAGGCGCGGATAGATTTTGATGTCTTGCGCCTGCAACGCCGGCGTAATTTCCGTCAGCACCCGCTCGACGGCCAGCGTTGTATCAAGCGTGTTGGCACCATATTGGCTCGACAGGGCAATCAGCACGCCCGGCCGCCCCATGACCAGCGCATCGCCGGACCTGGGTGTCATCGCTTCAACGACATCGGCGACATCGCCGATCCGCACTGGCCCGCCTGCCGTCAATGGGATCGGTGCCGCCGCAAGATCGGCGGCGGAAAGCAGCGGCGCCGCCGTGGCGATGATAATGCGCTGCGCCGGCGTTTCGGCGAACCCGCCGCCGCGCACCGCCGCCGCCACTTGCACGGCGCTGGTCAGATCGGCGAGGGAGATGCTGCGCGCCACCATCGCAGCCGGGCGCATCCGCACCTCCAGCCGGCGTTCATTGCCGCCAAAGACGATGGCACGGGCAACGCCCGGCACCGCCAGCAGCCGGGTTCTGACCTGCCATTGGACAATGTCGCGCAGCCGCATCGGGTCCATTGCCGGGGCGACAAAGCCGATTTTTAGCAAATCCATCGTCGAGGATGTCAGCGGGCTCAGCCGCGGGCTGCCGGCATTGACCGGCAATTGGCCATTGGTTTCTGAAATCGCTTCGGCCAGCACCTGTCGCGTCCGGAACGGATCGCTGCCATCGGCAAAGACGACGCTGATCACCGACAGGCCCTGCACCGATTCCGATCGCACGCTGGTAACGCCATTGGTGCCGTTGATCGCAGCTTCGAGAGGTCGGGTGATCAGCGCTTCGACCTGTTCGGCAGCAAGCCCCGGCGCTTCCGTCTGGACGGTTGCCTGGGTGGGCACGAATTCGGGAAACACGTCATAATGCGCGCGGCCGATGGTCAGTATGCCATAGCCGAGCAACAGCCCGCCGCCGATCAGCACCAGCCAGGGATGGCGCAGCGCCGCCCGGACGATGGTCGCGAGCATGATACTATTGCGCCTCGCCAGCCGCAGCGCCGACTTCGGCCGCCAGCACCGCTCCGGCCCCGGCCGTCACCACCGCTGTGCCGGGTTTGACGCCGGTGACAGTGAACCAGCCATCCGGCACCGGCCGGCCATCGCCGATGATGCTGCGGGCAAAGCCCGCGCCATTGCTGACATAGACAAACATGACGCCATTTTGGCGCAGCAGCGCCGATCGCGGCACAATCACGCCGGATTGGCGCGTCATGGCATCAACCTGCGCCGGCAACAGGCGACCGGCCGCTGGCTGGCTGGCCGTCGGCCCCTGCCAGACGGCCAGCAGCGATTGCCCCTGCAAACGCGGATCGACCACCGCCGCCGCCCCCAGCAGGCGCACAGCCCGTGGCGGATCGCCGACCGCAACGTGCCTGATGCGGGCAGCCCCCGGCAGATCGATACGCACCAAGGCAGCACGACCGGCAGCGACATCGCCGATCATTGCCCGGCGCGCCTGATCGGGCAGGGCAGCAAGCCCCGGGCCAAATTCCAGCCCGAGCCGCCGCCGGGCAAGACCGATACGCTGGCGATCGGCAATCGCCTGGGCAGTGGCGACCTGCACCGACCGCGCCGAGGCACTTTGATCGTTACGGGCCAGGCCCGCCAGCCGCGCTGCATCCGCCGCCGATGCCGTGGCGGCGGCCTGTGCGGATTGGATTTCGCTGTCAATCGCTGCCAAAGGCCCGACATCGAGCACTCGCGCAAAACCGTTGCTGACCGCGGCGATGCTGACCGGCGTCATGGTTTGCGTCTTTACACCCAGGCGCTTGCGGGTCGCCGCATCCATTGCAAGGCTGGCTTCAGCGGCTGGATCCCGGCCGAATTCTGGGGCGGGTCTGGCGATTACCACCGCATCGCTGTTGCCGGCCGCGTCGCCTTTCAGCGATTGCCAGCCCGACAGCCCGGCAATGGCGATGCCGGCGCCGGCGATCATCAAGGCAAAGGCCCGCCACATTTGCATCAAAGTCCTTCCAGCCCCCGCTTTATCGCCAGTTCGGGGCCTTCTATCGGCCGGCGCAGCGCTTCTTCCAAACGGGCATCGGCGGCCAGCACCGCACCGATGGCATCAAGTTCTGACAGTGATGCAAGCCGCGCGCCAGCCTTGGCTGCCGCCCATTCGGTGCGATCGATGCTGCCGGCTGCAAGTTCGCGATCGGCTTGCAGGGCCAACCGGGTTGCTGCCGGCAATTCGCCGCGCCGAATTTTTTCCAATGCACGGCGCGTCTGTTGCGTATCGGCCAGCGCGCTGTCGATGCTGTTTTGCGCCGCGGCGACAAGCGCTTCCAGACGCTTGCCAGCTTCCGTTCGGCGCGCTTCGGCGGCCGCTATGGCACCGCGATTGCCATCCAAAGGCGGCAGGATCAGCGCCAGGTTGATCGGCAGCTTCACCAGCCCGCGTTCCCAGGTATAGCCCGGGCCAATGCTGATCGCCGGATATTGCCGTGCTATTTCGCTGCGCAGATCGGCCTCGGCCTGGTCATATTGGATTGCCGATTTCAAGATATCGGCACGGGCGGCGATGGCGGCCGCGCGGGTGGCCGCGTCGACAAGCGGCTGCGCCGCCGGCAAGCTGAACCCCGGCCAGACGAAGGCCATGCCGGTGATGGCGGCTGCGGGCACACCCAGCGCAGCGGCGATCGCGGCATTGCCGGCGATCAATTGCGTGCGGGCATCGGACTCACGTCGGACGGCGTCGGCCGTATCGGCGCGAACCCGCTCCAGATCGGCCCGCGATGCGGCGCCGGCGTTGACGCGGCGGGCCATGGCGTTGAACTGGCGCTGACGAAGCGCCGATATTTCCGCCGTGACGAGCAGACGCTGTTGCGCCAGCAGATGATCGGCAAGACCCCGGCGCAGCACCATCCGGACCATCCAGACGGTTTCGATAAAATCATAACGGGCAGCGATAACGCCCAGATCGGCCAGCGCCAGCCGGCTGGCCCGACGGCCACCGGCATCGATGGGGATATCGATGACTCCGCCAAACAGCCAGGGCGATGATTCGGGTGCCTTGCGTGTATATTCGCTGGCCAGGGTCAGCGTTGGGCCGGGTCGAGCACCCGCAGCGCGTCGTGCCGCCTTGGCCGTGTCGATCGCCGTCCGGGCCGCTGCAATATCGGCATTGCCGTCGAGCATCGCTGCGAACAAGGCCAGCCGGTTCCAATGCAGCAGGTCAAAATCGCCAATACTGCCCAGCGCCGCCAATCGTACCGCAACTAGTGCCGGGTCAATTCGAGCCTCGCCGCGCTGCGTCGCCAACTGACTTGGGCTGACCGGCGCCGGTGCATAACGGACACAGCCGGCGACCAGCGCGAGCATCACGATGCCGGAATATTGTCGTTTCATCGTGCTGAAGCAATCAGCGCCACCCCGATCCCGGCCAATATCTGCCGCGCCATTTCGCAACCCGATGCACCGTGGCGATTTACAAAACTCTCGCTGGCAAGATCAAATTCGGACCGACACGGATCGATCAGACCAAGCCGGTGGCAAAACCTCATGAGCCAAAAATCCTGGCTGAGAAAACCTGGCGTCGACGACCGGGCAATGCCTGCGATATGGTGATCCCTACGGGAATCGAACCCGTGTTTTCGCCGTGAAAGGGCGACGTCCTAGACCGCTAGACGAAGGGACCGGCGGGAAACGGGCTGCTATAGCGGCAGGACCGCAACGTCAAGTGTTTCAATCAAATCAACGCGCAATAAAGCCCGCCGCACCGTCTTTGCCCGGAAAAGAACGTTAACACAGTGTCGCAATCGAAAAACTTGGTTGCCGCTGGCCGTGACAAGTGACTAGTAGATATTTTTCGAGGTGTGAAATGTCGCCAGCGGTGACAAAATTGTTGCTGTGTCTTTGTGCTGGCACTACCGGTGCTGCGGTCGTGCCGGTGGCGCATCGGGCGCGCGCCATGCTGACGGCCCGCCCGGCTGCGCATCATATTGTCAGATCACGGCCAAAATTTGCCGCTGCTTCACCAAGGTTGGACGCGGCACCTCAATTTGTTTGCCCGCCAATACGTATGGCCCTGATTTCGCCTGTCCTGCCGGTTCTGGAGACCGCCCCCATTGCGCCTGCCTTTGATGCAGCGCCAACCTTTGTGCCATCAACGGTCAATCTGTTCGCCAATGCGGTGCCGCTGGCATCGAGCGCACCGGAACCGACGAGCTGGACGCTGATGATCATCGGTTTCGGGGCACTGGGCGGTATGTTGCGCTGGCAGCGAGGCAAGGGCGTGGTCGACCCGACTGGCGGCTGATGCCGATCAGGCCCAGGCGATGTCGTCGATCTCGATTTCAGCACTGGGTTCGCCCTTCCAGTCATCGCGCTTGATCCGCCCGGCGATGAAAAAACTGCGCCCGCGCGCGCCGGCGAGTGCCGCCCCGATCGCTGTATCGGCGTGGCGAAAGGCAATGGCCTTGCAGCGCGCCCCATCCACGCCGGCCAGCATCAGCTTGACATGATGTTCGCCGACGATCCGGCAATCGACCGCCGTCCAGGGGCCCGATGCGACGCGCGGCGCAGCCCAACCCTGGCCATAGGGCCCGGCGACATCGAGCGTTTCAACAAGCGATAACAATACACCGCGCGGCGCAACAGCAGCGTCGATGGCCAGCGACCGGCCAATAGCGGCACGATCGACATCGCCGGCCAGACGATCATTCAAAAACGCCGCCAGCGGCTCGATGCCGCCTGCCGCAACGGTCAACCCCGCTGCCATGGCATGGCCACCGCCGGCGATCAGCAGCCCCGCATCTCTGGCGGCCAACACCGCAGCACCAAGATCGACACCCGCCACGGAACGCCCCGAGCCTTTGCCGATGCCATCATTCTGGATGGCTATGACGATGGCCGGGCGGTGCAGGCGATCTTTCAGCCGCGAGGCGACGATGCCAATGACGCCCGGGTGCCAGCCGTTACCAGCCACCAGTGTGATCGCCTGATTGGAATCGGACGGGCAGCAGGCGAGGGCAGCTTCGGTAACCTCGGTTTCGATTGCCCGGCGTTCGATGTTCAGCCGGTCGAGTTCGGCGGCGATCGTCATGGCTTCGTGCGGGTCATCGGTTGTCAGCAGCCGCACCCCCAGGTCGGATTTGCCGACCCGACCGCCGGCGTTGACGCGCGGACCAAGCACAAAGCCCAGATCGCGCGCGATCGGCGCCCGCAGCACGCCCGCCACATCCAGCAAAGCCGTGATGCCCGGGTTGCGGCGGCGCTGCATGACCTTCAGGCCCTGGGTGACAAAGGCCCGGTTCAGCCCGGTCAATGCCACGACATCGGCCACCGTACCAAGCGCCACAATATCGAGCAGATCGGTCAGCCTTGGTTCCGGCCGCGTCGCAAAGCCGCCGCCTTGGCGCAACTGGCGATTGATGGCGACGGTCAGCAGAAAGGCGACGCCGACCGCTGCCAGATGTCCAAAGGCCGCTGCCTCGGGCGCTTCATCGAGCCGGTTGGGGTTGACCAGCGCCAGCGCCGGCGGCAGCGCCGTGCCGGCCTTGTGATGATCGACAATGATGACGTCCAGCCCGGCGTCCCGCGCCGCCGCCAGGGCCTCAAAGCCCTGAGTCCCGCAATCGACCGTCACCACAAGATCGGCCCCGGCGGTTTTCAGGGCGACCAACGCATCGGCGCTGGGGCCATAGCCTTCGAGCAGCCGGTCGGGGATATAATGCCCGACCGTTGCACCCAACAAGCGGAGATAGCGGATCAGCACGGCGGCCGATGTCGCGCCATCGACATCATAGTCGCCATAGACGATGATGTTTTCATGGCTGGCAACGGCGGCGATGATGCGAGTCGCGGCACGCTCCATGTCGTTGAAGATCGCCGGGTCGGGCAACCAGTCGCGCAACGTTGGCGCCTTCAGCCGTTCATAATCATCGGGCCTGCCGCCACGGGCGCGAAACAGATGATGCAGCAGATAATCGGCGTCGCGGCCATCCAGGTCACCGCCCGGCCTGATTCCGGCGCGCCACTGCCAGGGCTGGCCCAAAATCGAGCCGGTGACGCCAAAAACCGGCGGCAGAATGTCGATTTCGTCAGGCGTGGCGATGGGCGCGGTGTTCACCACTGATCCAGCGGATGGTGCCCGATGAGGCGCGCATGACGACGCTCTGGGTGGTGATGACGCCATCGCGGCGGCGCTTGACGCCTTTCAGCAGGGACCCATCGGTGACACCGGTTGCGGCAAAGATCACATCGCCGCTGGCAAGATCATGGAGATCATAGATGCGATCCAATTGGGTGATGCCCCAGCGCCTGGCGCGGGCGCGTTCATCTTCGTTGCGGAACACCAGTCGGCCCTGCATCTGGCCACCGACGCAGCGCAGCGCCGCTGCCGCGAGCACGCCTTCGGGGGCGCCGCCCGAACCGATGTAGAGGTCAATGCCGGTGTCAGGATTGCTGGTGGCGATGACGCCCGCGACATCGCCGTCTGGAATCAGCACGATCCCGCAGCCGATGGCGCGCAATTCGGTGATCAGAGCCTCATGGCGTGGCCGATCGAGCACACAGACGATGATTTCGGATGCCTGCACGCCCTTGGCCGCAGCAATGGCCTCGACATTGGCGGTCGGCGAACGTGTCAGATCGATGATGCCGGCGGGAAAGCCCGGGCCAACGGCAATTTTGTCCATATAGGTGTCGGGCGCATTCAGTAGCCCGCCTGCCTCGGCGATGGCCAGCACCGCCAGCGCATTGGGGCCTGCCTTGGCCGTGAGCGTGGTGCCTTCCAACGGGTCGAGCGCGATATCGATACGGGGGCCGGCGCCAACACCGGTCGTGTGAAAGCCGCGGCCGACCTTTTCACCGATGAACAGCATTGGCGCTTCGTCGCGCTCGCCTTCGCCGATGACAACGGTGCCATCGAAATCAAGCTGGTTGAGCGCATCCCGCATCGCCTCGACCGCAGCCGCATCGGCAGCTTTTTCATCACCGCGGCCGATCAATTTCGAGCAGGCAATGGCGGCGTTTTCAGTGACCCGGACCATTTCAAGAACCAGGATTCGGTCCAGCGTATTATTATTATCTGTGGCTGACATCATGGCTCCGCAAAAAACTCCCGCCAGCGTCTAGGCGCTTCGTCATGGGGAGGGAAGGGCGCTTGTTCGCAGGTGCAGCAGGGATCAGAAATCCAGAATATGCATCATCACAGGCGCCCCGGTGACAAAGGCGCTGCGGGCCATCTGGGCGAGGCTGGCGATGACCTCGACTTCGCGGCTGTTGTGGGTGACCATCACCACCATGGCATCGCCGCTGGCCGATTGGCCCCGCTGAATAAGGCTTTCGATGGAAACGCCATGATCGCGCAGCGCCGCCGTCAATTCGGCAAGCACGCCGGGGCGATCGACAACCGTCAGGCGCAGATAATAGCGGCCCTGGCGATTGGCGGCGCTGGCGGCGGGCAGCGTCGACAGGCTGGCCACCGGCATGCCGAACACTGGCCCCATATGGCCACGGGCGATATCGATCAGATCGGCAACAACGGCGCTGGCGGTCGGCCCGGCGCCGGCGCCCCGGCCTTGCAAAAACAATCGACCGACAAAATCACCCTCGGCGGCAACAGCGTTCAAGGCGCCTGAGACGGCCGCCAGCGGGTGATCGATCGGGACCAGCGCCGGGTGCACGCGCTGAAACAGGGAACCAGCCTCTTGTTCGGCTAGGCCGACCAGCTTGATACGAAAACCCAGCGCCGCAGCCTGGTCGAGGTCGGCCAGTTCAATGGCTCGAATGCCCTCGGTTGCCACGGTGGCGAAATCGATCCGCGTGCCAAACGCCAGCGCCGCAAGAATGCTGAGCTTATGGGCGGTGTCGATCCCATCGATGTCGAAACCGGGATCGGCCTCGGCAAAACCGGCGGCCTGGGCCTCCGCCAGCACCGCGCCGAAATCCAGCCGTTCAGCTTCCATCCGGGTCAGTATATAGTTGCAGGTGCCATTGAGCAGGCCATAGACCCGGGCGATCCGATTGGCCGCCATGCCTTCGCTGATCGCCTTGATGATCGGGATACCACCGGCGACAGCGGCTTCATATTTGAGCGCGAGGCCAGCCGCTTCGGCGCTGGCGGCCAATTCAAGCCCATGATGGGCCAGCATCGCCTTGTTGGCCGTGACCAGCGCCTTGCCGGCCTCCAACGTGCGGCGGGCAAGCGTCAGCGCCGGGCCGTCCGAGCCGCCGATGAGTTCAACAACGACATCCACATCGGGCCGCGAGGCGAGTTTGGCAGCGTCATCGACCCAGGCATAAGGCGACAGATCGATGCCCCGGTCGCGATTCCGGTCGCGCGCACTGATGGCGGTGATGCGGAGCGGCCGCCCGGCGCGGCGGGTGATCAAGTCGCTATTGTCGTGCAGCAAGCGGATGACGCCGGCGCCGACATTGCCGAGGCCGGCTAGGCCAAGGTTCAGGGGGGCTGCCATCAATCACTCCGGGTAGGGTAAGCGCCAAGTCTTTGCGAGCCGCGTTAAAAAGTGCAAGCCGGGAAATGCAATTGAGGCCCGAAGCTGTCGCTGGCTCAACTCGCCTTTGCCGGCGTATTCACCCCCATTGATTGCAGATATTTCCGCACGTTTCGAGCCGCCTGTCGCAGACGCTGTTCATTCTCAACCATGGCGATGCGCACGAACCCTTCTCCGTCCTCGCCATAGCCGACGCCCGGTGCGACCGCGACCCCGGCATGGGTGAGCAGCTGCTTGGAGAATTCCAGCGAGCCGAGATGGGACAGCGCCGGTGGCAGCGGTGCCCAGCAGAACATGCTGGCGCGCGGCGGCGGGATGTCCCAGCCGGCGCGGCCAAAGCTTTCAACCAGCACGTCGCGGCGCATGTGGTAGAGTTTGCGGTTCGATTCAACGACATCCTGCGGGCCGTTGATGGCGGCGACGGCCGCTGCCTGAATGGGTGTGAAGGCGCCATAGTCGAGATAGGATTTGACCCGGGTCAGAGCGCCGATCAGCGTCTTGTTGCCGACAGCAAAGCCGATGCGCCAGCCCGCCATCGAATAGGTTTTGCTCATCGAGGTGAATTCGACCGCAACGTCCTTGGCGCCGGAGACTTGCAGGATCGACGGCGTCGGCTGCCCATCGAAATAAATTTCCGAATAGGCAAGGTCCGACAGCACCCAGAGCTGATGCTTTTTGGCAAATTCGACGACGCGCTCGTAAAAGGCCAGATCGACGGTTTCGGCGGTCGGGTTCGATGGATAGCCCATGACCAGCACCGAAGGCTTGGGCACGGTGAATTTCATGGCGCGTTCCAGCGCCTCAAAATAACGTTCGTCAGGGGTCGTCGGCACGCTGCGGATCGTCGCGCCGGCGATGATGAAGCCGAAGGTGTGGATGGGGTAGCTGGGGTTGGGCGCCAGCACGACATCGCCCGGCGCGGTGATCGCCTGGGCAAGATTGGCAAGGCCTTCCTTTGAGCCAAGCGTGACCACGACTTCGCTATCGGGATCGACGTCGACGCCAAAACGCCGGGCGTAATAGCCGGCCTGGGCCTTTCTCAGCCCTGGAATACCCTTTGACGCTGAATAGCCATGCGCATCGGGCTTGCGCGCCACTTCACAAAGTTTTTCAATGACGTGCGGCGGCGGCGGCAGGTCGGGATTGCCCATGCCAAGATCGATGATGTCGTCACCGCGCGCCCGCGCCGTCGCCCGCATCGCATTGACTTCAGCGATGACATAGGGCGGCAGGCGGCGGATCCGGTAAAAATCATCGTGCATCGCAACGGCTTTCGATCAACGGAAAGGAGACATTTTCGGGACTGGGGCGGTCAGGATCGGCATAAAAAACAAAACGGGCGAGGGCGTTGCCACCCCCGCCCGCCAATCAAATTACCGGTGAATAGCCTTACATTGGTTTGGCGGCAGGGGCTTTTTTGGCGGCACGGCCGTTTGGCGACCATTGACCGCCATTGCGGGCGTCCCGCTTGTCGGCTTGTTCACCGGTCATGGCGCGAGCCTGCTGGGCGGCCGACTGCTGGCAGCGATCGGTAACCTTGGCACTGCACATCGGCAGGGCTGGGGCCGCAGGCATTTCCTGAGCGAAGGCCGGTGCCACGACCAGCAAGGCGGTGATGGCAAACAATGGCTTGATCATGCGCAATTCTCCTCAGTTCCACCGGTTGAAGACTTCAACCTGCCACTCTCTTAATTGGCTTCATGCCTTCCGAAAAGCCATTGTTGCAAAACAGGCAGCAAAATTGTCAAAAATCGGCTGCCGCCAGAACGTGGCAAAGTGCTTGGCCTTGGCCTGCATCGGGTTCACTATGCTGCAAAAGCACAGATATTGATGGGGAGAACAAGCCATGGCCGATTTGCCGGCGGTGCCGCAACCGATTGAAGCGTTCCAGCAATGGACCGAGCTTGCGGGTCGCGGCCAGCAGATGATGCTGGAGTTCTGGAGCAAGGAACCGGGCAATTTGCCATCGCCCGATCCCATGGGCGCCGTTGCCACCTGGCAGCGCGCCTCGGCGGCGGCCTTGGCCGATCCGCAGCGGCTGTTCGACCTGCAGAACCGTTACATGACCGACGCCATGCAGCTGTGGCTGTCATTCCTAAAGCCCGATGCCACAAAAGTTGCGACCACTAATGTCAAGGACAAGCGGTTTGCGGGGGATGCCTGGCATACGGCGCCCGCCTTTGATTTCATCCGGCAATCCTATCTGCTCGCCTCCAATTACATGATGGAGGGCAGCAAGGGCATCGAAGGCTTGGAGCCGCACGAAAAGGCGAAGGCGCAATTTCTGGTCAAACAGTTCATCGATGCGATGTCGCCTTCAAATTTTGCCCTGACCAATCCCGAGGTTTTGCAGAAAACCGTCGAAACCGGCGGCAGCAACCTGTTGAAAGGGCTTGAGCATCTACTCGACGATCTGAAATCCGGCCGCATGAAGATGACCGATGAATCTGCTTTCGAAGTCGGTCGCAATGTTGCCGTCACGCCCGGCAAGGTGGTGTTTGAAAACCGCCTGTTCCAGCTCATTCAATACAGCCCGACCACGGCCGATGTTTTTACCACCCCGCTGCTGATCTTTCCGCCCTGGATCAACAAATTCTATATCCTTGATCTGACGCCTGAAAAAAGCTTCATCCGCTGGGCGGTGGAGCAAGGGCTGACGGTCTTTGTCACATCCTGGAAAAATGCCGATGAGAGCATCGCGGATGCAACGCTCGATACCTATGTCGGCGAAGGCCAGATCACCGCGATCGATCTGGTGCGCGAAATTTGCGGGTCCGATGCAACGCATGTGATCGGCTATTGTGTTGCCGGCACCACGCTGGCGGCGACGCTGGCCGTGCTGGCGGCGCGCAGGGAAGCTGGAAAAATTGCCTCCGCGACCTTCTTCACAGCGCAGGTCGATATGAGCGAATGTGGCGATCTGGGCGTTTTTACCGATGATGCAACGCTCGATACGATCGACAAATTGACGGATGGCAAGCCGGCACTCGACGGGCGCGCCATGGCGTTGACCTTCAACATGCTTCGATCAAATGACCTGATCTGGAGTTATGTCGTCAACAATTACATGCTGGGCAAGGATTATCTGCCCTTTGACTTGCTCTATTGGAACAGCGACGCGACCAATGTGCCGGCAAAATGGCATCGCCAATATCTGGAATGGATGTACCGCGACAATCTGCTGGTAAAACCCGGCGCGATTACCGTGCTGGGTGTTCCCATCGATCTGCGCACGGTTGCAACCCCCAGCTATATTCAGGGCGGCAAGGAAGATCATATCGCCCCGGCGCGATCGGCCTATAAATTGACCAGCAATTTCACCGGCGACATGCGGTTTGTGCTGGCCGGGTCTGGCCATATCGCCGGCGTCGTCAACCCGCCATCCGCCCATAAATATCAGTATTGGACCAGCCCGACACTGCCCGCCCGTTTTGACGATTTTGTGGCGACGGCCAAGGAAGTCAAAGGCAGCTGGTGGCCGGATTGGATCAACTGGCTGGCCCCCCGCTCGGGCGCCAGAGTCCCCGCCCGCCAGCCTGGGAGTGGCGTCCACAAAGCCATCGAGGATGCACCCGGCCGCTATGTCAAGGAACGCATCTGACGGCTGGCGTTATCGAGCCTGAGCGAGAGTCAAAACGGCCGCCGCGGGTCACGCCCGGGATGGGACTGTCATGTCGAGCATGCGGGCCGGCGCGGGTGTCGTGAACCGCATTTCGCCATCATCGACCCGGCCATCGCGCAATTCCAGCGTATCGATCCGGTAGTTGGCGGTAACCAGCCAGGGCGCCCGATTGCCCGATCGGGGCAGGGCATCGCTGCCGCGTTGCACATAGCCCGATGACAGGTCCATCGAGAGTTTTTCGGCAACGACATCGGGCCCGGGCACTGGCGTTGCAACGCGCGTGCCGGTCGCTTTCATATGGTTGAGCAGGCGGCAAACATACATGGCGATCAGGTCAGAGCGCAGCGTCCATGAAGCATTGATATAGCCAAAGGACACCGCCAGATTTGGAATATTCGAAAACATCATGCCCTTATAGGCAAGGCATTCCGATGTGCTGACAGCAACCCCGTCAACGCTGACGGCCATGCCGCCAAGCGCGATCAGTTTCAGGCCGGTGGCCGTGACAATTATGTCGGCGGCCAGGGTCTTGCCTGATTTCAAGGCAATACCGTCGGGCGTGAAGTGCGCAATCTGGTCGGTGGCGACCGACGCGGCACCGGATTTGATGGCGTTGAACAGATCCGCATCCGGCACCAGGCAAAGCCGTTGGTCCCAGGGATTATAGCTTGGCGTGAAGTGCGTCGCGATATCATAGTCGGGGCCAAGCTGTTTTTCGACGCGGCCGATCAGATTGGCTTTGACCTTTTCCGGGTTTTGACGCGCCAATTTATAGAAATACATGCCGAACTGCACGTTTTTGAAACGCACCAGCCTGTACGCCAGTTTTGCCGGCAGGATGGCGCGCAACACATCGGCGATCATGTCCTTTGCCGGCCGGCTGACAACATAGGTGGCCGATCGCTGCAACATGGTGACATGCGACGCTGTCTTGGCCATTTCGGGAACCAGCGTGACAGCGGTGGCGCCGCTGCCGATGACGACGACCTGTTTTCCGGCATAATCGAGATCATCGGGCCAGAATTGGGGATGAATGATCCGGCCCTTGAAATCCGCCTGGCCGGCAAATTCAGGCCGATAGCCTTCGGCATAGCTGTAATAGCCGCTGCACATATACAGAAAGTTGCAGCGATATTCGGTCGTGCTGGCATCTGCCAATATTACGCTGACGGTCCATAGCGCGTCGTCGGATGACCAGCGCGCCGCTGTTACCTTGTGCCCGAACCGGATGTGACGCTCGATATCGTTTTCGACCGCCGTTTCGCAAATATAGTCGCGGATGCTGGGGCCATCGGCGATGGCCTTGGCCTTTTGCCAGGGTTTGAAATTATAGCCTAGCGTATACATGTCGGAATCCGACCGGATGCCGGGGTAGCGAAACAAATCCCAGGTGCCGCCAATGGCTGCACGGCCTTCAAATATGGCGAAAGACCGGTCGGGGCAGCCCGCCAGCAGATGCACAGCGGCCCCGATACCGGACAGGCCGGCACCAACGATCAAGACATCGAAATCAGCGGTTTGGGCCATCATTGATTCCATGCAAAACACAACATGACGACGTTAAACTTTTAGACGGGGACAGGCAAATGGCGCATCGCATGCCATTTAGCCGGATCAACGGCGCGGCATGCCGGGCATTTGCGGCGGCGGCCGGCGATCGCGATCGCGACGTGGCAATTGGGCCTGATAGGCGATCAGGCAATGTTCGGAACAATAGGGAAAGCCGGCCTGTGAAGGCTTGCCGCAAAAATGAAAATCCGTATCGCCCGGGTGCCCAATCGGCCATTTACAGATTTTTTCACTCAAGTCGAGCAGGCTGGTTTTCGTCGCCTTGCCAGCACGCGCCGGCTTTTTGGCGGCGGCCCTGACGGGGGCAGGGGCGGCAGGCGTCGCCAGCATGGCGGGCGGCAGCGTGATATCGGCTTTTGCAACGGCGGCGGGCGCCGTGGCTTCATCATCGTCGCTGGCCTTTACCGGCGAAGGGCGCGAATCAAGGCCCAGCCGATGCGCCTTGCCGATCACGGCGTTGCGGGTGACGCCCTCACCCAATTGTTCGGCGATCTGGCTGGCGGTCATGCCGCCTTCCCAGCCGGCCTTTAATTGGGCAATGCGTTCTTCTGTCCATGCCATGCGCGTCGTCCTTTTGGCCATATGGCCTTGCGGCGATGGCGATGCCGGCGGTAAAGCCGGATGATGTTGAACCCTGAACCGTCAAAAGCCGATTTGGGCACCCGCCATCCCGAACCGGGCGTGGTGATCATCCCGTCGGTCAATTGGCAGGGTTTGCAGACCCTATACCTGAAGGAAGTGCGGCGCTTTTTCAAGGTGCAGTTGCAAACTGTCTGGGCGCCAGCGATCACGACATTGATGTTTCTGGTGATTTTTGCGCTGGCGCTCGGCAAATCGCGTGCCGAAGTGCTGGGCGTGCCCTATGCCGATTTCCTCGGGCCGGGTCTCATTGTCATGGGCATGATCCAGAATGCCTTTGCCAATTCAACTTCATCGCTGCTGGTTGCAAAAATTCAGGGCTCGATCATCGATATATTGATGCCGCCGCTGTCCGCAGGGGAACTGTTGGCGGCCTATGTTGCCGGCGCCCTGACACGCGCCTGGCTGGTCGGCGTGGCGGTATGGGTCGTGATGCTGATCGCGCCGGGCGTCGATGTGCCGATCCGATACCCGCTGCTGGTGCTTTATTTCGGCAGCATGGGGGCAATCATGCTCGGGCTGCTGGGCGTGCTGACCGGGATCTGGGCCGATAAATTCGATCATGCGGCCGCAGTGACAAATTTCGTCATTCAACCACTGACCTTGTTGTCGGGTACGTTTTACGCCATCGATCGCGTCAATCCAACGATGCGGGCCATCAGCCATGCCAACCCGTTTTTCTACATCATCGACGGTTTTCGGAGCGGTTTCATCGGTGTTTCGGATGGACTGCTCGGCCAGGGCGCGCTGGTTCTGCTTGTCCTCAATATTCTGCTCTGGGCGATCTGTTACAAGGTTCTGAAATCGGGTTGGCGTCTGAAAGCCTGACGATGCCGGCTTGTGCCATAGCGAGCGTTGTATTGGCGCCCTCAGTTATCGTAACAGCGGCTGGCAAAACGCAGCGTCGGGGGCATGGTTGCGCAATGGAACCTTGGTGGGTTTGTGGAATTTGATTGCTGGAATGAATGCTAAACTCGCTTTTCCCCCCCGGCACCGGATGCTGTGCGCAGGCTTGTTTCTGTTACCGTTGCTTGTCGCCTGCGGCAAATCTGCCGATGGTGACGCCGCCACGCGCAAGCGTCCGCCACAGATGGTTGGTGCCATCATCGCGAAAGCCCAGGATTTCGTGCCGAGCCTGACCGCGCTCGGTACCGTGACGCCGCTGCAAACCGTCGCTGTGCGGCCGCGCGCCGAAGGCCAGATCACCGCCATCCTGTTCAAGGAAGGCGGCAATGTTCGCACCGGGCAGGTGTTGTTCCGGCTGGATGATCGTACCGCTGCGGCCCAATTGGCGCAGGCGCGCGCCCGTCTGGCCAGTGCCCGCGCAGCCGCGGTCCAGGCTCGCGGCGATTACGGCCGGGCACAACAGCTTGTCGGGAAAGGCTTTGTTTCGAACGCCGTGCTCGATCAACGGCGGGCGCTGGCCGATAGTGCTGCTGCCGGCATCACCGGGGCCGAAGCCGAAGTCCAGGCAGCGCTGGCAAACCTCAGCTTCCTGACCATTGCCGCACCCGTCAGCGGGCGAACCGGGGAATTGGGTTTTCGCCTGGGCGCGAATGTGCGCCCCGGTGATGCGCAGCCGCTGGTGACGATCAACCAATTGTCGCCGATTTCGATAAGGTTTCTGGTGCCGCCGGATCAGATCGGCACGGTGCAGGCGGCCATGGCGGCTGGCAGCCTGACGGTGACGGCACGGCCGCAAAACAGTGCTGCCGCCGCTGCGCCGCTCGCCACCGGGCGATTGGCATTTCTTGACAATACTGTTGGTGCCGGCAACGGCGCGGTCACCGCAAAGGCAGAATTCAGCAATGTTGACAATAGCTTGTGGCCGGGCGCTATCGTTGATATCGAACTGCCGCTGGGCACCGCGAGCCAATTTATCGCGCTGCCCGAGGCCGCCGTCCAGAATGGCCGTGACGCGCCCTTTGTCTGGGCGATTGCCGCCGATGGCAAGGTGGCGATGCGCGATGTGACGATCGCGGGCCGTACCGGCGGCAAGGTCTTTATCGCCGGCGGGGTTATCGCTGGCGACAATATCATCATCGATACCCTGTCGAAACTAAAGCCGGGGGACAGGGTGCGCACGCGCGCCGCAGGGCCGGGGTCGGGCACAAGATCGGCCGGTAATGCCACTACGGCGCATGGCGCGACGGCCAGCCGGCCCGTGGCGGACGGCGGCTGATGGGCATTGTCCGGCTTTGCGTCGAACGCCCGGTTGCGGTGGTGCTGCTCAGTATCGCCATATTGTTTGCAGGCTTGTTCGGTTATCGCCAATTGGCGGTATCGGCGCTCCCCGAAGTCGATCTGCCGACGATACAGGTGGAGGCGCGGTTGCCCGGCGCCAACCCGGCCACCATGGCGTCATCGATAGCGACGCCTATCGAACGTCAGCTTTCAACTATTGCCGGCGTCGACCAGATCACTTCGACCTCGTCCACCGGATCGAGCAACATCACGGTGCAATTCGCGCTTGACCGCAACATCGATTCCGCGGCGCTCGATGTCCAATCGGCACTATCGGCTGTGGCGCGGCGTCTGCCAACGGCAATGCCGTCGCCGCCGACCTTTCAAAAGGTCAACCCCGCCGATCAACCGGTGCTGCTGCTATCGGTGCGCGACAAGACGCGCCCGCTGAACGAATTGCAGACTCTGGTCGACACGCTGCTGATTCCCCGGCTATCGACCTTGCCCGGCGCGGGCCAGGTCCAGACCTTTGGCAGCCGGCGCTATGCCATCCGTATCCAGTTCGATCCCGATGCGCTGGCCAGTCGTGGTCTGACCACAGAAGACGTTCGTGCGGCCGTCGCATCGGCCAACAGCAATGCGGCGGTTGGCGCCATTACCGGGGGTGATCGCAACTATACGCTCGATGCCAGCGGCAATCTGGAACGGCCGGAGGAATTTGCCAATATCATAATTGCGTCGCGCAATGGCCTGCCGGTTCGGCTTGGCGATCTCGCCAAGGTCTTCAGCAGTTATGAAAATCTGCGCGGCATTGCAAAATTCAATGGTGAACCGTCGCTGACAATAGCCGTTGCTCGCCAGCCGGGTGGTAATGTCGTCGGGCTGGTGGACGAGGTCAACAAGGTGCTGCCGGCGATCGCTGAAGCGATGCCGCCGTCGGTTTCGATCACTACGATCATCGACAGGTCGGAATCGGTTCGGCGGTCGGTTGCCGACGCACAATTTACGTTGATCGGCACAGCGCTGCTGGTCATTCTGGTGATTTATCTGGTGCTTGGCGATGCGCGGGCGACGGCAATTCCAGCCGTGGTACTGCCCGTTGCCGCTGTTGGCACCTTTGCCGGCATGTATCTGTTTGGTTTCAATCTCGACAATCTGTCGTTGCTGGCCCTGACGCTGGCGACAGGGTTTGTTGTCGATGATGCCATTGTCGTGCTCGAGAACATCGTGCGCCATATCGAAGATGGCGAAGCACCGCGCAGCGCCGCAGTCAGCGGGGCCAATGAAATCAGCTTTACCGTATTATCGATTTCCGTGTCGCTGGTTGCGGTTTTTATCCCTTTATTATTCATGGGCGGCGTCATTGGCCGGCTGTTTTTTGAATTTGCAGTGACGTTGACGATCGCGATTGCAGTCTCGGCGGTGCTTTCACTGACACTTATCCCGATGATCGCGGCGCGTGTGCTCAAACCTGGCCATCAGGCGCCGGGCAGCCGGGTCGCCCGGGTGTCGACACGGGCGTTTGCGGCCATGCAAAACAGCTATCTGCGCGCCTTTGATAGCACATTGCGGCATCGCAAGGCCGTCGGCTTCCTGACAATCGCTTCGATCGGCGTGGCGATCTGGGGTTTCAGCGTCGTTCCGAAAGGCTTTTTCCCCATTGAAGACACAGGGGCGATTTTCATCGGCACCGAAGCTGCACCCGATATCAGTTTTGACCAGATGGTGGCCAAACAGGATCGCGTTGCCAGCATCCTGCTCGCCGACCCCGCGGTGGTGAAGGTCAATTCCCTTATCGGCGGCGGTGATTCGTCCAGCCGGGGCCGCATGTTTGCGCCATTGAAACCGCGCGCCGAGCGCGACTCGATCGATGTCGTTCAGACGCGTTTGCGCAAGAAAATGTCGAACATCCCGGGTTTTTCGATTTACCCGAACGTGCCGCAGAATTTGCAGCTTGGTGGCCGCCCGTCCCCGACAAATTATCAATATACCTTGTCGGCGGTCGACAAGGATCAACTCTATGCCTTTGCGCCGCGCCTGGAACAGCGGCTGCGCGCCACGCCAGGCTTTGAGGATATGTCATCGGATTATCAACGCGGCGCCCGCCAGGCCATGATCAATATCGACCGCGATGCGGCAGCCAGACTGGGTGTGCCCGTCGCAGCCATTCGCCAGACACTTTTTTCAGCCTATGGGAATCAACAGATTTCAACGGTTTACACCGATGTCGACAGTTATCAGGTGATCATGGAAATTGCCGCCGCCGACCAGATAACGCCCGATTCGATTGGTCGGCTGACCGTGCGTGGCAATGGCAGCAATGGCGTCGCCGGCGAACTGGTGCCGTTATCGGCGGTAACGCGGGTCAGCATCGAAGGCGCCCCTGTCATCGTGTCGCATCAGAGCCAATTGCCGGCGGTGACGCTGTCGTTCAACCTTGCCAAGGGCGTGGCGCTGTCCGAGATAAAGCCGCTGATCGAAGCTGCGGCCAGCGATCTTGGCCAGCCGGCAAGCATAAATGGCGCCTTTGGCGGCAATGCCCAGCAGTTTGAAGCATCAACAGGATCGATGCCGATCCTGTTCCTTGCCGCCATCATCGTCATCTATATCGTGCTCGGCGTGCTGTATGAAAGTTTTGCGCATCCGATCACCATCCTGTCGGGACTTCCTGCCGCCGGCATTGGTGCGGTCATGTTCCTGTGGCTGTTCAACATGCCGCTCGATGTCATTGGTATCATTGGCGTCGTGCTGCTGATCGGGATCGTCAAGAAAAACGCCATCATGATGATCGATTTTGCGCTTGCGGGGCAGCGCAGCAATGGCTGGACGCCTGTCCATGCCATTCGGGAAGCGGCGTCGAAACGCTTTCGCCCGATCATGATGACGACCTTTGCGGCCATGGCCGGGGCGCTGCCGCTGGCGCTGGGCCTTGGTGCCGGCGGCGAACTCCGTCAGCCCCTGGGGATCGCGGTACTTGGCGGCCTCTGTGTCAGCCAGGTCTTGACGCTGTTCATCACGCCGGTCGTCTATCTGGGGATCGAAGGCCTGAATGCGCGATTGCGATCCCGGCGCGGCGCCGCCAAAGTCATGGCTTTACCGGCAGCTGAAGCGGCAAAACCCGGACAGGTTGCAGCAGAATAGTTTTTACGGTCAGCCCGTTTTGAGCAAGGCCCGTTCAACATCGGTCCATAGCGCGCGGAAAGCAGCCGCAGCCGGCGTCGAGGGCGATTTGGCAATTACCGGCAGCCGCGTTGTAGCCATCGCTTCAACGGCCGCTGCATAGGGGATCGTCGCACGCTCCGGCGCCGCAGCAATGGTCTGCGCATGCAGGGATTTACGGCGATCGACCATGGTGAAAACCGGCAGCACCAGTGGGGCCAAGCCTTTGTGATGGCGAGCGAGATGTTCCAGCAACTGGTCATAGGCCCGTTCGGACAAGGGAGAGGGCAACATCGGCACCACCAGAAGGTCCACCGCCCGAAACACCTGATCGGCAAGCTCGGTTAACCCGGGCGGGCAATCGAGAATGATCCGGTCATAATCGCGATCGAGCGTTTTAAGCAGCTTTTTCAGGCGCTTCGCCTTGTCATCTTCGACCAGCTGGCGTTCCAGCGTGCGCAACGAACGATCCGCCGGCAGCACATCGAGATTGGTGAAATCGGACGCTTGGATCAGGCCCGAAAGCTCACCTTCTGCAATGCCCTTGCGCGCCAGCGCGTCGGGGCGAGGGCTGAGCCGCAACGTATAGGTTGCAGCGCCCTGCGTATCCAGATCCCATAACAAGGTCCGTCGCGCTGATAATTTTGCTGCTGCATAAGCAAGATTGACCGCCAGAGCCGATTTTCCGACCCCGCCCTTGACGCTGAAAACCGCGAGACTGCGCATTGATTCAGGCCAACAGCGCGGCGCGCAGCCTGTCGCGCACAGCGATCAGCCGATCCAATTCGAACCGCGCGAGATGGGGCAACTCCGTTACGTTCGGCGCATCGGGCACCGGGGCATCCGCGACTGTCATCGATTTACCCGCTAATGCCTGTTGTGCACCACGGATGGTAAGGCCCTGATCGTGCAACATAAAGCGTATCTTTGCGAGCAGCAGCATGTCGGTATGGCGATAATAACGCCGGTTGCCGCCACGTTTCAGGGGCTGCAATTGCCGAAATCGCGTTTCCCAAAAGCGCAGGACATGCTGCGGCACGCCAATCGCAGTGGCGGCTTCACTGATCGTCCGGTAGGCAGTTTCGGGTTTGACGCTGCTATCTCGGTTTTCTGTCATGATCAGGTTTTTATCGCACCGGATCCGGCGCCGCCCACGGCATCGCGCAGCAATTGGCTGGGGCGAAATGTCAGAACCGTCCGTGGTTCGATGGGAACCTCGATTCCGGTCTTGGGGTTGCGACCGATGCGCTCGCCCTTGTCACGCAACACAAAGCTGCCAAAGGATGAAATCTTGACGTTCGAGCCAGCAACCAGCGCATCACTGATCTGATCGAGGACCGATTCGACCAGAGATGCCGATTCGATCCGCGACAGGCCGATCTGGCCATGCACGGCATCGGCGAGATCAGCGCGTGTCAGGCTGGTAATTTCAGTTTTGCTCATGTGCGACTGCCTTTCCCCCAACAAATCACAGGTTGCATCATTGCGCGACAATGCGCCGCAATCAAGCTACCATCTTACGGCTGCGGCGCCCCAGGTAAATCCGCCTCCCATGGCCTCCAGCAATATGATGTCACCGGCCTTTATGCGGCCATCCCGAACCGCAGTATCCAGAGCCAGTGGCACCGATGCCGCCGATGTATTGGCGTGTTTTTCAACGGTGACAATGACCCGTTCGATCGGCAATTGCAATTTTCGTGCCGTACTTTCCAAAATCCTCAAATTGGCCTGATGCGGCACCACCCAGGCAACATCCTCGACGCCAAGGCCGGCGCGATCGAGAACTTCGGCCATGACGGCGGCGAGATTAGTGACGGCATGGCGAAATACTTCCTTGCCTTTCATCCGCAACTTGCCGGTAGTGCCCGTCGATCCGGGTCCGCCATCGACAAAAAGCAAGTCATTATAACGGCCATCCGAATGGAGTTTTGAAGCCAGGATGCCGCGATCGGCGGTGGTACCGGTGCCGGTTCCGGCGCGCAGGACAACAGCGCCGGCGCCATCGCCGAACAGCACGCAGGTGGCGCGATCATCCCAATCCAGCAGCCGCGAAAATGTTTCGGCACCGATGACCAGCGCCGTGCGATAGCCGCCCGATACCAGCATCGCATCGGCGACCGACAGGGCATAGAGAAATCCCGAACAGACCGCCGCCACATCAAAGGCGACACCATCGACCATCCCCAATTTATGCTGGATGACGGTTGCACAGGCGGGGAACGTCTGGTCGGGCGTTGCCGTGGCGACAATGACGAGATCGATTTCGCTCGCCGCCATCCCGGCCGATCGCAAGGCCGCCTGTGCGGCGGCGGTCCCCAGGTCGGACGTGAATTCCCCGTCCGCAGCAATATGGCGTTGACGGATGCCGGTGCGTTCGACGATCCAGGCGTCGCTGGTATCGATTCTGGCCGCAAGCTCGGTATTGGAGACCATGCGGCTGGGCAGATAGCTACCGGTGCCGACAATTTGCGAGCGGATCATGCGCCGGCGCTGGCCGCAGCCGCTGGCGCCCGATGCGCTCGAAAATTGGCCAGATCATGGGAAATCCGGGTGCCGACATCGCCAACGATCAGATCATGGGCGACACCGATCGCATTGGCGATGCCACGGACATTGGCCGAGCCATGACTTTTGACGACAAGCCCGTTCAGCCCCAGAAAAACCGCGCCATTATGCGCATTTGGATCAAGATGCGATCGGAGCGCGCGCAATGCACCCCGCGACAGCAAATAACCGAGCCGCGTCAACCAGGAGGATTCAAACGCCTTGGCGAGGAGGCCGGTGACCAGCTTGCCAGTGCCTTCGGCAGTTTTGAGCGCGATATTGCCGGAGAAACCGTCAGTGACGATAACATCGACATCGCCCTGGCCGATCTTGTCACCCTCGACAAAGCCTTCGAATGACATCGGCAATTGTGCCCCACGCAATAGAGCGGCGGCTTCCCGGATTTCATCGGTGCCTTTTAATGCCTCCTCGCCGATGTTGAGGATGGCGACCCGCGGGCGTTTCAACCCCAGCACGATTCGGGCAAAGGCCGCACCCATGACGGCAAATTGCACGAGATTTTCAGCATCGCATTCGATATTGGCGCCAAGATCGAGCACCACGGAATCATTCTTCAGCGTCGGTAGCAGCGCTGCAAGCGCCGGCCTATCAATGCCTTCCATCGTGCGCAGCGAAAACAGCGCCATCGCCATCAGGGCGCCGGTGTTGCCGGCGGAAACAGCGGCATGCGCCTCGCCGGCTTTGACGGACGCAATGGCCATGCCCATCGACGATGTCCGCGAATGCCGCACAGCCTGGCTCGGCTTGTCGGTACCAAGCACGACCTCGTCGGTGTGAATGACCTCGGCAATGGCGGCCAGTCGCGGGCAATTTTTCAATTCGGCGCGAATGGCGGTTTCGGGCCCGAACAGGCGAAACAAGAGCCGGGGATAGCGCAGCGAGGCGATTTCAGCAGCGGCCATGACATTGGCCAATCCAGCGTCGCCACCCATGACATCAAGAGCGATTACCGGTTTGCTGTCGGGTGAATCGCTCATCTGGCCGGCTTGCGCCTCTTGATTTCGAACGCGATCAGGCCTCGACCGCGATGACTTCGCGGCCATTGTAATAGCCACAGGCGCCGCAAAGATTATGCGGCATTTTCAGCTCGCCACAATTTGGGCATTCCTGAAAGGCGGCGGGAACGAGCGCGTGATGGCTGCGGCGCATGTTACGGCGGGAGGGCGAAGTCTTGCGTTTTGGAACGGCCATTTTGGCACCTGTCTAGGAGATTCGATTATTGCTGTTATCACGGCCACGTTAGGCCGGACAAGCGACCGCCTGAAGCCCCGGATTGAGCGAAGTTGCGCGGTATAGGGATTTTTCGGCTCAGCGCAAGCAGAAAGGCCCGCTAGGGGCAGGGGCGCAGCCCTGGCGGGCAGCTGGCGACGCTCGATCCGGCAAAGGGGAGACGGACGATAAAAGCAAGGCTAAGACAGGCCGGTGTTGACTCTGATCGATATCCGCAACGTCGTGCTGATCGAAGCGCTGGCGCTCGAATTCTGCCCGGGTCTGTCGGTCCTTACCGGCGAAACCGGGGCTGGCAAATCGATCCTGCTCGATGCCCTGGGGTTGGCACTGGGTGGCCGCGCCGATGCAGCCCTGGTCCGCACTGGCGCGGACGCAGCGCAGGTGGTGGCCGAATTCGAAATTCCGGGTAACCATCCGGTGCGCGCTTTGCTGGTGGATAATGGCATCGAATGCGATGGCAATATCCTGTTGCGCCGCCGGGTAAAGGCCGATGGCGGCGGTCGCGCCTGGATCAACGACCAGCCGGTGTCGGTGACGCTGCTGCGCGAAGCGGGGGCAACGCTGGTTGAAATTCACGGCCAGTCGGATGATCGCGGCCTGCTCGCCGCGGGTGGACACCGGGCGTTGCTTGATAATTTTGCGGGCCTTGCGCAGCCGTTGGCGGGCGTCAGGCAGGCCTATCAATCGTTAAAGGCTGCTGAAAACGCCGAGGCTGCGGCCGCTGCTGCTATCGCCGCCGACCAGCGTGATCGCGAATGGCTGGACCATGCCATTGCCGAACTGTCGGCGCTGGCGGCCGAGCCGGGGGAAGAACCGCGGCTGGCCGAAGCGCGGGCGGCGCTGCAAAAGGGCGCGCGGCTGACCGATGATCTTGCCGCCGTTACAATGCTTTTGGCGGACAAAAGCGGTGGCATCGGCCAATTGGCGCAGGCGGCGCGGCGGCTCGACCGTATCGCTGCGGAACATCCGTTGCTGGCAGAAGCGCTCGCCAGCTTCGATCGGGCGCTTGTCGAAGCCGAAGAGGGCGAATCCCGGTTGAACGCGGCCGTGCAGGCACTGGATGCCGATCCTGCGAGGCTGGAGGCAACCGAAGCGCGCCTGTTCGAGCTTCGCGCCATGGCCCGGAAACACCGTGTCGAACCGGATGCGCTGGCGGCGCACGCGGCGGCATTGGCGGCGCGTGCCGAAGCGCTGGATGCCGGCGAGAATGGGTTAAAGGCGTTGGTCGCGGCAAGCGCAGCCGCACGCGTCGATTATCGTCAAAGCGCCGAGCGGCTCGGTATCGCGCGGCGTGCGGCAGCGGCGCGGCTCGATATCGCCGTGGCGGCGGAACTTGCGCCATTAAAGCTCGATGCCGCACGTTTTCGCACGCTTGTCACGGCGCTTGGCGATGAAGGGCTGGGCCCCGATGGCGGCGAACGCGTTGAATTTGAAATTGCCACCAACCCCGGCGCGCCGTTCGGGCCTTTGATCAAAATCGCATCGGGCGGGGAATTATCGCGGTTCGTGCTGGCGCTAAAGGTTGCGCTGGCCGAAACCGGCAGCGCCGGCACCCTGATTTTCGATGAGATCGATCGCGGTGTCGGCGGCGCCGTGGCGTCCGCGATCGGGGAGCGCCTGCATCGCCTCGCGACAACCGCCCAGGTGCTGGTGGTGACGCACAGCCCGCAAGTCGCGGCGCGCGGGCGGCATCAATGGCGTATCGCCAAATCGCTGGCTGATGGCGTCACCCGCACAACGGTGGCGCCATTACTGCCAAATGAACGCCGCGAGGAAATCGCCAGAATGCTGTCGGGCGCTGCGGTCACCGATGAGGCAAGGGCACAAGCAGACAGGCTATTGACACCATGACAGATCGTCGCCGCGAACAAATTCGTACGGGCCTGCGCTGGTTGCTGTCGCTGGTTTATGTTCTCGTCGGG